>JAEYOR010000034.1 GCA_023411615.1 Actinomycetes bacterium
CCCCCCCCCCGACGCGCACCAGACGTACCCACCGAGCAGAAAGCCCAGACAGTCATGTCCGCGGAAAACGCCACGCAGCACCCGGTCGAGATGCGCGGGATCACCATTCGATTCCCCGGCGTCCTTGCCCTTGACCAGGTCGATTTCACTCTTCGTGCCGGCGAGGTTCACTCCCTGATGGGTGAGAACGGTGCTGGCAAGTCCACCCTTATCAAGGCGCTCACAGGTGTGTATAGCGTCGACAGCGGAACCATCACCGTTGACGGCGTACGCCGTCGCTTCGATGGCTCTGCCGAAGCGCAAGAGGCCGGCATCGCCACCGTGTACCAAGAAGTCAACCTCTGCACCAACCTCACTGTCGGTGAGAACGTGATGTTGGGCCAGGAGGTTCGCAAGGGCGGGTCGATCGACTGGCGGGCAACGCATGCCGAGGCATCGCGTCACCTCGCGAGTCTTGGTCTCAACATCGATCCCCGCTCGCCACTCGAGCGGCACTCAATCGCGATCCAGCAGTTGGTTGCGATCAGCCGCGCCATGGTGCGAGAGGCGCGTGTGCTCATCCTGGATGAGCCCACATCGAGCCTCGACCGCGACGAGGTTGTGCGCTTGTTCTCCGTCATTCGGGACCTGCGTGACCGCGGTGTCGCGATTCTCTTTGTCTCGCACTTTCTTGAGCAGATTTACGAAATTTCCGATCGCATCACAGTGCTGCGCAATGGCCAGTTGATTGGGGAGTACCCCGTCGAGGAGCTTCCGCGCGAGGCGCTCGTGACGGCGATGATTGGTCGCGAGCTCGAGGACCTGACGGCAATCGCCTCGACAGCTCACCGGCACATCGATAGAGATCCGCCGCCCGTGCTGCGTGTCACTGACATCGGCAAGCGCAACACACTCGAGCCTGCCAGCATCGAGGTATTCCGCGGTGAGGTTGTCGGAATCGCAGGCTTGCTTGGCTCAGGGCGCACCGAGTTTGTGCGTTTGATGTACGGGGCCGACCGCCCGGAGACGGGTGAGGTCGAGGTCAACGGCAAGCAAGCGCGCATTCACTCTCCACGTCACGCGATCGACCACAAGATCTCGTTCTCTTCGGAGGATCGCCGTGCCGAGGGCATCATTGCTGATCTCACGGTTGCCGAGAACATCATGTTGGGCATTCAGGCCCGCCAAGGTTGGCTCCGCAAGGTTCGTGCGTCTGAACGTGACGCCGTCGTGTCGGACTACATCAAGGCACTCGATGTGCGGCCGGCAAATCCGAACCTGCTCGCAGGCAACCTCTCGGGTGGCAACCAGCAGAAGGTGTTGCTCGGTCGCTGGCTTGCCATGGCACCCGAACTGATCGTGCTCGATGAACCCACGCGCGGTATTGACGTGGGTGCGAAGGCCGACATCCAGCGCAAGGTTGCTGAATTGTCGGAGAAGGGTCTATCGGTAGTGTTCATCTCGTCGGAGCTCGAAGAGGTGCTCCGTATCGCGCAGCGCATTGCGGTCATGCGCGATCGACGCAAAATTGGCGAGGTCCAATCGACAGAGATCGATTACGACGGCCTCATTGACTACATCGCCAAGGGCGGCGAAGGGAGCGCGGCATGAGAGCCTTCTTTCGAAGTCGGCTGATTTGGCCCACCGGCTTCTTGATCCTTCTCATTGCGGTCAACTCGATTGCGCGGCCACGCTTCCTCAAGGTGACCATGCGCGATGGCGAGTTGTATGGCGCGCTCATCGACATCCTGCGTCAGTCGGCTCCGTTGATGTTGGTCGCACTCGGCATGACGATAGTCATCGCCACACGCGGCATCGACCTCTCAGTTGGTGCCGTCATGGCGGTGTCCGGTGCGGTCGCGCTGACGATCATCGCTGATTCCGAGACCCCCAACTCCGTTGGTACGGTCCTTATTGCTGTGATCACCGCGATCCTCGTGTCGATAGTGCTCGGAGCGTGGAACGGCCTCTTAGTGTCGGTCTTCGGTATTCAACCGATCATTGCGACCCTCGTGCTCATGCTCGCGGGTCGTGGCGCCGCATTGCTCATCACTGACGGCTTCATCACCACGGTCAACTCCACGCCTCTTGCGTTTATCGCGAGTGGTTACCTCAGCCTGCTGCCATTCGCATTCTTCATTTCGGTGGCCGCGATCGTGACGATCGCACTCGTCGAGCGTCGGACCGCACTGGGCATGCTGACCGAGTCCGTTGGTATCAACCCCGAGGCAAGCCGCCTCGCCGGTGTTCGCTCACGCGGCATCATTTGGGGTGCCTACATCGCAAGTGGTGCTCTCGCTGGTATCGCCGGAATCATTTACGCGTCGAACATCAAAGCAGCGGACGCCAATGCGGCGGGCCTCTTCATCGAGCTGTACGCGATTCTCGCTGTGGTGCTCGGTGGTACCTCGTTGATGGGTGGCAAGTTCTCGATCGCAGGCACCGTCATTGGTGTGTTCATCATCAAGACGCTCGAGTCGACGATCTTGTTCATGGGCATTCCGTCCGCACAGAGCCCCGTCTTCTTCGCGGTTGTCGTCATGGTGGTGGTCATCATCCAGTCGCCACGCGTACGCGCCTGGTTGTGGCGTGCGAAGAACCAGATCGTCAGCATTATCACGAAGCGGTCGAGTAGCCCGCAGCAGGCCGAGGAGGTGGCCTCATGACGACGCAAACGTCTCTTACGCAGCCGTCACGGATCGCGTCCTTCGAGGCGGCGACACAAAAGTTCTTTGTGCGCCACTCTGCGATGCTTCCCACTTTGGCAGCTGTCGTCATTTTGATGCTGCTGTTCGCGGGAGCGGAGTTGTTCCTCAAGGGCGACTTCGTGACACCGCGGACAATCTCGGCGCTCTTGCTCGACAACGCGTACTTGTTGGTGCTCGCCGTCGGCATGACGTTCGTCATCTTGACTGCCGGTATCGACTTGTCTGTTGGCTCGGTCATGGCCTTCACGGGCATCCTGGGCGCCAAACTGCTGGGCGATGGTCTCCCACCCGTCATCGCGATTCCCGCGATGCTGCTCGGTGGTGCCGCAATCGGCTTGCTCATCGGCATCTTGGTGCAGTACTTCCATGTGCAACCGTTTATCGCTTCCCTTGCGGGACTGTTCCTCGGGCGAGGTCTAGCGTACGTCGTCAGCCTGTCATCAATTCGGGTTGAGGACTCCGCAACGCTATGGCTTCAGTCCACACGATTCCGCTTGGGCGAGTGGTACATCACGCCCACCGGCATCATCGCGCTCTTGACCGTCGCTCTGGCAGCCTTTGTGCTCCACTTCACCCGTTTTGGTCGCACGATCTACGCAATCGGTGGAAACGAGCAGTCGGCCAAGCTCATGGGTCTGAAGGTGGGCGGGGCCACCGTGATGGCCTACGTCATCAGCGGCTTCTGCGGCGGTCTCGCTGGCCTGATTCTCACGGCCTACTCGGGAGCCGGCTATCCACGTAACGGCATTGGTACCGAGCTTGACGCGATCGCCGCAGTCGTTATTGGTGGCACGCTGTTGACGGGTGGCCGCGGCTACGTGGTGGGCTCGATGATTGGTGTCTTCGTCTACGGCACGATCAAGACGATCATCTCGTTCATGGGTGCCGAGCAATCATGGATGCAGATCATCGTGGGCGCGCTCTTGCTCCTGTTCATCGTGGTGCAGCGCGTCATCGTGGCCCGTTCAGGGTCCAAGTCATAGGACGCACGGCGAGCGGGACCGTGTTGGCCGGGCATGATGGTGCCATGGACAACGCGGTCCCGCTTGCCGAATTGCGCGACATCACCGTCGATTACGGTCCCGAGCGCGTTCTCGATGACGTGTCTTTTCGACTTGTACCGGGCGAGGTTCACTCCCTCATGGGCGAGAACGGCGCGGGCAAGTCCACGCTCATCAAGGTCCTCACGGGCGCTCTACGGCCCTCGTCGGGGACCATCCTTCTTGACGGTGCGCGCGTCTCATTCAGTTCTCCGGGCGATGCACTGCGACGCGGTATCAGCCCCGTCTACCAAGAGATCGACCTGCTTCCGAACCTCACGGTCGCAGAGAACATCTTTATCGGTCGCGAGCCGCGTAAGCACGGTCGCATCGATTGGGAGCAGATGCGGGTACGCGCTGCTCAGCAACTCGCAGACCTTGGCCTCACCATTGACCCGGCGACTTTGCTCGGCTCACACCCGGTTGCGGCCCAACAGTTGGTGGCAATTGCCCGCGCTATCAGCGCGGATGTGCGCATTCTTGTCCTTGACGAGCCCACGTCAAGTCTCGACACCGAAGAAGTTGCGGAGTTGTTCCGGGTCATCAAGGAACTCAAGCAGCGCGGTGTCGCGATCGTGTTCATTTCGCACTTCCTTGACCAGGTGTACGAGATTTCTGATCGCATCACGGTCCTCCGAGATGGGCGCTTTGTCGGTGAGTACCTCACCACGGAGCTTTTGCGGGTCGACCTTGTCGCGAAGATGCTCGGACGCGAACTTGTCGATGTCGCGTTCTCTCGCACGGAGGTTGATTATGAGGACGACGCCGTCGCGGTCCTTGAGGGCGAGAACCTCGTCACGCACGAGGGCCTTCGTGGGGTCTCCGCATCTCTCATGACTGGAGAAGTGCTCGGCGTTGCCGGCCTGCTCGGTTCGGGCCGAACCGCTCTCGCTCGCGCGATCGCTGGCATTGACCGACTTGAAAGCGGTCAGGTGCGACTCAACGGAACCAAGGTGAATCTCACGACGCCACGCCGGGCCCTCTTCGAAGGCATTGTGTACTCCTCGGAGAACAGGCGAGTCGAAGGCATCATCGGTGAGTTGAGCATTGCGGAGAACATCACTCTCGCCTTGCAAGCTCAAAGAGGCGCGATGAGAAGGCTCACGCCGGCGCGCGCTCGCGAACTCGCGGTGAGTTGGATCGAGGCGCTCGACATCCGCCCGGCTCATCCCGACCGGCGGGCAGGAGACCTTTCGGGAGGCAATCAGCAGAAAGTGATGCTCGCCAGACTGCTCGCCCTCGCCCCGCGCGTTGTCGTCCTTGATGAGCCGACGCGGGGGATCGACATAGGCGCAAAAGTTGAGGTGCAACGCCTCGTTGGCGAGCTCGCCGACGATGGTCTGGCCGTCATGTTCATCTCTGCTGAGCTTGAAGAAGTGTTGCGGTCATCACATCGCGTTGCGGTTCTACGCGACATGAAACTTGTGGATACTCTTCCATCGCAGGCGCTCACCATCGACACTCTCCTCGCGCTCGTCGCGCGCCCCGACGACGTGGAAGACTGAGGAACGCCCGTGGCCACCGCCGAGCCGACTCGCAACGCAACCATCTTCGATGTGGCGCGTTTGGCGGGCGTCTCCCATCAGACCGTCTCGCGGGTCCTCAATGGTGCAACGAATGTTCGTCCCGAGACGAAGAGCCGTGTCGAAAAAGCGATCGCTCAATTGCGCTACAGCCCGTCGCCTGCCGCACGGGCACTCGTCACGAGGCGGACACGCTCGATCGGTCTCATCACCCCGTCGCTGACGGACTTCGGCCCCACATCGATCGCGATGCACTTCACCATCGCCGCGCGGGAGGCTCGGTATTCGGTGAACTCGGTGAGCGCCTCACCCACGGACCCCGCCGCAGTGAAACAAGCCGTCGAGGCGCTCTTGCGTCAGCGCGTCGATGCGCTCGTCATCATTGCCGTTGACGTGGCGGTTGTCGAACTGTTGCAGGCCATCGACGTGGGCGTCCCCATCGTCATCGCGACGTCGTCGCCCACGCGGAGCGCCCGGATCGCCTCGATCGACCAAGCGCGCGGGGCTCGCGCTGCGGTTCGGCATCTCGCCGAGCTTGGCCATACGCGCATCCTCCATGTGACAGGCCCGCCGTCTGCCCCTGATTCACGCGAGCGAGTCCGCGGCTGGCGCGAAGAGCTCGCCGCCCAGCGGCTCGAGACATTCGAACCTCTGCAAGGTGACTGGTCCGCGGCAACGGGGTACCGGATCGGCATGGACCTCGAGATTGACGGCCCAACAGCGGTGTTCGTGTCGAATGACCTCACGGCGATGGGCCTCATGTCGGCACTTCGTCAGCGGCGCCTCAGCGTGCCTCGCGATGTGTCGATCGTGGGCTTCGACGACATCCCGGAAGCCGCCTTCTTCCACCCCGCCCTCACAACGGTGCGGCAAGACTTCGCGGCGCTCGGGCAGCTCGTCATGCAGAAGATCCTCGTTCAGGTCGAGGAGCCCGACGCTCATATCGCGGACGCGCCATTGGCGACGCGCCTCATTGAGCGCGCGTCAACCCGTGCTGCTATTGCCGTCCCTTAAGCGGGTTTCTGGCAATTACAGACCGGCGGGAAGTTCGCCCTCGTGGACGAGCACCAACCGCTTTGTGGGGCGGGTCATCGCCACGTAGAGGTCTTGCGGAACTGCGGCGATCGATGCCGGATCGGCGAGTATGACCGCGTCGTACTCAAGACCCTTTGCGTCGCGAGCACTCATCACATCGACGCCTTCGGGCGCAAGGGCTTCGATCTGCGCGGTGCGCTCGGGCGGGGCGATCACGGCGACGAGGCCCCCATCGCGCTCGTCAAGCCGATTGCGCTCGGCGGTCGCCGCGTCGATGGTGGCGCTGACAAGGCCGCCGGGCGTCGCGCGCAACCGGACAACAGCGTCGTCCACATCCCTCGCCGCGCTCATCTCGCTCACGGGCAGGCGAGCCGCGCGCGCAAAGGACTGCGCGGCCTCGGCCACGGCGGCCGGGATCCTGTAACTGACGGTCAGTTCACGCAGATGCCAACCTGCCTGGAAGAGGGGATCCATCGCTTCTGGCCACCATGTGGTGCCAGCCGGGGATGACGTCTGCGCGACGTCTCCCACAATGGTGAACGACCGTGACGGGCAGCGCCTCAGCAGCATTCGCCAGCCCATCGGACTCAGCTCCTGCGCCTCGTCCACGACAACGTGGCCATACGTCCACGAGCGGTCCTCGGCCGCGCGCTCCGCCAGAGAGCGTCGGCTGGCAGGGGCCCGCATGCGATCTGCAAGCGTCTGTGCGTCGACGCGAATCATCGTGTGACCGCCAAAGGTCTCAAGCACCTCTTTGGCGTACTCGAGCTCCGCGTCAGTGGTGTCCGAAGGTGCGGGTGCGTGGGGCAGTTCGCCAAGGAGCTCTGCGGCCTCGTCAAGGAGTGGCACGTCTGCGTCGGTCAAGGGGGCATCGGCTGGGCGAGCGAGGAGCCGACGCTCAGCCCGCGTCAAGCGAGAAGCGCAGTGATGGAGGAGGTGGGGCTTGCTGAAAAGATCACGAATCAGCGTTTCCGCGCTGATGGGGAGCCAACACAGGTTGATCGCAATGCGCAGGTCTCGGTCATCACGCAGGTCGCGCGCAATCTCCTTGCGATCGTCTTCGTCAATGTGCTCACCCAACTGGGCGACAATCTGCCGAGTGAGGCGATTGATCATCTCCTTCGCGAAACCCGCTCGCGCTTCATTGTGCGGCTTCCCGTCGCGTCGGGCTCGTGCTTGTGCGTCCTTGACGTCGGCGCGCGTGAGCACAACGGTGCGTCCATCGATCCGGAACTCCTGATCCGCGCGCGGCACTCGCTGACGTTCGCGCACGGCCGCGCGGATCACGTGAGCCATCTCGGCACGGCCCTTGATCATCGCGATGTCGTCGCGCTCGCGGGCAGTGATCTGCACTCCCCGCACGAGCCCCGCCAGCGTGGTCGACACCGCACCCGTTTCGCCAAGCGAGGGCAACACATGATCGATGTAGCGCAAGAAGGTCGAGGAGGGGCCCACGAGCAAGACGCCGCGCCGTTCCAGCAGTTCCCGGTGGTGATACAGCAAATACGCGGCCCGGTGCAGCGCGACCGCCGTCTTGCCGGTCCCCGGGCCACCTTGGACCACAAGAGCGCCCTGGAGGGGGGCGCGAATGACCGCATCCTGTTCGGCTTGAATCGTGGCAACGATGTCGCCCATACGTCCGGTGCGTCGAGAGTCGAGCGCGGCGAGCAGAGCGCCTTCGCCGGCGAGGTTCGCCTCCTGGCCCGATTCCCTCAGCGCTGCCACGTCGAGAACGTCGTCTTCAACGGCAACGACGCGCCTGCCTTGGGTGGTGAGGTGGCGTCGGCTCATGACACCCGAGGGATGTGCGGCCGTGGCGGCGTAGAACGGCGTCGCGGCCGGCGCGCGCCAGTCAGTGAGCAGCGGTGCAAGATCGGCGTCTGAGAGGCCGATGCGGCCTACATAAAGGCGTTCGCCGTCGGCCATGTCGAGGCGTCCAAAGCACAAGCGGTCCTCGACCCCGTCAAGTTGGGCAATGCGGTCTTCGTAAAGAGTGGCGAATGCATCGCGTTCCGAGCGGTTCTGGGGCGAACCCGATGGCCCCTGTCTGCGGACGTCCGCAAGCCTCTCGACCGCCTCGTCGCGGAGTTCATCGAGCCGTGCGTACAGGCCGTCGACAACGCGTTGCTCTGCGTCAATTCCGGTGTCCGCGCGCACCGTGGACTCGTTGTGCATGAACGCCCTCTCACTTCACCCGCTCCGGACGCGGGCAGTAGACAATCATCCCATGACTTGTGCGCGTCAGGGGAGCCCCTTCGCGTTCGCGGCGCGCGATATCGGCCTGCGCCGCGAGTGATCCGTGCAAGAGTTGACGCATGGCCCTGATCACCTGGAATACGGACGGCGTCGCACAATGGGCCGAGCGCTCGGGCCGTGATGCTGTCTTGGTGCAGTCGATGCGCGGCTTCATTGACGCTGGCAAGGTCGGCAGGCTCGTGTGCGAACACTTGCTTGGTCTCAGCGAGCCGTTGCGTGTTGTGACTTTCGAGGTGGACGAGTTGCTCGACTATCGATCTCGACGTCCCGAGATGACGTTCTCGATCAATGAATGGACGTCGTACGACGAGCCCTACCTTGCGATCGACATGGTGTCTGATGCCGAGGGCACGCCCTATCTGTTGTTGCACGGACTCGAGCCAGACATTCGCTGGGAGGCGTTCATTTCGAGCGTCATTGACGTAGTGAAGCGGCTCGGCGTTGGCCTCACCGTCGCGGCCCACGGCATCCCCATGGCCGTGCCACACACGAAGCCGCATACATCGACCATCCACGGTACGAGTCAAGACCTGCTCCCGGATTCGCCTAGCTTCTTTGGCACGGTGACTGTCCCGGCGTCCGCACAAGGCCTGCTTGAGTACCGGTTGGGACAAGCGGGCCATGACGCCGTCACGGCTGCAGTCCATGTGCCGTACTACCTCGCGCAGTCTGCGTTGCCGTCTGCAGCGCAGCACGCGCTGGGGCAAATTGAAGCGATCACCGGTCTCGCCCTTGATGTGGAAGCACTTGCAGAAGAAGCGGAGACGGCGCGATCCGAGATCGATCGCCAGATGGCGGAATCCGAAGAAGTGCAGGCGATTGTCCAAGCTCTTGAGGCTCAGTACGAGCAGATGGAAGAGTCTCGGAGCGAGGGCTTGCCGCTCGACGGGCCTATTCCCACGGCAGACGAACTGGGCGCGGAGTTCGAGAAATTCCTGGCCCAACAACGCCGAGACCCGCCCCCACACGACTAATTTGTGTCATGCTGTACCTGGTTGCATTGACGTAGTGTGCAAGACCTGGCTTGAAAGAGACGCGGGGACGACATTGCGGCGACGAGTAGGACAAGGTGTCCCGCTTCCCGTCCCCGGGCATTCAAAGCAAGGAATTACAGGCATGGCACAAGGTTCCGTGAAATGGTTTAACGCGGAAAAGGGCTACGGATTCATCGCACAGGACGGCGGCGGCGCCGACGTCTTCGTGCACTATTCGGCCATCATCACCGATGGTTTCAAGACGCTCAACGAGCAGCAGCGCGTCGAGTTCGAGGTCACGCAGGGCCCTAAGGGTCCTCAGGCCGAGCAGGTGCGCGCGCTCTAAGGAGCACGAATCACCGTGGCGGGGGGGGGCGCGGCCGGGTGGGGGGGGGGGGGGGGGGGAGAACCCACACACCCAGCCAGGAGCAGACCCCGTGCACAGCGAGGAGAACGACATGGACACCAAGTTCGTCGCCCTTGACGTCAGCCGCCAGATGCTGCGCGAGCTACGCCCGATCGTCGCCGCGATCGGCCGCCATGATCGCGACCTGAAGAG
>JAEYOR010000035.1 GCA_023411615.1 Actinomycetes bacterium
GTTGGAGACAATCGGACCCCAACAAGCCGTTTGCGGTGAGCTATTGATGGATCTGGCCGCGACGGGCAGCAGCGCGAGCCGCCAAAGGACTAGGCCGGCTCGGTCACGTCCGCAACATCGGCTCGGACCACGTCAACAAGCGTCGCGGCATCGAGCGTGATCCCCACGCCATGCGCACCGCCGCCAATGCTCACTGAACCGCCACGCTCGGCGATGAGAGCGTCGGCAATCACCGGCCACGGCTCGCCCGTGGGCGCAGGTGTGGCCCCAAACGGGGTGATCGTGCCCCGCTCGTACCCCGTGGCGCTTTGGGCGACGTCTTTATCGGGAAGCGACAACCGACTCACGCCAAGTCGGGCGCGCAGCTTTGGCCAACTGATCTGGCGATCGCCCGGCACGAGCACCAAGAGGAAGTCGTCATCGCCGCGGCGGATGACGAGCGTCTTGAGGAGGCGGTCCGGCGTGACGCCGCGCGCTGCTGCGGCCTCTTCGAGGGAACCGACGCGGCCGTGCTCCGTCACCTCATGCGTGATCCCCAACTGAGCGACGGCCCGCGTTGCGGGCGTATCAGCGTTCATGTCCGCCTCAACACTGCCGCCCGTCGCCCGCTTCCCGCAGGCGCGGCGCACCCTCGTCCCATAGGCTGGCGTGAAGCCAACCGAGGAGAGCCATGACTGAGATCGCCCTGCCCACTATTACGCGTGATGCGGACGGCACTCCGTCCATCGACTTCTCGGGCGCTGTGTTGCCGGAGGGGCTCGTTGTCGAGGTGCTCGAGCCGGGCACTGGCGAGCAGGTCGCCGAGGGCAACTCGATCACTGTCCACTACTCAGGATGGCTGTGGGACGGCGCACTCTTCGATTCCTCATGGAGCAGAGGCGAGCCGATCTCCTTTGTCCTCGCGCGCGGTTCGCTCATCGAGGGCTGGGTCGCTGGGCTCGTGGGTCAGCCGGTGGGGTCAAAGGTGCTGCTCGTCATCCCGTCCGAGATGGGCTACGGCAACCGTGGCGTGGGCCCCATCCCTCCGGGCGCCACGCTCGTGTTCGTGATTGACGTCCTCGCCGCGTCCTAAGCGCCGCGCGAGGGCCAATCGAGCCTGATCGTGCTCGTGTAGTCGCGGTCCTCACCCGTGATCGGGTCCGTGAAGCGGAGCCGCCGCGCCACAAGGCGTAGCGGGTCGGAGAAGTCGCCAGGCTCAACCGTCAGCGCCTCGGGGTAGAGAGAGTCACCCACAATCGGCAGGCCGACGCCGGCTATGTGGACGCGCAACTGGTGAGTCATGCCGGTACGGGGAGTGAGGCGGTAACGCGCGTACTCTCCGTGGACCTCCACCACCTCGATGAGTGTCTCCGCGTTGGGCTCGCCGGGCACCACCTCCGCCTGCAGCCGATCCCGACGCTTCTCGATGCGGTTGACCACCTGGCGCGGAAACTCAAGCGAAGCGTCGTACCGGGCGATGGCCTCGTACTCCTTATGCGCGAGCCCTGCCTGAAAGACGCCCGCGTATGCGCCGCGATATTCGCGCCGGGTGGTGAAGACGAGCACCCCAGCCGTGAGGCGGTCAAGCCGGTGGGCGGGGGCGAGTTCGGGCAGGTTGAGCATGACGCGGGCCTTGATGAGCGCCGTCTCTTGCACATGCGCCCCGCGCGGGGTGGTCGCCATGAAGTGGGGTTTGTCGACCACCACCACGTGCTCATCCGCATCGAGAACCGTGAGCGGGAACGGCACCGGCTCCTCGGGCGCGAGCGGGCGGTGAAACCACACAAAGGTGTGCGGCGCAAACGGCTCGCTGCCGTCGAGCGAGCGTCCGTCCTTGTCGACAAAGGTGCCTGCGGCCAGCATGTCCGCCACCCCAGCGCGGGCGGGCAGACGGCTGTGCAGGAAGTCGCCCATCGTCGCCCAAGCCCGGGCGTCCGCGCCGCCGACGCCGGGCGTGCGAATCCACGCAGCGTCGAGTCCGTGCCGCTGCGGCAATGGCGAGCGCGGCGGCATTAGTCCGCCAATGCGTGGCGAGTTGTGGTCACGCTCTGCATCGTACGGAGCCAGCGGACCTACTCGCGCTGCGCATGGCCGCGCCGGCCACGACGGATGAGCATGGCGCCCACGCCCACCAGGGCAAGGGCAGCCGCCGCGATGAGGCCGACGCTGGGGCCGGGCCCCGTTTGCGGAAGCGCGCCATAGACGGTGAAGCTCCGGGCAAACACGCCGGACTGAGCACCGCGCACTTCGAGAGTGTGCGCGCCTGGTGGGGTGCTCGCGGGAATCGTCACCGTGGCGGAGAAGGTGCCGCTAGCGTCGGCCGTCACCGTTGCAAGCTGGACGGGCGTGGACAGAAGCCATATCTCCAGAGCCTCGCCGGATTGGTAGCCAGCCCCATTGAGGGTGATGGTGTCGCCGGGGCTAGACCCTGGCGGCGCGTCGAGGGATTCGGGAGTGTCAACCCAGCGCGCATACAGCGTCATGTGATCGTCGATGGAGCTGAGGTTCACGCGGTTGCCGCCCGCGGGAGCGTCGTACCAACCCGCATAGTCGAAGGTGGGCCGGTCCGGCAGTGAGGGCGGCGACAGTGGATCGCCTGCCGGCATCTCAATCGAGGCGGGTGCGGTGCCGATTCCACCTGTATCAAAGGAAACGCGCACGAGCGCGACAAGGGTCGAGACAGGCCAGTCTCCGGGGTCAAAACCCGCTGCGCCCTTGTAGTAGTAGATGGTGGTGCCGTTCACGTGTGCCCAGTCCGCATCCAACGTGGGCTCATCACCGTCAAAGAAGGCCCAGGTGAGCGGGACGCCACCAAGCGCATCCGTACCGATGTACGTGATTGAGAACGGCACCCGGAACGTGGTGAGGTCGAGGCCCGCGAAAGCCCCCGCCTCGATGGTCCTCACTGTGTCCGGCAACGTCACGGAACTGCGCACGCCGCCCAGCGCTGAATACGAACACGCATTGACCTCAACGTGCGTCACCGGCATCTCGACAGCCTTGATCGTCACTCGCTCGGGGACCACGATGTCATCGGCTACAGCTGGCAGGCACCTGACCAGCGAAGCCTCGTACGGGCTCGTGGTGAGGACCCGAAACTCCATCCCGTTGATCACCACGGTGTCGCCCACGTTTGGAGGGGGCCCAGCCACGACGGTGAGGCTCCGCGACACTGATGCCGATTGCGCACCGCGTGCCTCAAGTGTGTCCGGCCCTGCGCTAACGGAATACGGAACGGTGACGGTAGTGGCAAAGGTGCCGTCAGAGTCGGCCGTCAGCGTGGCCAGCAACACGGGCGCGGCGAGCAGCCACAATTCCACATCTTCGTTCGCTTGGAAGCCCGCTCCGCTCACACTGATTGCGTCGCCCTGCTCGGCAGTGGCGGGTGCGGTGAGGGACTCGGGGGTATCAACCCAGCGGGCGTACAAAGTGGTGTGATTCGCTACCGTGGCCGTGGCAAAGCTCCACGCCGTGCCGCCCGTGGGCGCATCAAACCACCCGACAAAGTCGAAGGTGGGCCGGGCGCCGAGCGTGGGTGCGGTGGTTGTCGAGCCGGTCGGTACATCAACGGGTGCGGGTGGCGTGACGTGGCCACCCGTATCAAACGTTACCTTCACCATCTGGGTGATGGTCGAGTCGGGAAACACAAAGAGATCGGCAAACTCGAAGCCCGCGGCGCCCGCGTAGTAATAGACATTCACGATGTCGATCGTCGAGGCCCCGCTTGGCCAATCGGGCAAAGCCCCCTCGAAAAATACCGATTGCAAGTAGTCCGTGCCGAAAGCGTCGGCGGCGATCGTCGTCACTGATGCGGGAATGCGCACGTCGTACATTGCGTCGACCTGGAGCGCTCGCGGCCCGATCTCAATGACCCCATCGGGAATCGTCAGGCCCTGGAAGTTATTGCCCTCGAATGACTCTTCTCCGAGAACGACTCCGGTACCGGAGACTGAGAACGATGTCATCAAGTTCGCGGCAAAGGCGCGGTACGGAACCTCTGTCACGCCGGCTGGCAGATGCACTTCTTGGAGGTGGTTGTTGGCGAATGAGCTTGAGCCGATCGATTCCAAGCCGTCGCCAAGCGACACCGAAGCGAGTTCCAGATTCTGAAACGCGCCCGCGCCGACGCTCCGGACGCTGTCCGGGATGGTGACGGACGTGCGCGACGAGCCGATCTTGCTGCGGTGACAGGCCTCGTCCGCAATGGCGACAACGTCCATCTCGATCCCCGCAACCGCGACGCGATCGGGGATGACGATGTCCGAGCCCACAGTGGCGAGGCATTGCGTGAGTGTTGCGCCTGCTGACGGATTGGCGGGGTCGCCCTGAAACGAAAAGTCGCCGACGTTGACCGAGGTGGGAGCGGCCACGGTGGGCACCGGTGTCGCCAGCACGAGCACCACGGCCACGGCGCTCGCGGCCACAGCGGCGGTGGCACGTGAGGAGCGGGGCATGGGGCCTCGTAATCGGCAGGGTCCAGGGACTTTGTGGAACCTTAGCGGTGGCTGGCGCGGTGGGCAACAATGAAGCCATGAACGGCTACCAGATCACCCAGATCGGCTCTCTCGATTCCTGGCACGACCACATAGGCGGCTTCCGCCCCGAATCCACCTGGGCTGGCCGACGCGTTGTCGACCACGAGCTGACAATGCAGTACATCGGAATGACGGCAAACGCTTTGCTTCCCGGCGATCAGGCAGGTTATTGGCACACCCACTCGCGCGTGGAGGAACTCTATGTGTTTCTTGAGGGGCGCGGGCAAATGGCACTTGACGATGAGATCGTCGACGTGGGCCCCGGTACGTGCGTACGCGTAGGTCAACACGTGTGGCGCACGTGGCGCGCGCACCCGGACTCGCCGGGTGAACTGCGGTGGCTTTGCATTCGCGCGGGAGGTTATGAGTTGCCGCACCTTCCCGACGATGGCCAGCGTAACAATGAGCGGCCCATGCCGTGGTGAAAGCCACCACAGCAATGTCTGAAAACCGCTAGCGCCCACTCCCTCCACCAGGCACGCTGGTCTCATGACCGCCGCGCCTTTGGACCACGCCACGTGCTACCGAGCCTCGTCAGGCCGTGACGCACGCTTCGACGGCCAGTTCGTCATGGCAGTGCGCACCACTGGCATCTACTGCCGCCCCAGCTGCCCGGCACGCAAGCCCAAGCCAACCAACGTTGAATTCTTTCGCACGTCTGCGGCGGCGCACCTTGCTGGATATCGCGCATGCAAACGGTGCCTTCCCGAGGCTGTCCCAGGCAGTCCCGAATGGTCGGTGCGCGAGGACGTCGCGGCGCGCGCGATGCGCCTCATCTCCGAGGGCGTGGTGGACCGCGAGGGAGTCTCCGGACTCGCCTCGCGCCTCGGCTACTCAGAGCGTCACCTAGGCCGTGCGCTCATCGCGGAACTAGGAGCGGGCCCACTCGCCCTCGCCCGCGCTCAGCGCGCCCAGAACGCCCGCCGCCTCCTGGTGGGGACGGACCTTTCCATGGCGGACGTCGCCTTTGGCGCGGGCTTCGCCTCCATCCGCCAGTTCAACGACACGATTGCCGAGGTGTTCGGGATGACGCCAAGCGCCGTGCGCGCCACGGCACGACGGGTCGAGCAGGCCTCGCGCGGCGGTCTAGACCGTAGCGGCAAAGCGGACGACGCTCCCCGCGGCACCCGCGTCACCGTGCGGCTTGCCGCCCGCGAACCTTTCGACGGAGCGGGTGTCTTGGAATGGCTTGCCACCCGCGCGATCCCCGGCATCGAAAGGGTCGACGACGGCGTCTACGTGAGATCCGTGATGCTTGCACGCGGGCCAGCCATGCTCGCGATCGCCCCAGAGGCGGCCGGAATCGAGGTCACGGCGGAGCTCACCGCGCTGGCTGATTTGCCCGAGGCCCTCTCCCGCGCCCGCAGGCTCTTTGACCTCGACGCCGACCCCCACCTCATCAACGCTGCCTTGGCCGATGCATCCCAGGACTATCCGGCCCTGCGCGCCGAACTTGAGGCCAACCCGGGCACGCGAATTCCGGGCGCACTCGAACCCGCCGAGATGGTGGTGCGCGCGATCCTTGGCCAACAAGTGACCGTCGCCGCCGCTCGTACTGCTCTCACACGTCTTATCGGCGAGACGGCTACTCCACTTCCTCACCACGCCTCACGGCCGGGGGTGACGCACGCCTTCCCCGACGCCGCGTCGGTCGCGGCGGCCGCAGCGTCGGACGTAGTGAGGGGACCGGCCGCCCGTAAACGAGCCCTTGCCACCGCATGCACCGCGATCGCCGCGGGCGAGGTGAGACTCGACCCCGGCGCAACCCGAGAGGAACTGACGTCGTCACTCGAGAAGCTCCCCGGCATCGGCCCGTGGACATCGAATTACGTCGCCTTCCGCGTGCTCGGCAGTGCCGACGTGTTTCTCACCGGTGATGTCGCAGTCCGCAACGGGGCGGCGCGGCTTGGCCTGCCAGCCGAGCCCCGCGCGTTGCTCGCAGCGACCGCACCGTTTGCGCCCTGGCGCTCCTACCTGATGCTCCATCTGTGGCGCGCTGCTGCTCGCCCTGTCTCCCCCGGAGGTACCGCATGACAACCCTGATCTCGCCGCGCCCGGCGACCGTGCCGGCCGCTCTCACGTGGCAGGTCCTCGACACTCCCGATGGCCCGTTCGCAGTGGTCGAGACCGCAGCAGACAGCGTGATCGCCGCCGGGTGGACGGATGACGCCGACGCTCTGCTCAGGCGGTCTCGGCTCGCCGGGTCTGCCATGGAGGAGGGCCGGGTGAACGCTGCCGCCGCAGTCGACGCGTACTACTCGGGGGACCTCGACGCACCACTGCGGGTGCCAGTCCACGACCGCTCGGGCGGCTTTGGCGCCCAGGTGCGTACCGCCCTCCGGGACATCCCCCCAGGTGAGGTGCGCCGCTACGGCGACGTTGCGGCCGCTCTCGGCAATCCCCGCGCGTCACGTGCAGTGGGTGCAGCATGCGGTGCCAACACGGCCGCGCTCTTTGTGCCGTGCCACAGGGTGATCGGCGCCTCGGGTGCACTCACAGGATTCGCCTGGGGCGTCGACGTGAAGCGGGCCCTCTTGGAGCGGGAGGGCGCCCTCGCGTGAGTTGAGGATCGACCGCCCCGCCGCCTACCCCATCGTGACGGTGAGCACGGCGCCGTCGGCCAGCGCCTCGACCGGCACAAGCGCGCCGCGGCCCGCAGCCCTAGCGTCGGCCACTTCAACGCCGTCGATGGTGACGGAACTGACGCCCGTCGCCGTGCCCGACTCGTTGACCACGTTGATGGTGAGGTCCATGTCGCGGAAGCGGCGGCGCACCTGGAAACCGTCCCAGCCTTCGGGCAGGCACGGGTCGATCCGCAGGCCGGCGAGCTCGGGTCGCACGCCCAAGATGTACTGCGTGACACCCACGTAGGACCAGGATGCGGTTCCGGTGAGCCACGGGTTGCGAGCCTGGCCAAAGCGCGGCGAGGTGGGCCCGTGGGTGAACTGGCAGTAGACGTACGGTTCCACTTGGTGGATCTCGGCGGAGTCGTTGTAACGCGCGGGCAGGTAGGAGCGGTAGTACTCGTAGGCGCGGTCGCCGCGGCCCAGGATGCCCTCGGCGACGATGGTCCATGAGTTCGCGTGGCAGAAGATGCCGCCGTTCTCCTTGTGGCCAACCGGGAACACAAGGAGCGACAGGCCGACGCCGGGCACCTCCTTGGTGTGCGGCGGGTGGCACAGCGCAACGCCGTGCTCGGTGGCGAGGTGCTCGTACACGGCATCCATCGCGCCCACGGCACGAGCGCCGGGAACGACACCCGAGATCGCGGCCCACACGTTGGGCTCGAGGTAGATCTTGCCTTCGTCGAGCTCGGCCGAGCCGAGCTTGGCGCCGGTGGCGGAGATGCCGCGGATGTACCACTCGCCATCCCACGCATTCTCAAGGACAGGCTGGAGCCCCTCCAAGACAGAGCGGGCCCACGCAGCGTCCTCATCACGACCAGTCTGCTCGGCGAGCTCCGCGACAACCCGGCAGCCGTTCGCCATGAGGAAGGTCGAGAACATCGACTCACCCGTGGTGCCAAACTGCAAGCAGTCGTTCCAGTCAGCCTGCAGGCCCTGAACAAGGCCGTTGTTGCCGAGGTGCGCGAGAGAGAACTCAATCGCGCGGCGCAGGTGAGCGAAAACAGTCGCCTCGCCGTGGTCGGCAAACGGCAGCACCTTGTCGAGGTAGGCGACATCACCGGTCTCGTAGACGAAGTTCGCCACGGTGATCGGCAGCCACAGCGGGTCATCCGAGCGGTACTGCTCCAGCGTCGGCGTCGCCTCCTGGCCCGGCGTGTGGGTGAGCGGCTTGACGAGCGGCATCGCGCCGCCCTCTTCCGTCTGGCCGGTGAGGATCATGTCGAGCCGCTCGCGCACTGCCTCTGGGATCGCGTGGATGACGGCGAGCATGTCCTGCACGGTGTCGCGGTAGCCGAGCCCGTCGCGGTCACCGGCCTCAATGAGGCTGACGCCGCGCGACCAGTTGAAGGTCATGTGGGTTTGGTACGCATGCCACACGTTGATCATCGAGTTCATCTCGCCGTCGGGCGTGGCGACCTGCAGCGGCGCGAGGAAGTCGCGCCACTCGTCGCGAATCGCTGCGAGCTCACGCTCAACCGCCTCGGGGGTCCCAAACTCGGCGACGATGTCCCGGCCGGGACGCACCACGGTTCCGTCAAGATCGGTCCATTCGGCGTCGGGCGCGCCTACGCCCATCATGTAAATGACGTGGCGCGTCTCACCCGGTGCGAGCTCGAGGCGGCCGTGCAGCGAG
Organism: Actinomycetes bacterium; assembly: GCA_023411615.1. GTDB lineage: Bacteria > Actinomycetota > Actinomycetes > Actinomycetales > Demequinaceae > Demequina. The sequence goes on from JAEYOR010000035.1 coordinate 8,775, forward strand.
GAGCAGGCGTTGTCGCCCGTGGTCTCGGTGCCGGAGCACTCGCCGCGCTCCACCGCGAGGGGCGCGGACTGGGTCCGGTACGCACCAAGGAATACGTCCCGGTCCGTGTCAAAGCCCGCGACCTCCGCGCCTGCCATCGCAAACCACAAGTCCGAGCTGTGCGTGCGCGTCGAGTTGTAGCGGTGAATCATGCCATCGCTCACGCGGCACACCACCACATACTGCGAGTACTGGAGGTTCTCGAGGTCCTGGCGGTAGTTCCATTCATTCGACAGTTCCGCGTATGAGAACACGGACACGGTGCGCGGCTGGTCCGTGGTGTTGGTCACCTTCACCGACCAGTACTCGAAGGCCTGGCCCTGGGGGATGAAGAACGTCGCCTCCGAGTCGATGCCCCGGTAAGACGAGTGGAAGATCGAGTAGCCAAGGCCATGTCGCACGGACGACGCTTGGGTCGGGCGGCCGTCGGCCGTCGCCTCCTCGCCGTCCCGCCCGCGAAGCGGCTTGCCCACCGGCTGCCAGGACGCTGACCAGAAGTCGCCATCGGCGTCGTCCCGCAGGTAAACAAAGCGACCCGGCTCGTCCTGGGGCACGCCATTGAAACGGAAGCGGGTGACGCGACCCGTGCCGCCGGACTTGTAAAACGAATAGCCGCCCGCGCCTTGGGTGATGATGCCGCCGTAGAGGCGTGAGCCCAGGTAGTTCGACCAGCTGCGCGGGGTGTCCGGGCGGGTGATGACGTACTCGCGGGTCTCGTCGTCAAAGTGGCCGTACTGCATGGAAAGCCTCCGGGGCGGGTCTAGTGACGTGTCCCGTCACCAGCCTGCGCCGACGCGGGAGAGCGCTCCCAGCGTACCCGCGCTTGGGTGGGACTTTGCCTCGGTTGGTGGCGGCTTCGCCGTGCTGGCGACAGCTAGGCCGTGAACTCCTCGGCCATTTCCTTTGCCCGGCGCTCATTGGCAGCGAGGCCCACGGCCACAACGGTCTGGAGGCCGGCGTCGGACATCGCGCCCAGAGCCGCGAGAGTGGTGCCGCCCTTGGAGGACACTCTGGCCCGCAGTTCGCCCGGCCCCACATCGCTCGACTCGAGCAGGCGTCCCGCCCCGATGAGAGTTTGCGCGGCGAGCTGAGAGGCGAGTTCGCGGTCGAGGCCAAGGGTGATGCCGGATTCGGTGAGCGCCTCAACAAAGGCGAAGAAATACGCCGGGCCCGATCCGGACACAGCGCCGACGCCGAGGATTTGCTCTTCCTTCACACGCACCACGAGCCCAGTTGCGGCAAGCACCTGTTCCGCCAGTGCGAGATGCTCGTCGGTGGCGTGTGCGCCCGGAGCGATTCCGGTTGCGCCTGCCCCGATGAGCGCAGGGGTGTTCGGCATCGCGCGGACCACGGGCGTGCCTGCCGGGAGGCGGCTCTCGTAGAAAGAGGCAGGCAGGCCAGCCGCGACGCTCAGCAGCAGCGTGCCGGGGGCGACGGCGGGGGCAAACTCAGCGACAACGTCGGCCGCATCTTGGGGCTTGACCGCAAAGACGATGACAGAGGCGCCCGTCACCGCCTCGGTGAGAGACGTATACGTGGCGACACCCAGCTCGGCATTCAGCTGGGCGAGGCGCTCCTCGTTCTTATCCGCCACACGCACGTGCGCGCCGGGCCAGCCTGCGGCAATCGCTCCGGCCGCGATCGCGCCGCCCATCACCCCGCCTCCCAGGACTGCGATGGTGGACGAGGGCTGGTTGCGATCAGTCATGACATCAGGCTAGACGAGGAGGCCGACGCGTGGGCAGGGGGAGCCGTCCCCGGCACCACAGTGACGGCTCACCCCTATGCGGTGCGGCGGCGCAGGGTGAGGGAGCCGAGCAGGAGCGAGCCGACGATGAAGCCGATGAGGATGAGCACTTGCGACCAGATTTTGTCCGGTTCGCCTGCCAGCACGTGGTTGATGCCGTCAATGGCATAACTCACGGGCAACGCATCTGAGATCCACTCGAGCGCGGTGGGCATCGCGGCCCGGTCGATGAAAAGTCCCGCGAGAAGGAGTTGCGGCAGGATCGCCATTGGCATCATCTGGACGGCCTGGAACTCTGTGCGCGCCACTGCCGAGGCGAGGAGTCCAAGCGCCGTGCCCACGAGTGCGTCGAGGATCATGAAGAGCCCGAGCTGCCACATCCCGCCGGGGATGCTGAGCCCAAGCGGCCACGCGGACCACGCCGTCATGATCACTGCCTGCAAGGTGCCGATGAGCCCAAAGGCGAGCGCGTAACCGAGGACCACATCCGCTTTGCCGGTGGGTCCCACCATGAGGCGCTCGAGAGTGCCGGACTGGCGCTCGCGGAGCATCGTGATCGAGGTGACGACGAACATGAGAATGAGGGGAAACAGGCCCATGATGCGGGGGCCGAGGGTGTCGAAAATCGGGCCGGTGGGCGGCTCCGGAGCTTCCGAGAAGATGTACTGCAGCAGCCAGGTGAGCAGTGCGGGCAGGAGCAACAGCATGGCGACCGTCCGGCGGTCCCGGCGCAACTGAGTCAGCACCCGCCGGGCGGTGTTCCACGTGAGCGCGGGGCTCATGCCGCCCTCCTCTCCGCGAGCGCAAGGAAGGCGGAGTCGGCATCGCTCGTGCCAGTCGCCGCGAGGATGCGATCGAGCGTGTCATCGGCGAGGATCTCACCGTCGCGGATGAAGACGAGGCGGTCGCAGCGGGAGGCCTCGTCCATCACATGGGAGCTGACAAGGAGGGTGCGCCCCGCGTCACGCAGCTCGCGGAAAAGTGCCCACAGGTCGCGGCGCAGTGCGGGGTCAAGCCCCACCGTTGGCTCATCGAGGACAAGCAACTCCGGGTTGCCCACGAGCGCGGCTCCCAGCGAGACCCGCGAGAGCTGACCACCCGAGAGTGTCACCACAGGGCGATCAGCGACATCGGCGAGGCCCACTTGCTCCACCGTGGTTGCGACACGCTCGCGGCTCGCGCCCACCATGCGACCAAAGTAGGCAAGGTTCTCCCGCGCGGTGAGATCGGGGTAGACGGAGGGAGCCTGAGTGACATAGCCGATGCGGGTGCGCAGCGCGGGTGAGCCGGCTGGTTGCCCCAGCACCTCGACGGACCCGCCCGCCACGATCTGGGCGCCGACGATTGCGCGCATGAGCGTGGTCTTGCCCCCGCCCGACGGGCCGAGGAGCCCCACGATCGCGCCGCGTGGCACATCGAGGTCAATGTGAGGCAACACGACGGTTCCGCCGCGCACCACGTGGAGGCCGCGGATTGACACCGCTGCCGGACCGTCGTTATTCCCCATGTGAGGAATCATCCGCCTATCCTCGCCCCCTGTCAACACCGTGGCAGCGTCCGCTTGCCGAGCAACCGCTACGCCGCTGCGCCCTCCCGCAACAGCCGCGTGACAATCGGCCCATAGCGAGAGACGAGAGAGTCCACCGGCTCGGAGGCGAGCGGCTCAACCGCGGCAACATGGCGGATCATCGCGAGCCCAAAAACCTGGCTCGCCGCAGTCGCCGCCGCTTGCTCAGGATTCGCCGCCCCCACTCGCCGCGCGACCTTCTCGATGACGCCCTCGATGATGACGTGCCGCACAAACTCGGCCACGTCCGGCCGCTCCAAAGCCGCCCGCATGAGCGCGATGACCCGAGGGCCTTGCACTGGGTCCGACCACACCTCAGCAAAGAACGTCATCACGCGTTCGCCCACAAACTCCGGATCGCCGTCCGCGAGCGTTTCCACATGGGCATTGAGATCAACCGGCGGGCGCATCGCCTCGACAAAAAGCTCTTGCTTGGATCCGAAGTAATGACGCACAAGCGCCGGATCAACCCCGGCCTCACGCGCCACGGCTCGAATCGATCCGCGCTCATAGCCGTCGCGCACAAACACATCGCCTGCGGCCGCAACAATCTGGGCCCTGGTGTCGACGCCGCCCGCGCGTGGTCCACGCCGGGCCGTCTGCGCGGTCATCGCTACACGCCAAACCGTTCGTAGAAGTGGACCAGATCGCTCGCTGGACCGGTCACCACAAACACGGCGGTGCCATTGCGCCACACCACTTGGCCCCGTGCGCTCGCGGCCTGGAAGGCCCGCTGGCCAACAACGTCGCCATCGACCGTCACATCCGCAACGTCGGGCGCCCCGGCGGCATACGCGTCGTACGCTGCCTGCGCGTCGTCAACGCTGTAGTGCTGGTAGGCGTGGACGGTGTAGACCGGCTCACCCACACCGCTGCCGTAACTGAGTTTGAGGTGTTCCGCCGCGCGAGCGGGAAGCGACTGATCGCCTACCGGGTCGAGCACTTCGTACGCCATGAGCACATCAGCGCCTACCTGCAACGGCATTGCCGACAAGAACTCCGACGCTTCCTCTTCAATGGCGATCGGCTCGCCTTCCGGCACACGCGGCTCTGCGGTGACGGTGGGCGTGGGCATGGTGACAGGCTCGGGGAGCAAGTATGTGCGGTAAACGAGCACCCCGATCACCCCGGCCACGAGCGCCGCCGCGACGATGATGAGGATGAGGCGACTGCGACCCATTCCGTCCTTGCCTCCGGGCTTGCTGTCGATTGGCGAGACCACCGGCGCACCGGCAAAACCGGCGTCGGGCCCGTCTTCATCGTCCGGGGCACGCGGCTCGGGCGCGGCGGTGGCACCCGGTTGGAGCGTTGTCATCAACGGCGAGTACGGAGCCGGCCGACGCTCGACGGACGGCATCGGTTCGATCACCTCGGTCGCGGGTTCATCTGGGGCGGGATCGACGGCAGCCTCGTTTGCGCCGTCGGCGGCCGGGGCGGCTGATGGCTGGAAGGTTTCCGCACCCGACGCTGGGGTGACGTCCGGCGGGTTCGCCGACTCCTCTCGCTGCGACTGGCCCAAGACCGAGGCCCATGGGCGAGCGCCCGGGTCATCGGTGAGAGGCGCGGCCGCGGCAAAGGGGTTCTCCGCGAGGATGTCATCGAAATGTGCTGGCGCGAGGGGAGTGAAGGGTGCGTCAAGCACATCGTTGTTCTCGATGGTTTGTGACGGGCGGGATGCGTACGGGTTGTCGGGCGGCGTGGGCTCCTCGTTGCGATACGGCCAGCCCTCGAGCGGCGTCGCTGGGCCTGAGCCGCGTGCCGCATTGAGATCGTCCATCACAGCGTCCGCAACGTCGGCATCGTCATCTGTCGCGAGTGTAGGCGTGTATGCCGGCTCATCCGAGGTGGGCACCTCGAGTTGTGACAGGGGGTCGATGGGGCGCGGCGCGGGCGGTTGGAAGCTGACGCTTGGCGACGGCGCGGGAGTGGGAACAGCGGCTGCCGGCGGCGCGAACGCAGCCTCGGCGGGGGGCTCGAAGCGGGGCACAAAGGGCTCGTCCGAGCCAAAGTCCGGCACGGCGTCGAGGTCGGGGACTGAGTCGACGTCTGGGGCGGAGCCGTCCGACGCTGGGGTCGGGGCGCCCGCGGCCTGCAGGCTTGCTGCCGCGACAGCGCTCGTGCCAAGGTCACGCACGGGGTCAACGGTGGGGGACTCGGGCTGTGGGGCGGCGTCCCAGGCCCACGCGCTCTGCGGCGTTGCTGGCTCAGCGTCCACCGTGGGAAGGATCTCTTCCGGCGCGGGCGGCTCGACGGGCGGCACCACGTCTGCGTCGTCATCGTCGATCTCGATGGGCTGAGGGACGCGGGTCTCCCATGCCGGGGTCACGTGTGCGTACGGCGCCTCGACCGCGGCTGGCGTGGGCGGGGCATCGGGGGTAGGCAGTGCATCGGGCGTTGGCGGTGCAAAGGCTGCGGAGACAAGCGGAATCGACCCTGTGCCTGGAACAACCGGGCGTGCGGGTGTGAGCTGAGACTCAACGGGCGCCGGATCCGTCGGCGTGTCGACGGAAGTCGCGGCAGTCGACTCAACAGCCGGCGGCGTTGCGGCAGGTGGCGTTGCGGCAGGTGGCTGGAAGAGCGACGGACGTGCCGGCGCCTCGGTGGCCCGAGGGAGTTCGCCGGTCAGGTAGGGACTGCGAGGCGCGGCAAGGGGTGGCGCTGGCTCAGGCTCAGGCTCAGGCTCAGGCTCAGGCGCTGGCGCAGGCTCAGACGCGGGCTCGGGCTCGGGCTCAGGCGCTGGCTCAGGCTCAGACTCAGGCGCGTTCTCAAACGAAGCCGGAGCAGCGGGTGCCACCGAAGCAGCGGGCGTCGCCGGAGCCCACGGCTCCACGGCGGGCGTCGAAGGAGCCGCGAACTGACTCATCGTCGGCTGTTCGGTGAAGGGGTCGTCGGGATGCGGTACGCGCGGAATCTGTCCCTTTGATGGTGGCGCGGAAGGCGTCACTGGAGGCGTTGAAGTGGGAGCGGCGGGCGACTGCCCGGACCAGTCCTGCGTCACCCACGGCGCCGCGGGTGCGGGGGCAGACGTGGGCTCGGGCTCCTGCGTGGGCTCGGCCGAAGCGTCCTCCGGCTCATGTGGAGGATTAACCGGAAGCCACGGAGAGGACTGTTCGTCGCTGACCATGTCCTCCAGCGTAGAGCCTGGTGCTCCCTCATGCGGGACTGAAAGGCGCGGGCCTGTCAGATGTCGCCGGTAGCGTGGCCGCATGGTCGCCGCAAAGAAGTCGTCTCCGGGGTACCGCTGCACCGAGTGCGGCTGGACCACCGCCAAGTGGGTGGGACGCTGTGGCGAGTGCCAGGCATGGGGCACAGTTGTCGAGGCCAATGCGGTTGCTGGCCCGTCCACTAAGGCCACAGCCGTGTCCGCGCCAGCCCGTCCCATTGGCGAGATCCCCTCAACGGAGGCTGAGCGTCGGCCTACTCACGTCGCGGAGTTTGACCGGGTGCTGGGCGGAGGACTCGTGGCCGGTGCGGCCGTGCTCCTTGCGGGCGAGCCGGGCGTCGGCAAGTCGACTTTGCTCCTTGAGGTGGCGGCGCGCGCCGCACGCGAGGGCCGCAATGTGCTCTACGTCAGTGGCGAGGAGTCCGCCGGGCAAGTGCGGCTTCGAGCTGAGCGCATGGGCGCGCTCGAACCTTTGCTCAAGTTGGCGGCCGAGACGGACCTTGGGGCAGTGCTCGCTCATCTCGACGCCGAACGCCCTGACCTTGTGGTCATCGACTCGATCCAGACCATCGCGTCGGCGGCAGTGGAAGGCGCGGCCGGTGGGGTGTCGCAAGTGCGCGAGGTGGCGGCAGCGTTGATCCAGGCGGCCAAGACATCGGGGGCGCCCATGGTGCTGGTCGGTCACGTGACCCGCGAAGGCTCGGTGGCAGGCCCGCGAATTGTCGAGCACCTTGTTGACGTGGTGTGCCAGTTCGAAGGCGACCAGCATTCGCCGTTGCGGCTCGTGCGGGCGCTGAAGAACCGCTTTGGTTCGGTGGATGAGGTGGGCTGCTTCCAGCTTGTCGAGTCCGGCATTGAGGAGGTTCCCGATCCATCGGGGTTGTTCCTCAGCCAATCCGCCGAGCCAATTGCCGGCACCTGCGCGACCATCACCATCGACGGCCGCCGCGCCTTGCCCGCTGAGGTCCAGGCGCTCGTTGCACCGAGCGCGCTGGCGAACCCACGTCGTGCCACCTCGGGCATGGATGCGTCCCGCGTGTCGATGATGCTGGCGGTGCTCCACAGGCGCGTAGGTCTCGCGCTCATGGCGGACGATGTGTACGTGTCGACGGTGGGTGGGGCCAAGGTGTCCGAGCCGTCTGCCGATCTTGCGCTCGCTCTCGCGCTGGCGTCGGCCCGGGCGGACCGGCCCGTTCGCAAGGGCCTCCTCGCTATTGGCGAGGTGGCGCTCTCGGGCGCGGTGAGGCCGGTAAGCGCGGTGGGAACGCGGCTGTCGGAGGCGGCGCGTTTGGGTTTCACCAAGGCGATTGTCCCGGCGGCTGTGGCCGACGCTGCGAGGGAGGCGGCGGGAGGGCGCATCCACGTGCTCGGGGTCGAGACCGTGGCCGACGCTGTTCGGGCAGGCCTCGAAGCAGCCGGGTCGGACTCGGGCGACTAGCTCTCGATCTGGAACTGAGCCTTCTCGGCCTCGATGCCTTGCACCGTCAGCTTGGCCCAATAGAAGCCGGGAGCGGCGGCAGATCCAATCGTGCACCCTTCACCTACGCGCGTGCGGTTCCACGTGAGGGCCATCGACTCCTCAACTCCCGGCTGGAGAACCATCTGACGCGACGTGATGGTGGTGTCCGTCTCGCAGTACGCGGTGTCGAAGTAGATGTCGCGGTTGCTGTCGCCACCCGACCACACCATGAAGTTGGTGCCATCCGCCGTCGTATCGAGCAGGCACGGCGAGGTGCCCTGATGCTTGATCGACACGTTGAACGTGGGCACGGAGTTGTTCGTCAGTTTGAACGGCGTGGGCGTGACGGTGAGGAGCACGTCGGCCGCGGTGCATGCGCGGGCCGCGTCGATGTCAGGGGACGTCGAGGCGCCAGGCGAAGCCGAAGGCGTGTCCGTTGCGGCTGCGGTGGAGCCGGTTGCAGGCGAGCCCTTGTCTTCCTTGCTCCCGCCTGGAGACGAGACGAGGAAGTAGAGCACAACGAGAACCAGTACCAAGCCCAGCCCAGCAACGATGCGGCGCCGAAGGTACACCTCGGGGGGCAAGTTGCCCGCAGGCTCGCGAAGACCGTCCATCTCGGACCTCCTTCCGATGTGTTCACCGTAGTGCCGTAGCGTGCTGGAACAATGAAGGCCATGCCGAACGCGCCGCACTCCGCCGCACAAGCGTCGGCCCAGACGGTGGCAGAAGTGGCCGGGTGGTACGGCGACAACGCCCGAGACTTGCCGTGGCGTCATGCGGATGCGAGCCCATGGGGGGTGCTCGTCAGCGAGGTGATGGCGCAGCAAACCCCCTTGGCGCGGGTGCTTCCGGTGTGGACACGGTGGATGGAGACGTGGCCGACGCCGGCTCACCTCGCCGCCGCCACCCAGGCCGACGCGGTGCGTGCGTGGGAGCGTCTCGGCTACCCCCGGCGAGCAAAGGCGTTGTGGGAATGTGCGCGGGAGATCGTCGCCCGGCACGGGGGTGAGGTGCCGTCAACGCGCGAGGAATTAATCGGCTTGCCGGGAGTGGGCGACTACACGGCGTCGGCGGTGTTGTCGTTTGCCTTTGGTCACCGCGCGGTGGTGCTTGATACGAACGTGCGCCGGGTGCTGGCGCGGGCGTGGCGGGGCGAGCCGCTGCCGCCTGTCGCAATCCGGCGGGCAGAACGGGACCTTGCTGAATCCCTCGTGCCTACGGAGCCGGCCGCCGCCGCCGTGTGGGCAGTCGCCTCGATGGAGCTCGGTGCCTTGGTATGCACGGCGCGGGCGCCGCGCTGCGAGGAGTGCCCCATCTCGCAGCGCTGTGCATGGTTCCGGGGTGGGCGTCTTGGCCTCGCCGAGGCACCCACTCGCACGCAGGCCTGGCACGGCACGGACCGACAGGTGCGTGGCCGCATCATGGCGATCCTGCGGGCCGCGCACAGTCCGGTGGTGGTGACGGGGCGGGCAGAACTCGCTGACGTGGAGCCGGGCCAACTCGACCGTTGCCTCGAGTCACTCACCGCTGACTCGCTCGTGGCCAGGGTGGACGAGAACCGCGGTCTGTACGCCCTTGCTTAGGCTGAGGGCATGACCCCCCGCGCACCTTGGCTCACCGTGGCGCTCATTGCGGCGTCGCTCGCCTTCGCCGGGTGGTGGGTGTTCTTTGGGCCGGGCCAAGCGGCGTCGTGAGGCTATGCCTGCGGGCACATGGGCAGCGACTCCTCCGTGGACGACACAAAGTAGATCCGATCTGATCGGCTCGTGTCGCCCGGAGCGATTTCGTCCCACGGCGTCAGGCGCTTCTGGTTATCCCAGATCGCGCACACGGTCACGGACACGCCACGGAAGTTCACGGTATCCCCGGTGGTCACCGTCCATTCCTGCTCGTCACCAGACTCATAGTGGTTGAGTTCGATCTCGGCGCGTCCACCACCCACAGAACTCAGCCACAACACCACGTCGCTATCACCCACGGGGTAGCCGGGAATGGGCCCATTCGTCGCGAACTGAACTCCGCTACCGCTGCCGTATGCAGGCAAGGGCTCTGAGGGATCGTAGGAGTACCACGCGACGGCGCCGCCAATTCCAAGGACGAATAGTGCAAACGGTGCCAAGGCGACGGCTAATGCGCGACGCCGACGCCGGGTCAGACTCGCCGTATCCCCCAGCTCTTGCGCTGGCGCAGCTTCCGAGGCGTTTGGCTCAGCAGGCATGGGGACACGGTACTCGTACGGCCTCACGCACAAAGCCCCGGCCCGCCGAAGCGGACCGGGGCTGTGAAACGCGAGTGCTTACTCCTTGCTCGGCGAGGCCGGGCCAGCGTCGGACGAGTCTCCCGCTGAGCCAGCGTCGGCGCCCACCTCCGCAACCGGAGCGTCGAGAATCTCGTCCTTGTCGATGCCCTCGAAGGTGAACTCGCCAAGAATGCCCTCGCCCTTGGCGTCCACCCGGACAATCTGACCAGCCGTGAGATCGCCAAAGAGGATCTTCTCGGAGAGTTGGTCCTCGATCTCCCGCTGGATGGCACGGCGCAAGGGTCGCGCACCAAGGACGGGATCGTAACCACGCTCGGCGAGCAACTGCTTGGCGGCAGCAGTGAGCTCGACACCCATGTTCTTGTCCTTCATGCGCTCGTCGAGACGGGCAATCATGAGGTCGACAATCTGGATGATTTCGTCCTGCGTGAGCTGCGGGAACACCACCACGTTGTCGACGCGGTTGAGGAACTCCGGCTTGAAGTGTTCCTTCAGCTTGGTGTTGACCAGCTTCACCATGTCCTCGTACGTCTGGCCACCCTCGGTCACCTTCGAGAAGCCCGTTGCCTGACGCTTCGAGATGGCATCCGCACCGAGGTTGGTGGTCATGATGATGATGGTGTTCTTGAAGTTCACCTCACGGCCCTGAGCGTCGGTGAGCTTGCCGTCCTCGAGGATCTGCAACAGCGAGTTGAAGATGTCGGGGTGGGCCTTCTCGACCTCATCGAACAGCACCACGGAGAACGGCTTGCGACGCACCTTCTCGGTCAGCTGGCCGCCCTCTTCGAAGCCCACGTAGCCAGGGGGTGCACCGAAGAGACGGGCCACCGTGTGCTTCTCGCCGTACTCAGACATGTCGAGCGAGATGAGCGCGTCCTCGTCGCCAAAGAGGAACTCGGCAAGAGCCTTGGCGAGCTCCGTCTTACCCACACCAGTGGGGCCGGCGAAGATGAACGAGCCACCAGGACGTTTCGGGTCCTTGAGGCCGGCGCGCGTGCGGCGGATCGCCTGAGCAAGCACCTTGATGGCTGCTTCCTGACCGATGATGCGCTTGTGCAGTTCCTTCTCCATCTGGAGCAGGCGCGAGGACTCGTCGGAGGAGACGCGAGCCACCGGCACACCGGTGGACATCGACAGCACCTCGGCGATCAACTCTTCGTCAACAACTGCGGCAACGTCGAGGTCGCCGGACTTCCAGGCCTGCTCCTTCGATGCGCGCTCCTCGGTGAGGCGGCGCTCCACGTCACGCAGCGAGGCGGCCTTCTCGAAGTCCTGCTCGTCGATCGCCGATTCCTTGTCACGGCGCACGTTCGCGATCTTGTCGTCGAGATCGCGCAACTCCGGCGGGGACGTCATGCGACGGATGCGCAGGCGCGCGCCTGCCTCGTCGATGAGGTCGATCGCCTTGTCCGGAAGGAAGCGGTCGGAAATGTAGCGGTCGGCCATCTGCGCGGCTGCCACAATCGCGTCGTCCGTGATGGTGACGCGGTGGAAAGCCTCGTAGCGGTCACGCAGGCCCTTGAGGATCTCAATGGCGTGGCTCAGCTCCGGCTCCGGCACCTGGATGGGCTGGAAACGACGCTCGAGCGCCGGGTCCTTCTCCACGTGCTTGCGGTACTCGTCAAGCGTGGTCGCACCGATGGTCTGGAGCTCACCGCGCGCGAGCATCGGCTTGAGGATGCTCGCCGCGTCAATCGCACCTTCGGCGGCACCCGCACCCACGAGGGTGTGGATCTCGTCGATGAACAGGATGATGTCGCCGCGCGTGCGGATCTCCTTCAGCACCTTCTTGAGGCGCTCCTCAAAGTCACCGCGGTATCGCGAACCGGCAACGAGAGAGCCAAGGTCAAGCGTGTAAAGGTGCTTGTCCTTGAGCGTCTCGGGCACGTCGCCGCGCACAATCGCCTGAGCGAGGCCTTCGACAACGGCGGTCTTGCCGACGCCGGGCTCACCGATCAGCACCGGGTTGTTCTTGGTGCGGCGGCTCAGCACCTGCATGACGCGCTCTTGGATGAGCTCGCGACCGATGACCGGGTCGAGCTTGCCCTCGCGCGCGGCCTGCGTGTAGTTGCGGCCAAACTGATCGAGGATCGTCGAACCGGCGGGGGAGCCTTCCTGCGGGCCGCCCTGCGCACCGGAGCCGACGCTTTCCTTGCCTTCGTAGCCCGAGAGCAGCTGGATGACCTGCTGGCGAACGCCACCAAGGTCAGCGCCAAGCTTGTTGAGCACCTGAGCGGCAACGCCTTCGCCCTCACGGATGAGGCCGAGCAGGATGTGCTCGGTGCCGATGTAGTTGTGGCCAAGCTGCAGCGCCTCGCGCAGGCTCAGCTCCAACACCTTCTTGGCGCGCGGGGTGAAGGGGATGTGACCTGACGGGGCGTGTGAGCCCTCGCCGATGATCTCCTGCACCTGCTCGCGGACGCCGTTGAGGGAAATGTCCATGGCCTCGAGCGCCTTGGCGGCAACACCTTCGCCCTCGCGCACCAGCCCGAGCAGAATGTGCTCAGTGCCGATGTAGTTGTGGTTGAGCATGCGCGCCTCTTCTTGAGCGAGCACCACAACGCGACGAGCGCGGTCGGTAAACCGTTCGAACATCTCTACCTCCTCGGCCACGGGCACGACAGCTGCCGCGGCGTGTGACCAGGCTAACCACGGGCCGAGGTCCCGGATGCCCGATTTCACTAAGGGCATGACGAACGTGGCGCAGGCCACAGCGTCGGGATCAACGGGCCGACGCTGTGGCGGCGGACCACGCGGCCTCGCCACGGCACCGTCACGGCGCTCTTGACATATCGATAGTCGATGCGCAACGATTATCGATACCAACGAAAAACGATATGGCAAACCGGAGAAACGGCGTTCCTCGAGCGTCCGACCCGGTCCCCCCGATCACCCATAAGGAGTCACCATGGACGAAATCCAGCGGCCATCGCGATCCGATCGCATTGGCCTCTACATCACCGTCGCAGTCGCGGCCATTGTCATTGTCGCCTCAGTCGTCGGTGCAATTGCTCGCCTTGTCGAGATCGGCAATGGCGAGGACTCGACCGTGACGGTCCCGATCGATCATGAGCCGATCACCCTTCCCATCGGCCCGGGCGGCAGCGCCTACCCCGCCGAGGCGCTCACCGCCACAGTCAGTGTCGCTGACCCTGCTCCGGCCACCACGTTCGCCCTCTGGGCCGAGCCGATCTTTGGCGCCGTGGGGATCAGCGCGCTCGCGGTCATCGGTGCGCTGCTGCTGCTCCGGGTTGCTGCGGGCAGGATCTTCGAGCGCGCCGCGATCCGCCTCTTCTACATCGGCGTTGGCGTGCTCGCCGTGTGGTTCGTCGGCAGCGCGATCCTCACCAACATGGCGACGAACGGCGCCCTGTCCGCGATCAGCGATTATGGCTATGACTCGATCACCTTTGAGGTGGGCGTTGCGCCGTTCCTCGTGTTCCTTGCGCTGGGCGGCGTGGGTGCTGCTCTTGAGACCGGGACACGCCTCCGTGCGGAAACGGAGGGCTTGGTATGACCCCCGCCGACGCCGGAGCGGCCGACGCTGGAGCAGCGGCAACCGCCGAGGACACGGGCATCGCGTGTCGGCTCGATGAGCTTCTCGAAGCCCGGGGGATGACCCTCGCACGGCTGAGCGAACTCGTTGGCATCACGGTGGTGAACCTGTCGATCCTCAAGAACGACCGTGCCAAGGCAATCCGCTTCTCCACCCTGGCAGCGATCTGCGACGCTCTCGAATGCGAGGTGGGCGACATCCTCGTTCGTCACCGCTCGGGAGTCGACGCCATGGCAAAGGCCTAGGTCTCGAGAAGCAACGTGATGGGCCCATCGTTTGTCAGGCTCACATCCATGTGAGCTCCAAAGACGCCGGTGCCCACCTCGATGCCACGCCCCCGCAGCTGAGCGACCACCTCGTCGATGAGGGGCTCAGCCATCGGACCAGGAGCGGCGGCAATCCAGGTGGGCCGGCGTCCCTTTTTTGCGTCTCCATACAGAGTGAACTGGCTGACGACAATGACGGGTGCCCCAGCGTCGGCCACGGACTGCTCGTCATCGAGAAGCCGTACGTCCGCAATTTTCCGGGCGATGAAAGCGGCTTCCGCTGGCCCGTCGCCATGAGTGACGCCGACGAGCGCGACGATGCCCTGCCGGTCAAAGGCGGCGACCTCCGCACCGTCCACCACCACTGACGCGGCCGACGCTCGCTGGAGTACCGCTCGCATGGAGGCGCCTACCAGCCGCCGGTGTTGCGGGTGTTGCCACCGCGCGGGCCCTTGTAGCCGCGATACGGCGCAATCGCTGGCTTCACGCCCACGTGATAGATGATGGCGATCGCGATGCCCGCGATGCCCAAGAAGTTGAGTGGCCCTCCGCCCGTCCCAAACGGAAACGGCAGAAAGACAAACTGAATTGCGGACGCTGCGGCAGTGAGCACCACCCACAGCGTCTTGCTCTGCTTGCCCGCAGAGACAAAGGCCCCGGCCGGTGCGCTCGCGGCATTGATGAGCGCCCACACGGCACCGATGAAACCGGCGTAGGCAATGAGAATGACGACGCCGAATTGCAGGACAGAGAACATGGCCCTCCTTTGCGCATCACCGTAATGGACGTGCGCTCTTGCATGGAACTGCGGATGCGTGAAGGGACGTCGGCTAGGACATGTCGCCGCCGTCGGCGGCGCAGCCCTTGCCCATGAGGAGGCCCCGCATCGTCGGCCCAGGCTTAGGGGGACGGTCAGCGGATTGGCCATCCGTGTTGACGATGATCTCCTGCGCGGCCGCGATGGGGCCGGACTCGCCCTCGACAAGCAACTCAAGCGCGGGGTCCACGGAGCGCTTGAGAAGCGCGAGCGCGATGGGACCGAGTTCGTGGTGCCGCGCGGCGGAGGTGACGTGTCCAACCGCAGTCTCGCCGGCAGAGACCTGGGCTCCAGCGGTGGGGAGGTCCGCCCCCGAGCCATCAAGGTGGAGAAGCGTGAGCCGACGCGGGGGCTTGCCCACGTTGTGGACCTTCGCCACCGTCTCTTGACCCCGGTAGCACCCCTTGTGAAGATGCACCGCAGTGCGCAGCCAGTCGAGCTCGTGAGGCAAGGAGACCTCGTCCACCTCGGTGAATCGCGGCCGGTGCGCCGCGATCCGTAGCGCTTCAAGCGCCCACGTCCCCGCCAGGCGCGCACCTGAGGCGAGCCGGGCATCCACCTCAGCGTCGAGGCTCTCGCGCGGTACCAGCACCAAGCGCCAGGCCCAGGCGTCCGGTTCGCGAGCGCCAGCCTCCACATATGTGGTGCCCCCCGGGCCAATATGCGGCCATGGGTCCACCCACGTGACGACGCCGGGAACACTCTCGCTCGCGGCCTCGCCGAGTGCAGCCCACGTTGCGGTGACGTCCGCGACCTCAACCCGAAGCATGAAGCGCATGCGGTCAAGGTGGGAGGCAAGTGCGGGCGCCGTCTCCGTGATGAGCCACGTGGTCTCCCCATCGTCAACGGCGGCCGCGACGTGCTCGATGCGGCCTTTGGGGCTGAGGATCATCAACTCGGTGGACACGCCTGGTGCCAGGGTTGCCACCTCTTGAGAGCTGAGGGAGTTGAGCCAGCTGAGGCGATCTGGCCCCGTCACGGTGATGACGCCGAGGTGGGACTGATCGGCCACCGCAGTCCCGGCAGCGAGAGCCCGTTGCTCCGCCGTCGGATCGCCGTAATGCCACGCGACCCCAGCGTCGGCCCCATCCGCAGGCACAGCACCAGGACGGTTGAGCAGCGGGGAGGTGGTGAGTACGTCAGTCATATGAGGTGAACGGCCCGCGGGTCCTTACGCTTCCATCGGCTGGCGTGCCATGCGGCCGGATACGTAACTTTGCAGCTCGTTGCCAAAGGCGGCGATGTCGTAGGCGAACATCAACTCGCCGTGGACGTGGCCATACAAGCGGGTGGCGCCTCCCACATCCGGCGCCGAGCTGGACCGCGCCATGAGATCGGTCGCAAGGTCGATACGCCCATTGCCCACCACGCCGAGGTACAGCGCGATCGAGCCCGAAGCGTCGGCAAGGAGCAGCTCGACGGGGAACTGGTTCTCCCCCACCTCGACGCCCTCCGGCACTGCGGGAGGAACTCGCCAATAGCCGGTCTCCGATGCCCAGACAGTGCCCTCTTCGCCGTCGGCCCCTACCGTCGTCAGGGTCGCGCGGTATATGAGGTACGGCCCGCCGTCGTGCTCAAAGGTGACGTCCGAGCGCACATCCGTGCGAGGAATCCCGGGGTACTCGATGACTCCGGGGCCGGACCATGTGCCCACCAACCAGGCGAGGGGATAGATCTCAGGGGCGAGATCCGTGGGGATCGTGAACGTCACCGCTTGGGTGCCTTCACGACGCGCCAAACAACTACTCCGACAACCCAGGCGGTCACAAGAAACGCCGCGCCAGCGAGGGCAGTAAAGGTGGCTTCGAGTCCTGTCATGGTGCCTCCATCCTAGGCACACAGCCGTGCGTGGACGAGGCCCACACGGCGCTAATAGACAAGTGCCGTGGTGTCGGGGGCCGTGGCTTCCTCGACAAAGGTCGTGGCGCCCGCTATGCGAACGCCATCGAGCACATCGTGGGGTCCGATGTCGCGTCGCTGGGCGCATTGAGTGCACAGCGTGAGAGTGCCAGCGGCGAGCACCGCGTCGCGAAGCTCGAGGAGCGATGCGGCGTGCGGCAAGTGGACGTCTTCCGTGCCGGGGAGCGCATAGATCGAGGATTCGCCAGTGAGCCAGACGCTCACCTCTTTGCCCGCCGCAAGTGCGGTGGCCGCCACGGTGAAGGCCTGGACCAGCGTCTCCGCGCGCTCGGGACCCCACGTCACCTTGACCACGAGCCGCGACATGTCACGCCGCCTTGGTGGTGGCCCGCTTGAAGAGCAGGTAGATCTCGCAGCCGAGGCAGTAGCCAAAGATGCCGTTGAGGAACGACGCCACGGTCACCATGCCAAAGAACACATAGAAGCCGACGCCCACGCCAAGAAGGCCGAGAACGAGACCCGCCAGCGACATCGCGAGGCCCATCTGCTGGGCAAAGCGCGGCGGCCGGAAACTCTCCGTCTCCTCGGGAGCACCAATGCGCGGGCGAATGAGCGTCCGGAACAGGAATGACTGGAGAGTGAGCTGCGGGCCCACGATCGCACCCGGCAAAAACAGAGCCGTGAGCACCGCTGCGAGCACCACGCCCGTAGTGGTGGGGCCAAAGGCGAGCGCCGCCGTCGCGAGCACAAAGGTGATGAGCGCGCCAAAGCGGTAACCACGGGGGTCGATCTGAATGTCGGGTGCGGAAGACACGGCAACTCCTTACGTCATTCGCAGTCTATGGCGGTGGGCTAGATCTCGTACTCGTGGGGGCGCGGGAGCGCATCAAGGGCTTCGCGCACGCTTCCTTCGGTTGGGGCGCCGTTCATGCGTGAGATCACGACGCCGTCGGAGTCGAGCAGCAGCGTGGTGGGGGTGCGCAAGATGTCGAGTTTGCGCGCGAGGTCAAGGTGAACGGACGCATCGATCTCGAGGTGGGTGACGCCCGGGTAGTCCTCCGCGACGCGAAGCAGCAACCGCTTGGTTGGCGGGCACTTCGCACACATGGGCGTGGAGAATTGAACGAGAGTTGCCCGTGCCCCGCGCGGCCCTCCCAGTTCTGCTGGCGTCAACGCGCCCGCCGCTTCAACATCGCGCACCACGCCTTGGCGTCGGCTCCACCACACGTAGCCTGCCGACGCCACAACAAGCAGGGCGGCGATCAAGACGAGGCGTAGCAGCATCAGCCCACCAAGAGGCGGCCGCCCAGGTACACGAGCACCCCGGACGCGAGGATGGGCGTGACACCCGCGGCAATGGCCGCCAACGGAGAGCGGGGGGTGGGTTCACGCTCGCCGAGTTCAGTGACGAGCAGCACCGCAGTTGACGCGGCAACTCCCACGAGGATGCCGGCGTACCAGCCGATCGCGGGAAAAACGAAGCCGAGTCCGATGCCTGCGCCAATGCTCGCCACCACCGAGATGACGGCGTTGACTTGAGCGTTGGTCGTGACAATCGTCGCGACGCCGGCGATGGCAAGGCATGCTGCTCCCGCGACCACGAGGTCGTCGGCACCGGGTGTGCGGGCCGAGGCGACCCACGCCGCAGATGACACTGCCACCATCCCGCCGGCCATCATTCCGGTGACGGACGTAATCGCTCGCCCGGGCGGGGAGGGGAAGAAGACTTCGGCGGCGAGAGCGAGCAGAACCGCTGCGGCTGCCGCGGCGACGGCGTAGCGCAGATACGGCTCACCACGGCCAAGCCCCACCGCGAGAATCGAAATGAGGCCGGCCACACCGATGATGATCGTGGACACGCGGCGGCGGTAGACGCGGAGCAAGCGAGGCCAGCCAAATGCCGCAACGGCAACGAGCCCCGCAACGCCAATCGCAAGGTAGCGTGTGCCGAGCAGTCCGGTCCCGGCGATGACGGCAGCGGCAGCGGCGGTGGCTGCGGCGCGCGTCAACGGGTTCACGCGCGTAAGTCTCGCACGAGTGCTCGCGCTAAAGTGAAACCCATCGGAGGTTCGCATGGCCGATCTACTGGTGCTGACGCCGTCTACGGACGGTGCCACAGCGGTACTTCCTGCGCTCGCACTCCTCAGCCATCGCACCCGCGTGGTCGCACCGGAACCCGCTGCCATGCTCGATGCATTCGAAGCCGATGTTCTTGTCATTGACGCCCGCTTTGATCTCGCAGAAGCACGCAACAACTGCCGCCTCGTTCAAATCACGGGGGTCACTGTTCCCGTATTGCTCGTCTTGCGCGACGGCGGCATGTCGATTGTCACCGCCGAGTGGGGCGCGGACGACGTTGTCCAGACCGATGCTTCCCCGGCTGAGGTGGAGGCGCGCATCCGCTTGCTCATTGGGAGGGCGTCGCTTGTTGACCCGCTCGACAAGGCAGCCGAGTACTCCTCAGGAGAACTGACGGTGGACGTCGGCGGCTACACCGCCCGTTTGCGGGGGCGTCCCCTCGACCTCACCTACAAGGAGTTCGAACTCCTCAAATACCTCATGCAACACCCAGGCCGGGTGTACACCCGCGACCAGTTGCTTCAAGAGGTATGGGGCTTTGACTACTACGGTGGCACCCGCACCGTGGACGTTCACGTGCGCCGCTTGCGCGCCAAACTCGGTGCAGAGCATGAACAGCTCATCGGCACGGTGCGCAACGTGGGCTATCGCTTCGATCCCTTGCCCACCAAACAGAGCGCCGACCCGTCTGGGGCTTCCCAGCCAGCCAACGCCTAGCGTCGACCGCTTTTCAACCACCCGAGAGTCCTCTGAATGGCACACTCCCGCGCCGCCCGCCTGTTCAGCCGCATCACCCCGTCGACCGAACGTTCCATCCGCGATGTGTTGCGCACGGAACGCGCTGGTGGGCTCCTTCTCCTCGTGGGCGCCGTCGCGGCACTCGTGTGGGCCAACTCGCCCGCGGGGGACGCCTACGAATCTCTCAAGGACACCGTGGTGGGGCCGGGCGCTCTCCACCTCGACTTGAGCCTCGCCGAATGGGCAAAGGACGGCCTGCTCGCCATCTTCTTCTTTGTGGTGGGACTCGAACTCAAGAGGGAGATCGTTGCGGGGGAGCTGCGCCGTCCGTCAACGGCTGTGGTGCCGATCGTCGCCGCGGTGGGAGGCATGATTGTTCCCGCCTCGCTGTACCTGCTCATCAACGCGTTGAGTGACAACGGGTCCCACGCGGGATGGGCAGTCCCTGTGGCGACGGACATCGCCTTCGCAGTGGCGCTGCTGGGCTTGGTGGGCCGGTGGCTTCCTACCGCGCTCCGTGCATTTCTTCTCACTCTCGCCGTAGTCGATGACCTTCTCGCAATCGTGGTGATCGCGGTGTTCTTCACCGACACGTTGGCGATGGGATGGCTTGGCGCGGCGGGCGCTTGCATCGTGGTGTTTTGGTGGCTCGTGCGCCGGGGCCTGACAAGTCCCTGGCTGCTTGTGCCGCTCGCCGTGCTCACATGGGGCTTCATGCACGCCTCCGGGGTTCACGCCACGATCGCTGGCGTCGCCCTTGGCATGGTGGTTCCGGCCGTGACGCGTTCGGGAGAGCACCACAGCCTCGCCGAACAATGGGAGCACTGGTGGCGGCCGATCTCGGCAGGGATCGCGGTGCCGATCTTTGCGCTCTTTGCTGCGGGCGTCGCCATTGACTCGACGGTGGTGGCCGACGCTGCTGGCGACCCCGTCGCTCAGGGCGTCGTGGTGGGCCTTGTCATTGGCAAGCCGGCTGGCATTCTGCTCTTCACTTTCCTCGTAGCGACCTTCACTCGCGCCCGGCTAGACCGCGGGCTCAGCTGGTGGGACGTGCTCGGTATGGCGTGCCTTGGGGGCATCGGCTTCACCGTGTCGCTCCTGATCGGCGACCTCGCATTCGCTGGTGAGAGGGTGCTGGAAATCAAGATGTCGGTGCTTGCGGGATCACTCACGGCAGCGCTCATTGGGGCGGGAATCCTCACGTGGCGCGACCGCCACTACCGCGCCGTCTTTGAGCGACGGTCAACGCCCACTACCGGCTGAAGGGCACAATGCGGCGATCTCACAGCCGCTGCAGTCTGGCCTGCGCGCCGTGCATCGCCGGCGCCCGTGAAAAATCACGCGGTGGGACCACAGCGTCCACTCCTTGCGCTCAATGAGCGCGTTGAGATCACGTTCCACCACCACCGGGTCCTCGTTGACCGTCAAGCCCAGCCGCCGGGCCAGGCGCCCCATGTGGGTGTCAACCGTGATGCCGGGCACGCCAAAGGCATTGCCGAGCACCACATTCGCTGTCTTGCGCCCCACGCCGCGCAACTCGACCAAGTCCTTGAGGCGGCCAGGCACCTCGCCATCGTGACGCTCAACGATGTCTCGCGACAGCTCGAGCAAACTCGTAGCCTTCGAGCGGAAAAACCCTGTGGGCCGAATCAGCTCCTCAAGACTGTCACGAGATGCTCCGGCCATGGCGACCGCGTCCGGGTAGCGTGCAAACAGCCCCGGCGTCACTTGATTGACCCGCACATCCGTGCACTGAGCGCTGAGAACTGTGGCAACCAACAACTGAAACGGCGTCTCGAAATCGAGTTCGCACGTCGCTTCCGGGTACACCAAGGCGAGTTCCCGATTAATGCGGCGAGCCCGGCGCACCAGCGCCGTTGACGGTTCCTCACCCGCGACGGCAACCGGGAGGGAGGAGCGTGCAGCCATACGCCCACTGTAGGCGGAGCTGCGCCAGGCATCGCCTTCTCAAGGTGACCTCCCCGCTAGCCGATACAGCAAGCGAACATATGGCAGCCGAGACGGAGGGTGGTGCGCCAGATGACGACGCTTGACGTCCGCCTCGCGCAATTGCGCCACCAGCGTCGGGAAATGCGCCGTGAACTCGCCCGAATCCGCTGGTGGGCGCGACTTCTACAAGCCCGCCGCGACCTTCTTGTCGCTCGAATCGCCTTTCCCGGCGAGACCGGCGCAGTCGATTTGGACGCCGCGTGGGAGGCGCTCGCGGCCGACGCTCCCACATCCGCAGAACTTTCGGCGGCGGTGTGGGACGTTCATGAGGAGGGGATTCCAGGTAGCATCGAGCGCATCGATGCACTCGCCGCGCGCCTTGCTTCATATGAGGCTCGGGTAAGTGACAACCTGGAGACTGTGACAGCAGACGTGGTGAAAGCAATGGGAGAGGCGCATCGCGCGTCCGTGAGGCCGAAGGTGAGCCATGGCTGAGAATCCTCGTGAAGAACAGCTGCTGCGATCCGCGCCCCTCTTCGGTGGGATGGATGCTGAGAATGCGCGTTCACTCATCGCCACGATGACGCGGCGTGAGGTCTCACGCGGAGAGACGATCTTCCGCGAAGGCGACGACGGCCACGCGATGTACGTCATTGTGCGCGGCAAGGTGAAGCTTGCCAGGACCGCCCGCGACGGCCGTGAGAATCTCTTGGCCCTTCTTGGTGTGGGTGACATGTTCGGTGAGCTGAGCGTCTTCGACCCGGGCCCGCGGATGTCGCGTGCGCACGCAGTCGAGGACTCGGTCGTGTATGAACTGCCCAAGGACACCTTGGACGAGTGGCTCGACAGCCACCTCGACATGAGCCGGCACATGCTCCGTGCCTTGGCGCAGCGCATTCGCCGCACATCCAACACGATGGCGGACCTCATCTTCTCCGACGTTCCCGGCCGCGTCGCCAAGGCCATCCTTGACCTCGGTCACCGCTTTGGGCGGATGGAGCGCGGGCACGTCACGGTGCGGCACGGACTCACCCAAGAGGAACTGGCGCAGCTCGTTGGCGCGTCGCGTGAGACCGTCAACAAGGCGCTTGCGGACTTCGCGTCACGCGGATGGATTGACGTTCACATCGGTGCTGTCGAGGTGTACGAGCCCGAACGGCTCCGCGCGCGTTCGCGCTGAGCGCGCAGCGTGCTTACGCGCGCACTGCGACAGTGATCTCAACCTCGACGGGGGCACCGAGAGGCAACGAGGCAACACCCACGGCAGAGCGCACGTGAATACCTGCATCCCCAAAGATCTCAGTCATCAAAGCCGAGGCCGCGTTCATCACCGCTGGCTGACCACCAAAGCCCGGCGTCGATGCCACAAAACCGAGCACGCGCACCACTGACGCGATGTTGTCGATGCCGCCAGCCGCGTCGGCCGCAGCGGCGACGGCATTGAGTGCGGCCTGACGGGCGCAATTCGCTGCGATCTCCGGCGCGACGGTCTCGCCCACAATTCCGGTGGCGATGAGGACGCCTTCGACGAAGGGCAACTGACCCGAGGTCGAGATGAGGCCGCCGTGTCGCAATGCGGGCACGTAGGCGCCTACCGGCACTGCGACCTCCGGCAAGGTGATACCGGCGGCGATGAGCCGCTCGGAGTGGCTCACGGGAGCGCTCGTTTCAAGTAGGCGACGAGCCCACCAGTAGGCCCGGTGATCACTGTCACAAGTTCCCAACCGTCTGAGCCCCACTGATCCAAAATCTGCTTGGTCGCGTGCTCGATGAGCGGCACCGTTGCGTACTCCCATTTCGTCATGGCATGAGACTAACCCCCCGGAACCGTGAGCGCCCCTCACACGTTTGCAGGACGGTCCGGGCCGCTCACCACGTAAGGTTCTCCCATGGGTTTGTTTACTGCCGACCGCGCGCGACGCGACGGGCGGGTCACCTTGCTGCAACTCGTGACCTCGCTCTTGGGCTTCATGTTGTTCTCGGTGATGGGTGGCGTGCTCATCGCGGGCTTGGCTCTGCCGGCCGTGACGGTGGCGGGCCAAGCGGTCAACGGGACCGCTGAACTGTTTGAGGCGCTCCCGGAAGAGTTCAACCAGACCACCCTGCCTCAGGCGTCCAGCATTTACGCGAGCGATGGCACCACCCTGCTTGCGACGTTCTACAACCAGAACCGCGAAGTCGTCCCGCTTGAGGAGATCTCGCCGTGGATGCAGAAGGCGCAGATTGATGTTGAGGACAAGCGCTTCTGGCTACACCACGGTGTTGACGGCGAGGGCCTGCTCGCGGCCGCAAAGGACAACCTCGGCTCGGACTCGACGCGCGGCGCGTCCACCATTACTCAGCAGTTGGTGAAGAACACGCTCATCCAGTCCGCCGAGAACATCGAGGATGAGGCTGAACGGCAAAAGGCCATCGATGAGGCGACCGAGCCGACGCTGCCCCGCAAGATCCGCGAGTGGCGCATGGCCATGGCCTACGAGGACAAGCTGAACAAGGAGTACGGCACCGAGTGCTCCGGGGAAGACCCCGGTGTTGACTGTGGCAAGGAACAGGTGCTCGAGCAGTACCTCAACATCGCTCAGTACGGCCCGCGTGTGTATGGCGTTGAGGCAGCTGCTCAGTTGTACTTTGGCGTTTCCGCGAAAGAGCTCGACGCGATTCAGGCCGCAACCATCGCGGGCATCACGCAGAACCCGAGCCGCTGGGACCCGCTGCGCTTCCCAGAGCAGGCCGAAGAGCGTCGGAATATTGTCCTGCAGCGTATGTACGAACAGAAACACCTGACGCTCGCTGAGTACACGACGTACAAGAACACACCGCTTGAGTCGACACTGAACCCTACGAGCCCCAAGTTCTCGTGTGCGGCCTCCGATCTCGCCCCGTTCTTCTGTGACTACGTCACCAAGGTCATCACCCGGGACGAAGCGTTCCGAGGTGAGGGCAAGCGTCTGCTGTACAACGGTGGTCTGCGCATCATCACCACGCTGGACGTTGACATGCAGACGTACGCGAATGACTCGGTCCGCAAGCACGCACCGATCGACGACCCGTCTGGAATCGAGGATGCCCTTGCGGCGCTCGAGGTGAAGACCGGCAACATCGTCGCGATGGCACAGAACCGATACTTTGACCCGACGTCGAAGGCACCGTATTCGACGGCGATCAACCTGTCGGTGTCCCGTGACTTGGGCGGCTCCCGCGGCTTCTCACCTGGATCATCGTTTAAGCCCGTCATCCTCGCCGCCTGGCTCGATTCGGGCCGCGCACTGCGCGAGTACGTCTCTGGCTACCAGCGCACCTACACGGACGGTGAGTTCCGTGCATGTGGCGCTCCATACACGCCGCTGCGCTGGAGCCCCGGCAACGTCGAGGCCTCCGAGAACCGCCAGACCTCCGTCTTGGACGCCACCGCGTACTCCGTCAACACTGCGTATGTGTCAATGGCGCACGCGCTCGATTTGTGCGAGATCCGCGATATGGCAGTGGCGCTCGGCTTTGAGCGTGCTGACGGCGCCGAGATTGAGACGGTGCCCTCAATCTCCCTTGGAACCCAGAACGCATCGCCGTTGACGATGGCGTCGGTGTACCAGACCTTCGCTAACCGTGGTGTGCACTGCGAGCCGCGCGCGATTCTTGAGATCACCAACCTCGACGGTTCGCCGGCGTACTTCGATAACGGCGATGAGGTGAAGCCGCCGGACGTCGCGTGTACGCAGGCGATTCGCCAAGACGTCGCTGACGGTGTCACCTTCGCGATGGAGAAGGTGATGGACTACGGCACCGGCAAGCGCCTCAACATCGGCATGCCGAGCGCTGGCAAGACAGGCACGTCCCAGGAGAACAAGCACCTGTGGTTCGTTGGGTACACCCCGTACCTCGTGGCTGCGGCCTGGGGTGGAAACGCTGAGGTCGACCAGGCCTTGCAGGGCACCACCATCGGCGGCAAGCGCCTGCGCTACTGGTACGGCGCGGACCTCGGCGGGCCGGTGTGGTACGACTTCATGGTCCTTGCTGCTCAGAAATACCCAGCGGAGGGCTTCCCCGAGCCGACCTCCCAGATCCTCAACGGCATTCAGAAGCCGGTGCCGGATGTGGTGACGGGCGGCCTCACCGAGAAGGACGCGCAGGTCCTTATCAACGATGCTGGCTTCAACTACGCGAAGTCGGCTGAGCTCCTTTACCGTCCGGATGTCCCTGCGGGAACGATCGTCCACCAAGAGCCCGCCGCAGGAACACTGCTCCTGGGCGGGAGCACCGTGACGTACTACGTTTCAACCGACGCGTACCCAAGCTGGTGGTACAACTGGCCATCCGGCTGGGACCCGCTGAAGGCACCGTCTGACTGGTGGGGTGGCGCATGGCCGCCCGCCAGCTGGGCTCCGAACAATCCCTCAGTTGGCTGGGACCCGACGCCTGATCCCGATCCAGGTGGTGGGGGCCCAGGCGGCGGCGGCCCCGGCGGTGGTGGGGGCCCAGGCGGCGGTGGCGGTGGCGGCGGCGGTGGCGGCTAAACCGTGAGTGCGATTGGCCGCTTTGTGGGCGGTGTTTCACTCGCGGGCGCTGCTGGCCTGGTGTGGGGTCTCATCGAGGCGCATGCCTTCACGGTTCGTCGTGTGAGCGTGCCCTTGCTACCTCGCGGGGCTTCACCACTGACCGTTCTCCACCTGTCGGACCTGCACATCACACCGAACCAACGCGACAAGGTCGATTGGGTGGCGGCTCTCGCTGCCACCGAGCAGCCGGATCTCGTTGTGGTGACGGGGGACAACCTCGCTCACGCCGACGCCGTGGCGACGGTTGCAGAGGCGTTTGCCGCTCTGTTGCCCCTGCCTGGCCTATTTGTATTCGGCTCAAATGACTACTGGGGACCTAAGCCGGTCAACCCGCTCGGCTACTTTGGGGGCCCGTCGCGGTTGCGAGCGGAACGTGAGGCATTGCCAGCGGAGGACCTTCGGCGGGTGTTCCTCGACGCTGGTTGGCATGACCTCAACAATGCACGAGCGGAGCTTACGGTCAACGGGCTGAACGTCACCGCCGTCGGTATGGATGATCCGCATATCGAGCGCGATGAGATGCCTGCGCCCGGTGGTGCGCGCGGTGATCTCCATCTTGGCGTGGTGCACGCTCCGTATGCGCGGGCGCTCGGTGCACTTGTGGCTGATGACGTCGATCTCATGTTTGCGGGCCACACTCATGGGGGTCAGGTGTGTGTGCCGCTTTACGGCGCACTCGTGACCAATTGCGATCTGGACACCGCCCGCGTCAAGGGCCTCTCCAGGTGGCCCGGTGACGCCAATGACCTTGATTCGCCGTGGCTGCATGTGAGCGCTGGACTTGGCACTTCTCCCTTTGCGCCGGTGCGTTTTGCCTGCCGTCCTGAAGCGACAGTGCTCACATTGGTGCCACGCGCCTGACGGGTCGGGAGCCGATTTCACGGGAGCCTCACGGGTCAGATATCCTTAGCAGGCTTTTGACGGGGTGTGGCGCAGCTTGGTAGCGCGCTTCGTTCGGGACGAAGAGGCCGCAGGTTCAAATCCTGTCACCCCGACTCAGCACAGCCACTTAGGGGCCGACGCTCAGCGTCGGCCCTTTTGTGTACCCGGCGCCGGGCGCTGCTCGCTACCCGCTTCCCGCTGCCCGCGCTGCTCGTCTACCGCCCGCTGCCCGCGCTGCTCGTCTACCGCCCGCCGCCCGCGCCTCACGTCTCCCGCCCGCCGCCCGCGCCGCCGCTCCCCCCGGCACCACGGCCCACGACCGGGCGAGATAGCGCCGCTAGTATGCTCACACCCGCAACAAACCAGGATGAGGCGACGATGAGCGATGAGGTTCACGAGCGCGGGCCGCGTGGCAGCACCAACGAAGAGACGCGCCAACGAAATCTCTCGCTCATCCTCACAACAGTGCACGCACAGGGTCCGCAGACCCGCTCAGGCCTCACCACCATCTCCGGACTCAACCGCTCGACCGTGCTTGCCCTCGTGGGCGAACTAGTTGAACGTGGGCTCGTGGTCGAGTCTGAGCCCGTGCCGGATGGCCGCGCGGGCCGCCCCAGCCCCGTCGTGTCTCCCAGCGATGACGTCCTCGCGCTCACCGTCAACCCTGACGTTGAGGCGGTGACATTCGCGCTCGTCGGGCTCGGGGGCAATGTCCGCGTGCGGGAGGAGACGATGACGCCTCCGCACCTCGCGCCGGCCCACGTGGCCAAACTCGCCCGGGAGTTCCTCGGCCGTCACCTCCGTGGGCTTCCGCCCAGCGCACGCATCACGGGCGTGGGGGTTGCGGTGCCCGGTTTGGTTGACGAACGCGACCACCGGGTGGCGATGGCGCCCAATCTGGGATGGACTGACGTTCCGCTCGCCGCCATCATCGCGGAGGCGACGGGCTTGCCTGTCACGGCAGCGAACGACGCTTCCCTTGGCGTTGTCTCCGAGGCGCTCTTTGGTGCGGGTCGGGATTGCGACAACGTCATTTACCTCAATGGCTCGACGTCCGGCGTGGGAGGCGGCGTCATCTCGGACGGCTCGCTTGTGCGCGGTGTCAACGGCTTTGGCACAGAATTGGGGCACATCCTCCTCAACCGCGAGGGAGCGACGTGCGCATGCGGTCGCATCGGTTGCCTGGAAACCGAGGTCAACGTGCGTCGCATCTGGAACGTCCTTGGCCGTACGGTGCCACTCGACGAACTCGACCACCTCTACGCGGCAGACGTCAGCCCGGAACTTGCGGCTGAGCTCGACACCCAGGCCGACGCTGTGGCGGCCGGCATCGCGTCACTTGCGTGCGTCTTCGGCCCGGAACGAGTGGTGCTCGGCGGTCACCTCGGGGCACTTCTCGACGCGCGTGGCGACCGGATCCGTGCGGAGGTGGAAAGGCTCGCGTTCGGGCCACTCGGCGTTGGGGTCAGCATTGTGCGCAACGGTCTGCGTGCGCGGATGATGCCGATTGGCGCCGCCGAACTCGCCTTCGCACCGCTCCTGCGCGACCCAGCGCGCACGCGGCTCTACAGCGTCGGCGATCTCATCGGTTAGCGAGCCGGGACACTCCGGCCCGCGTGCCTACGCCGCAGAAGACAGCCGCGCAGCAATCAACTGCGCGATCTGCACGGCGTTGAGCGCCGCACCCTTGCGCAGGTTGTCGCCCGAGATGAACAGCGCGAGGCCGCGGTTGCCGGGCACACCCGGGTCCTGCCTGATGCGACCGACGAGGCTCACGTCACCGCCTGCTGCCTTGAGCGGCGTCGGCACCTCATCCACCTTGACGCCCGCCACGTCCTCCAGCAAGGCATAGGCGCGCTGCGGAGTGAGCTCGTTGTCGAACTCCGCGTTGATGGAGAGGGAGTGACCGGTGAAGACGGGCACGCGGACGCACGTCCCGCTCACGAGGAGGTCCGGGAGGCCGAGGATCTTGCGCGATTCATCACGGAGCTTGCGCTCCTCGCCGGTCTCGTTGGAGCCGTCGTCAAGCACGTTGCCAGCCATCGGCAACACGTTGAAGGCGATGGGCTCCACGTACACGGCGGGCATGGGGAACTTCACCGCGTCGCCGGCGCTTGCAAGCGCGGTCGCACCGTCGATGACTCCCTTGACCTGGCCATCAAGTTCACGCACACCGGCGACGCCCGAACCGGAAACCGCCTGGTACGACGACACAATGAGGCGGCGCAGACCAGCGAAATCGTGGAGCGCCTTGAGCACCGGCATCGCGGCCATCGTGGTGCAGTTGGGGTTGGCGACGATGCCCTTGGGGATCGAGTCAAGGGCATCCGGGTTCACCTCGGAGACGACGAGCGGCACATCCGGGTCCATGCGCCATGCCGAGGAGTTGTCGACGACAATCGCGCCCGCAGCCGCAAACCGCGGCGCGTAGGTGGTCGATGCCGAACCGCCTGCGGAGAACAGTGCGATGTCGATGCCGGAATAGTCGGCCGTGTCCACGTCCTCCACGGTGACGTGAGCACCACGGTGCTCAAGCGTCGTGCCCGCCGAGCGTGCCGAAGCGAAGAAGCGAACGGTGGCGTCGGGGAAGCGCTCGCCCACAAGCTGACGCATGACAGCGCCTACCTGGCCAGTTGCGCCAACAATTCCCAAAGTGAGAGTCATCGTCCGGTGCCTCCGTACACCACGGCCTCGCCCTGCTCCGAGTCCAAGTCAAAGGCCGTGTGGACGGCGCGTACGGCGTCGTCCAACTTGTCGGCTCGGGTCACCACGGAAATGCGGATGTCCGAGGTGGAGATCATCTCGATGTTGATTCCTGCGTCTCGGAGCGCGGCGAAGAATTTGGCGCTGACGCCAGAGGATGAGCGCATCCCAGCGCCCACGAGCGAAAGCTTGCCAATCGCCTCGTCGGTGACGAGATCGGTGTAGCCAATGAGCTCCTGATCCGCCGCGATCGCGTCGCGGGTCTCAGCAACCGACGCCACGGGCAACGTGAAGGAGATGTCAGTGATGCCCGTGGCCGTGGCCGAGACGTTTTGGACGATCATGTCGATGTTGGTGCCGGAACGTGCGACCGCCTCGAACAAACGCGCGGCGGATCCGGGCACGTCAGGAATCCCGATGACCGTGATCTTGGCCTCCGAGCGGTCGTGCGCCACACCGGCGATGATGGGATCTTCCATGGCTTCTCCTTCAGTCTCGTCCATCACCCACGTGCCCTCAAGTCCCGAGAAGGACGAGCGGACGTGAATGGGGACGTTGAAGCGGCGGGCGTACTCGACGCATCGGGGCATGAGGACCTTGGCGCCCGAAGCCGCCATGTCGAGCATCTCTTCGTACGTGATGCGGCTGAGCTTGCGGGCCGAGGGAACGATGCGGGGGTCGGCCGAGAACACTCCGTCCACGTCGGTGTAGATCTCGCAGACGTCCGCACCGAGTGCCGCGGCAAGTGCCACCGCGGTGGTGTCGGAGCCGCCACGGCCAAGAGTTTGAATGTCTTGAGTCTCTTGATTGAGTCCCTGGAAGCCCGCGACAATTGCGACTTCGCCCGCGGCGATGGTCTGGCGCAAACGGCCGGGCTCGACATCGATGATGCGGGCTCGCCCGTAGGCGCCCGACGTGATGAGGCCAGCCTGCGGCCCTGTGAAGGACTGGGCGCCCACGCCAAGGTCACGTACCGCCATTGCGAGCAGCGACATTGAGATGCGCTCACCGGCGGTCAGCAGAATGTCCATCTCGCGTGGGTGGTCCGTGCTGGAAACGGCGGCGGCGAGGTCGAGAAGCTCATCCGTCGTGTCACCCATGGCCGAGACGGTGACGACAACGTCGTGACCTGCGAGACGCGTATCGGCGACGCGGCGGGCCACGCGCTTGATGGCGTCGGCATCCGCGACGGAGGAGCCTCCGTACTTCTGCACCACCAACGACATCGCAAACTCCGCTTCACACAGGGATGGCACGCCCGCCTGGACGCGCGTCCAGTGTAGTGGTGAGCGCAGTCACATCCGTGCGTCGGTCTCCCGGCCCTGTGCAGGGCCGTCGGTGCAGGGCCGTCGGTGCTCGCCGCAGGCGCTCGCTCCGGATATGTTCAGATTATGCGCCGACGCTATGGACATGCCGCACCCGAGGTCACCGTCGAGACGGGCCGGCTGAGGGGCGCATGGCGCCATCACACAAGCGCCGACAGCGTGGTGACGGATTTCGCGGTGTTCCGGGGTATCCCGTATGCGGCTCCGCCAGTGGGAGATGCGCGTCTTGATGTGCCACGGCCGCCCGCGCCCTGGGATGGCGTGCGGGACGCGGTGACCTTTGGGCCCACCGCGCAGAAGGCCTCGCCGTATCCGTACGCGAGCATTCCCGAGCCCTCGGTGCCAGGCGACGACATCCTCACGGTCAACATCACCACTCCCGATCCACGCCGAGGTGCCTCACTTCCTGTGCTTGTGTGGATTCACGGCGGCGGCTTTGATGCGGGCTCCCCCGCGAGCCCGTGGTACGTCGGAGGTGCCTTCGCTCGCGACGGTGTGGTCGTTGTGACCTTTGGCTACCGGCTCGCTGTGGACGGTTTTGGCTGGATTGACGGTGCTCCCACCAACCGTGGCGTGCGTGACTGGCTCGCGGCTCTCGAATGGGTGCGGGACCACATCTCTGCCTTCGGCGGCGATCCGGGCCGCGTCACCATTGCTGGTCAGAGTGCGGGCGCAGCCGCTGTCATGCGGCTCCTCACGATGCCGGCCGCGCAGTCGCTTTTCGCTGGTGCGCTCGCGATCTCGCCGGCAGATGCCTCCGCCACTGAGGCCGACGCTCGGGAGGCGATGACCCACATCGCACGGGCCGCAGGAGCCACAGGGACGTCGCGCGCCGAGATAGAAGAGGTGTCGCCCGACGCTCTCTATGCAGCGCGAGGTTCGCTTGGGCGGGTCGAGTGGCGACTTGACCGCGTGGTGCGAGAGTACGCGCAACCGCTTCTGCTAGCGCCGGTCATCGATGGTGACCTCATTCCGTTCTCTGTGACGGAAGGCATCGAGCGCGGGGTGGGCGCGGACAAGCCGCTGTTCCTTGGCGCCACCGCTCACGAGTTCCTCTATCTCACGCAGCGATTTGCGCCCTTTGTCAGTGGGCTCGATGCGCGAGATGTTCTTGCCGCAAACGGGATGCCGGTGGTCGCTATTGATCAGATCTGTTCCCTCATGCCGGGCTCGGCGGCAGATGCTCTCGCGCTCGCGGCGTCGGACTCGATCTTCCGCTCACCGGTCGCACATTGGTCCGCTCGCCGCGCTTCGCTCGGCGCACCCACGTGGGCTTACGACTTCCGCTGGGAATCCAGGGCGCCGTGGGTGCGCGGCGCTGCGCATTGTGTGGACGTTCCCTTCGGTTTCGACATCCTCGGCGCTCCCGAGGTGGACCGTCTCACCGGCCAGGCTCCGCAGGTCCTTGCCGACGCTGTCCACGGTGATTGGCTGGCGCTCGTTGCGCATGGCGAAGTGCGAGCGCCCCAGTTCGGTGCAGACCGCACGGCAGTGGTGTACGACGCTGACGGCGGCCATGCCGTGCCGGGCCGTTATGTCGCCGAGCAGGTGATCTGGGATGCCGTGCGGGGCGACGCAACCGCCGGGGTGTCCCGCTAGTTCAGGGGCCGGCCGCCCT
The DNA here is from genome assembly GCA_023411615.1 of Actinomycetes bacterium. GTDB lineage: Bacteria > Actinomycetota > Actinomycetes > Actinomycetales > Demequinaceae > Demequina. The sequence continues at coordinate 41,357 of JAEYOR010000035.1, forward strand.
CGCTCACGCGGCGTCGGCCCTCGAAGGCTCTCCCGAGCGTCACCTCATCGGCGTATTCAAGGTCCCCACCCACCGGCAGACCCGAAGCGAGACGCGAGATCGTGAGGCCCATGGGGGTGAGCATGCGGGTGAGATAGGCGGCCGTCGCCTCACCCTCGATGTTGGGGTCGGTGGCGATGATCACTTCCTTCACCGCCCCATCGCCCAAGCGGGTGAGGAGGTCGCGGATGCGCAAGTCATCGGGGCCCACACCGTTCATCGGATCGATCGCGCCGCCGAGCACGTGGTAACGGCCACGAAACTCTCGAGTGCGTTCGATCGCGACCACGTCCTTGGGTTCTTCGACCACGCAGATGGTGTCGTCGCCACGGCGCGGGTCTGCGCAGATGCGGCACAGTTCGTCCTCGGCCACGTTGCCGCACACGGTGCAGAAGCGGACCTTGGCCTTGACAGTGGTGATCGACTCCGCGAGCCGGGCCACATCGGTGCCATCGGCGGCAAGAAGGTAGAACGCGATGCGCTGGGCGCTCTTGGGCCCAATGCCGGGCAGCCGCCCCAGCTCGTCGATCAGATCCTGCACCGCGCCGTCATACATAGGCACCAGCGTAGGTTGCGGCCGGGGTGAGGGTGCGCAGGCGCGTGGGGCAGCGCAGGCGTGAGGTGCGGCGCAGGCGTGAGGTGCGGCGCAGCCGCGAGGGGCGGCGCACTCCCCGCGATGACCCAGGCAACATCGGCGCGCGAGGCAGCCGCAGCGTCCCCGACCAGCGCGACAACCCCGACCAGCGCGGCGCCTCCGACCAGCGCGACAACCCCGACCAGCGCGACAACCCCGACCAGCGTGGCGCGCCCGACCAGCGCAACGCCTCCGACCAGCGCAACGCCTCAGGCGGCCCGAAGTTCCGCTTCGTCATCGAGTGTCAGCGCCGCTAAGCCGCCAAGGCGTGGCATCTGCGCAGGGTCTATGTCGGGAGGCGGAATGAAACTGACGTGCCCGCCGCGCACCGTGATGCCCCAACCCTGCCGATGAATGTCATGGTGGCAGCGCGTGCACAACATGACCCCGTTGTTGAGGTCCGAGCGCCCGCCGCGTTCCCACCAGCGAATGTGGTGGGCCTCGCAGTGTTCGGGAGGAGCGTGACACCTCGCGCATCCGCCGTCGCGTTCAAGGAGCGCGAGCCGTTGAGCACGGGTGAACATGCGGACTCTGCGTCCGAGATCCAGCACCTCGCCATCGTGGGAGAGCACCTCGGGCACGATCCCAGCATCACCGGCGAGCCGACGGAGCTGACCCACTGAAACTGGCTGTGTCACACCATCGATGGTGCCGAGGCCGACGCCCTCGTCCAGCTGCTTCTTGTCGATCCTCACGACGATCGTTGTTCGAACTCCCGACGCGTCGGTATCGGTGCAACCGATCGCATGGCGACACACCTCGAAGAGCGCGTCAGCGCGCATCTGACCAACGGTGCGTTGATCTTTCTCGATAGGGTCCTGACTGCGCCGGCGTCGCAGGTTCTGAGTGACAACCTGCTCGATCACCGTGCGAATTGGCGCCGCAGTTACCGGATCAAGTTTTCCCGAGATGGTGACCATGCCCGACTGATCCTCGGTCCACGTGAGGTAGCGCTCGGCGTGCTGGCGCTTCTCGCGCTCCTCATGCCGCTTCACATCTGCTCGAGCGACGGACTGGGAAACAAGCCGGCGCACCTCGTGTGCGCTCAGCCGGGACGCCTTGTCGACAAGGCGCCGCTCAAGCGCATGCACCTGCTCGCTGGGCAAAGAGTCGCCAAGTGTTTCCAATCCCGCGACGATGAGGCCCGCGCACTCCACCGACAGGCTGCCATCGAGCGTGGCCTGGGCCACCGCCGGGTAGCGAGGTGTGGCAGCAGCTGGTTGAGGTTCACCGGGCGCCACCAACGATGGCTCGGTGGTCAGTGCGAGGCCAGCCTCGATCGAACGCGCCGCCCCCGCGTAGGAACTTCCAGTGGTCCGTGCCACCATCTCCTTGACATTGCCGAAGCCCTGACGGCGAGCGAGGCCCCCACCGGGCAGGTCCGGAGATGATCGTCGCGCGAGGTCACCTGCAAACCGAGCACGGAGAGCGTCGGCCAGTTTGCCCAGTTGCGCGACGGCCGCGTGAGCGTCGAGAAATTCCGCCTGACTGAGGCCCCCGACCTCGCAGCGAGCGAGTTCGCCCACCATCGCGGCAACCGACATGATCCGCCCCGCATCAATCGCGGCAGCACCCTGCGTCTGGGTGTCAGGGATCGCCGCGTTGTGAGCCATATGGCAAGTCAAGCAGGGGGGTCTGACATGCGCGGGGGAGGAGCGCGGCCCCACATCACGAGCGCGGCCCTCTCGAGCGCGGCCCCACATCACGAGCGCGGCCCCACATCACGAGCGCTCACCTCGCGAGCGCTCACCCCACGAACGCCCCCCGGCAGGCTTAGGCGGCGGGAGGCGTGAGGGCCGCATCGGCCCATGAGCCTGCGCCGCCACCCAAGACCCATGCAAGGGCACCGGGGTACGGCCCGTGTCCATCTGTGGGCGTGAGGTGACCTTCACCGGGGACGACAACGTGTGGGGCGCCCCAACGCTCGGCAAGTTGCTCAAGGGGCTCCTCGCGCACAGGGTCAGTTTCGCGGCCCACAATCACGGTGCGCTCGGCGTCGAGAGGGCCGAGCGACAAACTCGCAAATTCGCCCGCGTCCTCGGACACGATGTGCCGCGACGGCGGCGCGACAAGGGCGACACGGGCGGGCCGTAGTTCATCGGGAACTGACGGTGCGATGTGCGACCACAGGATGGTGCCGAGGGAATGGGCGATGACCGTCTGACCGCCGCCGAGCATCTCGAGTTCCGCGAGCGCGAGAGAGACCCACGCGTCGGGGCGCGGGTCATCCGGCGCGGGCATCTGTGGGTACTGGACCGGCACGCGCTGCTGACGCAGTTGCTCGGCAAGCCACCACAGCCAGTGCGCCCGCGGGCGGTGGTGGCCGATGCCGTGGAGAATCAGCACGCGCGAGTCGCTCATGGCGCTATTGCATCACGAACGGCAAACCGGCCAAAGGGACGACGCTGCACGGGCCAACAGGACGACGCCGCGCGGGCCTGGAGGCGACGCCGCGGAGGTCAAATGGACGACGCTGCACGGGGGTTGCGCTTGTACGCCGAGACCGTCACGTCCCCACGGATCCAGAAGCGCCAAGGCACATCTGCGGAAAGGCGCACGCCCACGCGCGGACCGGCCGCAATGTCCGTGTCAGCGACGCGCCGTCCCTGCGTCAACGTGATCTCAGAACCGCCCAGGACATCGGAGCCCAGGTGACTCTTGTCGATGCCGAGCGCTTGTGCGAGACACGCGGGTCCCCGTGCGAGCCCTCGATCCGTCACCCGTGGTCCCCGCCTTGCACGTGCGAGCTCGACCCCATCGATGACCCGCCCGGCGCGAAGCAGCACCCCTGAGCCATGGCCATCGACTCCCGTCACGATGTTGGCGCACCAGTGCATGCCGTATGAGAAGTAGACGTAAAGGTGGCCGGGCTCGCCAAACATCACCCAGTTGCGGGCGGTGCGACCTCGGAAGGCGTGCGAGGCCGGGTCCGTTGCGCCGTCGTAGGCCTCGACCTCGGTGATCTCCACCGTCACGGAGCCCTCGGGTGAGACATGAGTGAGGCGCGCGCCCAACAGGTCGAGTGCGACCTCTTGCGGGTGGCGGGCCAGAGCCGCGCGGTCGATTACTTGTGCGGCGCCGGAAAGAGGGTCTGGTGATGTCACGCGGGCCAAGAGTCAGTCGTCAACAACTGTGCCGCCGAGCATCGACGCGATCACATCGGCTCCGCTCAGTTGGGCGGCGGGCGCCGGGGCGTCGTCCTCGGAAATCTCATGCTCGTCCGACGGCTCTTCCGTAGGCAGTGGCGGCTCGGAATCAGCCGAGCGGGGCCTTGAGCTCGGAGCGGCGGAAGCCGCTACCGCAGGCGCCGCGGTGGGCAATGCGGCCGACGCAGCAGGGACGCCGGTGGGACCGACCGTTGCCTCGACGCGGACCTGGAGGCCAAGTGTCTCGCGCACCGCGAGGGCGACGTTCTCGGCGTGCTGGCCGCCCCGAAAGCGTTCCGCGATTGCGCCGTTCTCAAAGGCGAGGGTGAGGACGCCGGCCTCGACAGACGCGACTTGGGAGTTAGCGCTGACGAGTGCCCACGTGACGCGACGGCGCTCAAGGGTTCCGAGAACCTCGGGCCAGCGACGGCGCACCAGCTCTGAGTCCTCGGGGCCGCCAACCGAACTCGTCGCGGCGGGAGACGCAGAGGTGGTGGGAGACGTAGTGGCGGCGGGAGACGCAGAGGTGGTGGGAGACGTAGTGGCGGCGGGAGGCGTAGTGGCGGTGGCAGGCGCTTCGTCGCGCGCGGCGGCAACGGCGGCACGAGCGGTTTCAAGGCCAGTCTTCGCCGCCGCGGATCGCGCGGTGACCGGAGTCGCGGCAGGAGGCTCAGCAACAGGAACCGCAGCAGGAACAACTACAGGACCAGCCGCAGAAGGAGCGGCAACGGAGGCAGCAGCGGCAACCGAAACCGGCGCCACGCCGCCCGGAGCGGCATCGGCAGCAATGAGGCGCGCGCACAGCAATTCAAGGTGAAGGCGCGGCGATGTGGCCCCCACCAAGGCGGTGAGAGCGTCGTTGACGATGTCGCCCGCACGAGAGGCGCGCACGAGACCCAAACGGCGCGACTGGTCGATCATGCGTTCACGTTGATCGTCAGGAATCTCGGCAAGTGCTTGCGCTCCCGCCTGCCCAGAGGCCGCGAGCACAATGAGGTCGCGAAGCCGCTCTAGCAAGTCCTCGACAAAACGGCGCGGCTCGTGCCCGGTGTCGATCACCCGTCCCACCACCGCGAAGAGCGAAGCGCCGTCGGCCGCGGCGATGGCGTCAATGGCGTCGTCCAACAGCGTTGCGTCAGTGAAACCCAAGAGAGAGATGGCCCGCTCGTAGGTCACGCCCTCGGGGCCTGAGCCGGCGATCAACTGATCGAGCACCGACAACGAATCACGCACAGATCCGCCGCCCGCACGGACGACGAGTGGGTACACGCCTGGATCGACCGTCACGCCTTCTTCACCGGCGAGCTGGGCGAGATAGGCGCCCAGAATCGCAGGCGGAACCAGACGGAATGGGTAATGGTGCGTGCGCGAGCGAATGGTGCCGATGACTTTGTCCGGCTCCGTGGTGGCGAACACGAAACGCACGTGCGGAGGCGGCTCTTCGACAAGCTTGAGCAGCGCGTTGAAGCCCTGCGCCGAGACCATATGCGCCTCATCGAGGATGAAGACTTTGTAGCGGTCCCGCGCAGGTGCGAAGGCAGCACGCTCGCGCAGATCTCGCGCATCGTCAACACCGTTGTGGCTTGCCGCGTCGATCTCCACCACGTCCACGGAGCCTGGTCCGCCACGGGCCAACTCGACGCAGGACGGGCACGTGCCACACGGAGTATCAGTGGGCCCCTGCTCGCAATTGAGGCACCGCGCAAGAATGCGAGCCGATGTCGTCTTGCCACAGCCCCGCGGTCCCGAGAACAGATAGGCGTGCGCCACCCGATCCGCCCGCAAGGCCTGCATGAGTGGCACGGTGACATGTTCCTGGCCCACAACGTCGGCAAAAGAGTCAGGCCGGTAGCGGCGATACAGGGCAGTGGTCACGTCCCTGAGCCTAGCCGCCGACGCTGACAACGTCAGGTGGGGATGTGGACACGGGCCGCAGGCGCCGAGGGCACAAAAGGACCCCTCACGCACCCGCCAGAGCCCGCTTACCCTTGCTTCATTCCTGACCTGGGGGAGTTGGGCGAGGTGACGCCACGTGAGGGGTCGCGAACAGTCTAGTCGTCTTGCATGCGGTCGCACAGACCGTCGTTTCGCCGCGTGCGCCGCGCTCAGGTAACATGCTCAGGCCTGGAGGATTCGCCTAGTGGCCTATGGCGCACGCTTGGAAAGCGTGTTGGGTGCAAGCCCTCGGGGGTTCGAATCCCCCATCCTCCGCCAATATCCATGCCGCCGAGTGAGAAGCAGGTGACCGTGTCTTCACGCACGATGCGCACGCGTCGCGAAATCTTGCGCCGTCACCGCCGCGAACGCCAGTTCCTCGTCTTCGGTCTCTTACTTGTTCTGCTTGGTGCGGTTGCCGTCATTGCGCTCGCCGTGTACCAGGGCCGCATCGACCCTCCAATCGACCGCGCGATCGTGTCGCATGAGCCCGAGTTTGAGCTCACTGTCACGTTGCCGTGTCCGCCAGCGGATCAGGGCAACGGCGAGGACCTCCCCTTGCCGCCAACTGAGGTCGCCATCCGCGTGCTCAACGGGACCGACAAACAAGGCCTCGCGCGCGGCACGATGGAGGTTCTGACGGGCCGCGGCTACGTGCCCACCACTACCACCAACTGGAACCGCAAGTACGACGGCGGGGTGCGCGTGCAGTTCGGCGTGGATGGCCTGCGAAAGGCGTACACGGTCGCGGCGAACTTCCCCACGGTTGAGTTTGTGCTCGACAACCGCAAGGACGGCGTGGTGGACCTCATCCTTGGCGAGCAGTTCGAGATTGGCGACATTCGCCCCCAGTACGCCCCTGAGCTTGACCCGACTGTCGCACTCGTCGCTCCCGGCCAGTGCGTGCCCGTGGAACTTGCTCCGCAGCAGCCTGCCCCGCGCATCATCCCGGTGGATCCCTTCGCGCCGGTCGCTACCCCCACACCCACGCCTTCTCCGTCTGCAGAACCCGAAGCGTAAGGACGAGAGTCGGGGGCACCTGTCGACACCCCGGCTAGAGTGACGTCGTGGCATCTTCCGACGAGTCCAACGCCTCCGTCCCCGCGCGCAACCCAATCCCCCCGCGTCCGCCGCTCAACGGCGCCGCGATGTTCTCATTTGTTGCATCCTTGCTCGGCCTCGCCATGGTCGTACCCATTGCCGGCTCCATCATCGGCATCATCTTTGGCAAGAAGGCGATGGACCAGGTGGAAGAGTCTGGCGATCGTGGCGGCGGTCTCGCGCAAGCCGCAGTGATCTTTGGCTACTTTGGCCTCGTCACCTTAGGACTGGTCCTCATCATGATCGTCATCATCGTGATTGCCGCGCGCAATTCGACGGCGTAACAACCCGCGGTCGATTTTGTGCAGGGCCGCGCATAAATAGCGCGCTCACAGAAGTCTTACGTCAGTCCTCTTCCGGTCGAATTGTTGGACGTCGGGGAAGAGGAGAATTCATGGTTGCCAAGGCTCAGGTCGCTCGCGCGATCGCTCGAAGGCGTCGCGCGTTCAGCGTGGTGCGGATCTACGAGAATGCGGGGCTACGCGCCAAGATCATGGTGATCGTTGTCGTCTTCGCACTCGTCACGCTCCTGTCGTCGGCCGTGGCAATCCGAGGCATCATGCAGGCCTCCTCCGATACGGCCACCGTTGAGCGTCTGCAGAACGACGTGGCGTTCCCCATTGCCGTGGTGCACCAAGAGGAACTCAAGGCGCGCATGCTCATCAGCACGTATGCCGCGATGCCCCTCCAAACCGCACTGTCGCAACAGCAGTGGGTCGACGACATCGCTGAAACCGACGAGGACCTCGACGCAGCCGTTGCCACCTATGAGAAGGGCGTCGCGGACCTTGGTGACGCAGCGTCAATGCTTGGCGGCGAACACTGGCAGCAGTTCAAGAGTGCGTGGGAGGACTGGAAGGCCGTCCGTGACTCGCAGATGGCCCCAGCCGCCGCAGCGAGTGACGAAGGTGCTTTCCAGAACGCCTTCTACGCAGGGGCCACCGCACTTGACCGCGCGATCGCAAGCCTCGAGGCGGAGGAGGCACTCGTGGCCGCTGCGGCCACTGACGTCTCGGCGAACGCACGTGACACGGCGAGCGCGGCCATCATCACCGCGATCATTGTGGTGGCCGTGGCGATCGCCAGTGCCGTCACCCTCGCCTTTGCGGCGTCGTCAATCCTGCGTCGCCAGGTGGCTGGGGTCCGACGTGTCTCGAGCGCTCTCGCAGAAGGCGACTTCACCGTCACTTCCGGCTCCGACACTAAGGACGAGTTGGGGCAGATGGGTGCCGCTCTTGACGAGGCGACCGCGAGCCTGCGCGCCATCATGGCCCGGGTGGCAGCGTCGGCCGAATCCGTCGCCAATGCCGCCACCGAACTGGCTGCTGGCCGTGAGCAAGTGGCCGCGACAAGCGCGGAGGTCTCCTCGAAGGCAGAGATGGTGGCCATTGCCGCGAGCGAAGTGAGCCGCAACCTCACTGACGTGTCGAGCGGCTCGGAGGAGATGACGGCATCGATTCGAGAGATTGCGCACTCGACGGCGGAGGCGGCGCGGGTTGCGCAACAAGCGGCCGACGCTGCGGTTGCGGCAAACGGCCAGATTTCCCGCTTGGGGATGTCGAGCCAGGAGATCGGCAACGTCGTCAAGGTCATCACGTCGATCGCCGAGCAGACCAACCTCCTCGCGCTCAACGCGACGATTGAGGCGGCGCGTGCCGGTGAGGCGGGCAAGGGCTTTGCTGTGGTCGCCGGGGAAGTGGGCGAGTTGGCGCGCGAGACCGCGCGGGCCACCGAGGACATTGCGCGCCGCGTCGAGGCGATCCAGTCGGATTCTCAGGGCGCCGTGACGGCGATCGGCCAGATCTCGACGATTGTCGAATCGATCAATGAGTTCCAGTCCGCCATCGCCTCGGCGGTCGAACAGCAGACCGCCACGACAAATGAGATGGGTCGCAACGTGTCCGACGCCGCGACGGGCTCAGAGGATATTGCGGGTGGAATCGGCACAGTCGCCCAGGCTGCGCACACCACCGTCTCGGTCATGGCGACGGTCGGCGAGTCGATCGAGGAATTGAACTCGTTGTCGCGTGAGCTGAGCGAGCGCGTCTCGTCGTTCCGCTACTAGCCGCGCTCGGCGTCTTCACCACGCCAGCGTCGTCCCTTGCCTCGGCGGGGAATTGCGAAGCCCGGACCCAACGGGGAGTCCGGGCTTTGCGCTGTGGCGGTGACGGTGGGATTTGAACCCACGGAGGCTGTTAACCTCACACGCGTTCGAGGCGTGCTCCTTAGGCCGCTCGGACACGTCACCTTGCCCGGACGAGAATACCCGCCGGTGAGGTCCGCTCCAAACCAAAGCAAGCGTCGGCCGGGAAGCGGGCTCAGCGTCGGCCAGGAAGCGGGCTCAGCGTCGCGCGTCGAAGAAGGCGCGCAGGATCGCCGACGCTTCTTCCTCAAGGACGCCCGCGACCACTTCGACCTTTGCTCCAAGGCGGGCGTCGCGCACCAGATCCCAGCGGCTTCCCGTCGCCCCGGCGCGCTCGTCCCACGCTCCGATGACGAGGCGTGGCACACGTGCGGCGAGGACGGCCCCGGCGCACATCGCGCACGGCTCGAGGGTGACAACGAGGGTGTGCCCGTCGAGGCGCCAGGACCCTGCGGCCGACGCTGCCTCACGGAGGGCGAGAACCTCGGCATGGGCGGTCGGATCGGCAAGGGCCTCGCGCTGATTGTGGCCGCGTCCCACCACGTCTCCTGTGGGGGACAACACGACGGCTCCAACGGGGACATCGCCGTGCGTGAGAGCCGCGGTCGCCTCCTCGAGAGCGAGCCGCATCGCCGCGAGATCGTCCATGCGAGTCAACCTAGTCGACGTGGGACCGCCGCACCTCCCGCAGGGCCCGCGCCCGCTGTACCGTGTCCCTCATGCACCTGCACGTCGCCGATCACCCGCTCATTGACCACAAAGTCACCGTTCTGCGGGACAAGAACACCCCTTCGCCAACGTTTCGGCTCCTTGTCGATGAATTGGTGACGCTGCTTGCGTATGAGGCGACGCGCCACGTGCGCGTGGAAGAGCGACCGGTCGAAACGCCGCTCACCACCACGGTGGGGACGCGCATCGCGAATCCGACTCCGATCATCGTGCCGATTCTGCGTGCGGGCCTCGGCATGCTCGATGGCATGACGCGCTTGTTGCCCAGCGCCGAGGTGGGCTTCTTGGGTTTGCTGCGGGACGAGGAGACTCTTGAGGCGGTCACGTACGCGAACCGCCTGCCCGATGACCTCACTGGCCGCCAGGTATTTGTCCTTGACCCGATGCTGGCCACCGGTGGATCACTCGTGGCGGCCATTGAATACGTGCTGGAGCGCGGCGCAACTGATGTGACGTGCGTGTGCCTTCTCGCGGCTCCGGAGGGCATCGAGCATGTCCGCAAGTCGGTGGGCGAACGCGCCGACGTGTCAGTTGTCGTTGCGTGCATCGATGAGAAGCTCAACGAGGTGGGCTACATCGTGCCCGGGCTTGGCGACGCAGGGGACCGCCTCTACGGCATCGTCTAGCGGTTGCGGTAGTTGCGTTCGCGCTCTTGCGATTCGAGCCGACGCCGGAGTGTGCGTGCCGCGGCCGCCACGATGCCGACGCTTCCACCAGCGAGATAGCTGCTGAGCGGAAGTGTGCGGCCCAGCGCCGCAAAGACGAGGGCGAGGGCAACAAGCACAGCCACCACAAGGGCGACGTCGCGGAAGAAGAGTTTCATGACACTGTGCTTAGCCCGCGCACTGCGCGAGGTAGGCATCGTTGATGCGCTTCTGCGCCGCCGGCTGCTCGGCAACCACAGCTGACGTTGTCTCCGCAGTGGCAAGCGCCTGCGTCTGGTCAATGAGCTTGCCGTACGAATTCACACCGGAGGCGATCTGGGCCATGCCGACGGCATAAAGCGTCCAGTAGTCCGAGAGGGTGCCGAGGTCGTCGGCGATGGTTCCTTCCGCCAGTTCTTGAGCGGCGTCAAGGGTGGCGATGTACGCGTTGGATGCGTCTTCCGACGTGGCACCGGCAGTGTGGAGGTTGTCGATATCGCCCTCAGAGGCCCCTTGGGCCATGCCTTCGATGGTGGTGAAGAGGGTGTCGAGAGCCTCCGCTGCGGCCGGGGCGGCCTTCGCCGCGGCCTGCATGGCGTGGCAGAAGTCCTTGGGCTTGCCGGGGGCGGCCGAGGGGTCCGTTCCGCTGGTGGTTGAGCAGGCCGACGCAAGGAGGGCCACGGCAAGAGCGAGCGAGGCGACACGTTTCACGCGCCTAGTGTGGCGCGACAGCGGGCATCAGGCAAAGTCCTGACGCATGTCAGACCCTCGCGAGACGATGGATACGTCCCATCCACCACCAGGGGAGAAGTGTTAACAGGTCGGCGCGCTTCGTCCACACGACACGCCGAGTTGTGCACACGCTACTCACAGCTTCGTGCACAAGACCACTACATCTAGTGGTATGCGTCATGAATCAACTCCATATGTAGTGGTTTCGCATTGCGTTGGCGTGAGAAAAGTTGTACCGTCGAATTAGCGCTCGAGCAGGTTGCGGGCGACCACGACCCCCGCAACCGGCTCGCGCGATCAAGAGTTGAAGAGTCCCCGGCAATAACCCCACGAAAGTGTGGTCCCACCCCTTCCGGCCCCAGGGCCACTGTCCTCGAAGGAGCATCGTGACGATCACGGAGAACAACGCGGCTGACGTCAAAGACGAGGTCGCCGCTGCTGTCGCCGACGCCAACCCGCAGCGCAGCGGGATTCACGTCACCAAGCGTGACGGAACGCGTGAGCCGTACAACGCGGACCGCATTAACAAGGCGATCGAAAAGGCCGCCGCCGGCCTGCCGGACCAGATCTCCATCACCACTCAGGTGGCGTCAGAACTCGCGATCACGCTCTTTGACGGCATCACCACTGAGCAGCTCGACGAGGCCGCGATTGGTGTGGCCGTCCAGAACGTCAAGGATGACCCGCACTTTGACACTGTCGCCGCGCGCCTGTTGCGCAAGGTGATCTACAAGCGCGTGCTCGGCGGCTTTGACACCGACCTTGAGCTCGCGTTACTTCACCAGGCACGCTTCCCGGGCTACATCCGCGACGCCGTCGAAGAGGGTCTGTTGGACGAGCGTCTCGTCACTCACTTCGACCTCGACGCCCTCGCTGCTGCGATCGACCACCAGCGTGACGACAAGCTGAAGTACATCGGCACCATCACGATGCGCAACCGCTACATGATCACGGACCGTCACGGCAAGGCGCTTGAAGTGCCCCAGTACTTCTGGATGCGCGTATCGATGGGTCTGTCCCTCAATGAGGCGGACCCAACCGGCGCCGCCTTGCAGTTCTACGACAAGATCTCGAACCTCGACTACCTGCCGGCCGGTTCGACCCTCGTCAATGCCGGTACGTCCTACCCGCAGCTGTCCAACTGCTTCGTCATGCAGATGGAAGACGACATGGACCACATCGCGAAGACAGTGGGCGACGTCATGTGGCTCACCAAGGGCACCGGTGGCATCGGCTTGTCCGTCACCAAGCTGCGCTCCGAGGGTTCGCCCATCAAGTCCAACAACACGACGTCTACGGGCCCCATCCCGTTCATGCACACCATCGACTCGACGCTGCGCGCCGTCTCCCGTGGTGGCAAGAAGTTCGGTGCGCTGTGCTTCTACATGGAGAACTGGCACATGGACTTCCCGCAGTTCCTCGACCTGCGTCAGAACTCGGGTGACCCGTACCGCCGTACCCGTACGGCCAACACCGCAGTGTGGATCTCGGACGAGTTCATGAAGCGCGTCCAGAACGATGCCGACTGGTACCTCTTTGACCCGGCGGAGACGCCTGACCTCGTCGAACTCGTTGGCTCGGAGTTCTCCAAGCGCTACGCCGAGTACATCGCTTTGGCGGAGGCCGGCAAGATGCGCACCTTCAAGAAGATGCGCGCTCGCGAGCAGTACAAGTCGATTCTCATCATGCTGCAGACCACGTCGCACCCGTGGTTGACGTGGAAGGACACGATCAACCTGCGTGCCCTCAACACGAACACGGGCACCATTCACCTGTCCAACCTGTGCACCGAGATCTGCTTGCCGCAGGACCGCGAGAACATCGCCGTCTGCAACCTCGCCTCGATCAACCTCTCCGCTCACTACATCGACGGCAAGATCGACTGGGAGCGCATGCGCACGTCGGCTCGCCTCGCAGTGCGCCAGCTCGACAACCTCGTCGACATCACGCTGTCCTCCGTGCCTGAATCGGAGCACGCGAACCGTGAGAACCGTGCCGTTGGCCTTGGCGTCATGGGCTTCACCGACATGACGGAGAAGATGGGTCTCGCTTATGAGTCGGAAGAGGCCTACGAGCTGATCGACGAGATCATGGAGTTCATCTCGTACCACGCGATCGACGAGTCGGCAGATCTCGCCCGCGAGCGTGGTTCGTACGCGAACTTCGAGGGCTCGGGCTGGTCGCAGGGCCTGGTCCCGTTCGACACGATCGACCGTGTCGAGAAGGACCGTGGCGTGCCGGTGGCGGTGGACCGCACCACGCGTCTCGACTGGGACGCGCTGCGCGCCAAGGTCAAGGGCGGCATGCGCAACGCCACCTTGATGGCCGTCGCACCCACCGCGTCCATCGGTCTCGTTGCGGGCACCACGCCTGGCTTCGACCCGCAGTTCTCCCAGATCTTCTCCCGGGCAACCTCGTCCGGGAAGTTCCTCGAGGTCAACACCAACCTGGTGCGCGACCTGCAGGAACTGGGCATGTGGGAGCAGGTGAAGGACGAGCTTCTCGCCGTTCAAGGTGACCTGTCGCTGGTCGACGGCGTGCCGGACCACCTCAAGGAGGTCTACAAGACGTCGTTCCAGTTGTCGCCGTACGCGTTCATTGAGGTCGCGGCTCGCGCTCAGAAGTGGATTGACCAGGCGATCAGCCGCAACATCTACCTTGAGGACCGCGACGTCGACAACATGATGGCTCTGTACCAGGCCGCATGGGAGCGTGGCGTTAAGACCACGTACTACCTCCACGTGAAGCCGCGTCACACGGCCGAACAGTCGACCGTTCGAGTCAACAAGACCGAGCGTCTCACCACCCACGGCACCGCAGCTGGTGCTGGTGTGGCTTCCAAGCCTTCGGGTGGGGCAGCTCCGTCCAAGCGCGGCTTCGGCGGCTTCGGTGGTGCGAAGAAGGGATTCGGCGCAGCTGCTTCGGCCTCATCCGCAGTCGCTGAAGCCGACGCCGTTGCTGAGGCGCCTGCCGAGGTGAAGCAGGATGTCGAGGCTGTTGTCGAGGTTGCCGCAGTTGAGGCGCCAACGACCACGCGCTCAATCTCCGTTGCTCCGGCAACCGTGATGTCGGCACTCGCGGCTCAGGCGCTTGCGCCCGCCCCGAGTGAGCAGCCTCAGCTGCCCCCGACGTCGCTGCCGGAGACCAACCCAGCCCCCGAGGCCCAGGAGGCGGTCCACCAGGCCGTCACGGAGTCCTCGGATCAACTAGCGACGGATGCTCCTGACGGCGCAACCGTCCTCGAGGTGATCGGCTCGACCGTGACCTCGCCTGACGGCGACACCGAGATGATCGACGGGGTGGCATGCCCGGTTGACCCGATGGAACGCCTTCAGTGCGAGTCCTGCCAGTAGTCGCGTCGACCGCATAACGATTCGACAGAAAGAAGGCAATGATGGCCATTCTCGGCTCTGGCGTCCAAGACGGACTTCTGCTCAAGCCCGTCACGTACAAGTGGGCAATGGACCTGTACGACCAGGCGGTGGCGAACACATGGTTCCCCAACGAGATCCAGCTCGGTGAGGACCTTGCCGACTTCAAGAAGATGACGGATGACGAGAAGCACGCGCTTGTGCACCTCGTGTCGTACTTCAACCCGAACGAACTGCTTGTCAACAAGGCACTTGCGTTTGGCGTCTACCCCTACATCAACGCTCCCGAGTGCCACTTGTATCTGGCCAAGCAGATGTGGGAAGAAGCGAACCACACGATGTCGTTCGAGTACATCCTCGAGACGTTCCCGATCGACCGTGAGGCTGCGTACAACAATCACATTGAGGTCCCCTCGATGGCGGCCAAGGAAGCCTTCGAGGTCAAGTACATCAAGCGGATGACCGAGGACACCCTCGACATCAAGACGACTGAGGGCAAGAAGGACTTCATCCGCAACCTCATCGCCTACAACATCATTCTCGAGGGCATCTGGTTCTACTCGGGCTTCATGGTGGCGCTCAGCTTCCGCCAGCGGAACCTGTTGCGGAACTTCGGTTCACTCATGGACTGGATCATCCGCGATGAGTCGCTGCACTTGCAGTTCGGCATCAACCTCATCCTCACCGTGCTTGAGGAGAACGAGGACCTCCAGGATCCCGAGTTCGCCGAAGAGATCCGCCAGATGATCCTCAGTGCAGTCGAGATGGAAGAGGCCTACAACCGCGACATGTTCCCCCGCGGCATCCTCGGCCTCAACGCGGACTACGTGAACCAGTATGTCCGCTACCTCACCGACCGCCGTCTCGAGGAGCTCGGCTTCGAGCCGCAGTTCAACGTGTCGAACCCCGCCAAGTGGATGGCGACAGCAAACGACACCTTGCAATTGGTGAACTTCTTTGAGGCCACCAACACCTCGTATGAGGTCAACGCGCAGGCCACGGCCAAGAAGGCCTGACAGCCGTTCCCCAACGGCGTCTCCCCGGACAACGCACGGCCTGTTCACTGCCACGCTCATTGAGAGTGATGGTGGCGGACAGGCTGTGCGTTTCGTTCATATGGGCTCGCATTCATCCCCGCTGGCCTCATTGCACTGCCGTAACGTGAGCGTATGACTCGACGGGTGGCAATTCTTGTATTCAACGGCTTCGACCTCATCGATGCAGGCGGACCCTATGAGGTGTTTCTCACCGCGTCCCGTCTGGCCGAACGCGACGGAGATGCCCCGCAATACGACGTGCGACTCGTGAGTCCAGGCGGCTCCAAGGTCGTGGCGTTCGGCGGCATGACGCTCACCAATCTTGAGGACGCGGCGTCAGTTGGTCCCGTCGACCTTGTCGTGGTGCCGGGCACCATCGACATCGACGCGGCAGTGGGGGACGCCGCCATCGCCGAGGCGGTACGCGTGCTCCTTGGCGCGACGAATGTCGTGACATCGGTGTGCACTGGAGCCTTCCTCCTTGCCTCCGCTGGCGCGCTCGACAGCAAGAGCGCGACCACACACTGGGAGGACATCGACCTTCTGTCCGCGACCGGCAAGGTAGGCAACGTCCAACGCGATGTGCGGTGGGTCGACGAGGGTGACGTGGTGACGTCGGGCGGATTGACGTCCGGCATCCACATGGCCTTGCACATGGTGGCGCGCGACTTTGGCGTTGACCACGCAGCGCGCACGGCTCGGCAGCTCCAGCAACCGTGGGACCCGAGCGGGGCGATCACTGACTAGTCCGGACCCCTTACGGGTAGTCGATGGTGACGGTAAGGGTGCTCAGCAGGAAGTTGTCGCCGTTGGTGCCCACCGTGACCTTGTGAACACCGGCAGGCACATTGCCGGGACGGAAGAGCTTGGCGTCAACGCCGAGGGAGTTGGCATGGGCGCCACCAAAGGCCGTCGAGTCCGCAGCATTACCGGAGTCGCCGACACTCGCCGAGGTGCCGTCCCACCGCATCGGCGCGAAGGTGTCGCCATTGATATCGATGCGATCGCCAACCAGCCCGCGGTCGCCTTCCCACGCTGTCCAGCCAAGCGTCACCTTGGCGGGAGCGGTGGTCGAGAAGGTGAAGTCCGCCTTGTGGGCGGTCGAGACCCAGTGTGCACCATCGAAGATCGCCACCCTCGAGTCGTTGAGTGCAGGGTTGCCGTAGACGACCGTCAGGGCGAATCCGCCAAAGTACGTGCGATCGGGGTCCTTCGAGGTAGCGGCCAGGGCGACGTCGGCCAGTGACCACTCGCCAGCCCCGAGATCCTTCACGAGGTCGGTGACGTCGACGCGAGACTGGTAGTAGATGCGCCCGTCTGGGTCCGTAGTCTGGGAAACGGTGTCCGCAGTGATCGCTGTGTACTCGCTTTGGCCCGGGCCCCGGAGGCGAGCGGAGTCGAGAGCACCGCTGAACACGTCGGTGCTGTGGCGGTTGGCCGCCCACTCGAGGCTTGCGTAGGTCACCACGGAACCTTCAGGCAATGTGAGTGTGGTCGACGCCGAGTTGAACTGACCGCCGGCCTCATTGAGCGGCTTCATCACCCAGCCGTTGTTGTTGTACTGGGAGTTGGTGTTGCTCGCGGTGGACTTCATGACATTGCGGCATGCCAACTGGTTGAGGTCACAGCCCATGAGAGTGGCTCCAACATGGGTTGCGGCCAATTGGCCTTCACCCGTGAAGATGACCTCGACGTCTTCGTCGTTCGCATCGACCCCGGTCAATACCGAGTACTCGATGGTCTGATCTCCCGTCGAGACGACAAAATTGGTCACCGCGCCTTCCGGCACTGCGCCCGTGATGTCGACGGGTACGTCGAAACTTGTCTTTCCGCCGGCAGCCAGATTCGGCAACTCGCATGTCGCCACCGCGGCGTCAAAGGAGCAAGACCAGTCGCCGATGGTGACCGCGCCGGTCGAGTGGAACGCAAGGTAGTCGTGGAGACGCTGGACCGGCACCGCCATGAGGGATGACGCGCCACCAGGCGGCGGTGCGAACGCAAGGCCGTCGGGCAGTGTGATCTGAGCTGTTACGTCGTCGGCGTCGCCGTCACCGGCGTTCGCGACCGCCATGCCAACGGACGGGTTGGATTCGGAGATCTCGAGGTAGTCGAGCGGCGCCTTGGCGAGTGTGAGGCGAGGCGATGTGGGCGGGAGTGGGCTGCCGCCGTCGCCACCGGTTCCACCAGTGCCACCGTCGCCACCGGTTCCGCCGGTTCCGCCGGTTCCGCCGGTACCACCTGTGCCACCACTTCCACCGTCGCCACCGGTTCCACCAGTGCCCGGAAGGCTGCCGGTTCCACCGGTACCGCCCGTGCCGCCAGTACCGCCGGATCCACCGGTACCACCAGCGCCACCGGTTCCACCAGTGCCCGGAAGGCTCCCAGTTCCGCCGGTACCGCCCGTGCCGCCAGTACCGCCGGATCCACCGGTACCACCAGCGCCACCGGTTCCACCAGTGCCCGGAAGGCTCCCAGTTCCGCCGGTACCACCAGCGCCCGGAAGGCTGCCGGTTCCACCGGTACCGCCCGTGCCGCCAGTACCACCTGTGCCGCCAGAGCCGGGCGTCCCTGAGGTGACGGGCGGTTGAGCGTCGGGTGCGTCGGTATCCGCGGGGGGAGCCGACTGCTCAGGAGGCGTGTCACGGTCGGATGCGTCGGTGCCGCCCGTGCCGCCGTCATCACCGGGGTTCGGGGCGACGGTCTCAGGAGCGGGCGCCAACTCTTCGGCCTGCGCCGGGTTGTTGTCCGAGGGCGAAGCGGCGTCGAAGGCGCCAAAATACCCTGCGCCAGCAAAGGCGAGTGAGGCGACGCCAACAACAGCGGCCGCGGGAATGAGGATGCTGCCCGCGCCCGCGAGGATTCCGCCCGTTGCCACACCAACGCCCGCGGCTCCGGCTCCCGCGGTGAAAGCACCTGCACCGGCACTCACCGCGCCTGCACCTGTGCCAAGCGCGCCCGTAGTGGCTGATCCGGCGCCCATCACGGTTCCAGCGCCCGCGGCACCCGCACCCGTACCGCTTGCCGCGCCCGGCAGCGCCGCGCCGGTTGTCGCAACAGCGGCGGCGCCCACACCGGCCACGCTCGCTGCGGTGCCAAAGCCAACTCCGCTTGCCGTAGCGGTCGCGCCAGCGCCAACGCTTGCACCGCCAACACTTGCGCCGGACGCGCCTGCACCTACGGAAGAACCGACGCCCGTACCTGCTCCGGCGCTCGCGCCGCCACCGGCGCCGGCACCACTGCCGACACCCGCTCCAGCACCCGAGCCACCACCAGCACCTGCACCTGCGCCACCACCGGCGCCACCACCAGCACCGGCGCCACCACCGGCACCTGCGCCGCCAGTCAGACCGCCTGCGGCCCCCGCCGTGCTCGCGATACCGGCAATCGCGCCGCCAATGGGGAGCCCGCCTTCGAGAGCTCCAACGCCAAGCACACCCATGACAAGCGGCGCAATGATCGAACGCATGCCACGGTTGACATCCTGCAGCTCGGCAACGAGTCCGTTGCACTTCTCACAGATTGCAACGTGGTCATCGATGCGCGATGACTCCCGCTTGTTGAGTCCACCCCGCACATATGCACCCAATTGGGTGTTGACCTCAAGGCAGTTGACGTCGGTAGCAAGTGACAAGTGCTGCTGTAAGTACGCCTGGCGGAGTGCTTCACGGGCGCGATACGACAGCGCAGCGACGCCGTTTGCCGAAAGCCCGAGCAGGGGCGCAATGTCCTTGGGGCTCTTCTTCTCAACCTCGGTGTACCAAAGGACAGCTTGCCACCGCTCGGGCAGGGACTTGAATGCATCGGCAACGAGCCCGTGCTCAAAGCCCTCCATCGCGGGCTCATCCGAGGCGGCCTCGAATCCGAGCGCGGCCTCGAACTGCGACATGTCATCGCGAGGCTTAGTACGGATGCCCTTGTTGATGAGGTCCATCCCGGTGCGGCGCACAATGGTAAAGAGGTATGCGCGAAATGCGAGATCCGGCCCGTCTCCTTGTTGCAACGCTTTGAGGACGCGAGAGAACGACTCCGAGACAACGTCGTCGATGTCCACGGGAGTATTCGTGTACTGGGCCGCCACCTTGCGGGCAGCGTCCGCGTGACGCTCGTAGAGCACGGCAAAAGCCGAGGTGTCGCCAGCGCGTACGCCGGCGATCAACTCGGGATCACTGGACGTTTCCGTCCAGAACGCGATCTGCTCGTACCCCATATGCCCTCAAGTCAGCCCAAAGCGGACAGTTATCCCCCTATCGTCCCCCGTTAGGGGGGCACGGCACAAGGCACCCTTTCAGTGGCTTATGTCACAACACGCGCGTCGCGGCAAAAAAACCGAGAAAACGGCTCAATTTCGCCGTCATAGCGGCGCGCCTCCCACCTCTCATGAGTCATGAGGGGAAACGAACAGCCCACCAGCACGGTCGAAAGCTCGAGTTTGCTGCACAAATGGCAGTCGACGAGCATCGACTCCGTATGGTTGCGCCCCGGTGACTGGTACACGCCTGCCACTGAGGCTCTTGTCGAGGCGCTTGAGTCGCGCTTCGACACCGCGCCCGCCGCGTTCCGGCTGGGCCAAGCTCGTTCGGAGGCGGGCGTCGGCATCACAGAAGCGATCGATGACATGGCCGTCCTGTTCCGGGCAGCCGGTTACGAGTCCGCTCCGATTCGATCGATCCGTGCGCTGTGTGCGGGTTGGACCGAAGGAACCGCAGCGTCCCCATCGGTGCCGCAAATGGCCGACGCCGAATCGGGTCTTGGCACAGCCGAGTACCTGACGCAACGTTTGGCTGAGGCATATGGCTCGGCCACGCGCAATGGCACCTCGGTGCCCCAGACTCACGCGCTCGTCATGATTGACGTCACTGTCATGGATGCAGATCCGTGGCAGCGCATGGCGCGCAATGCCGCCGTCGGCCAAGCTCTCAAGGGCGCTTACGGCGACGGCCACCCGATGGCACGTCTTGGCGATGGCCTGTACGCAGTACTCGTTGAGCGCGGTCCCATGCTCGGTCATGGCATTGCGATTCTGCGTGACCACATTTCCGAGCGAGCGATCACGATGCGTGTGGGCAATCTTGTACGCCAGCCACCGCGCGTGTGGATCGAGTCGCTCCCTGAGACCCACCGTTACGCACAGGAACTCATCGAGTCACTGCAGCGATAAGACGGGGCGCGAATGGCGCGTGGCGAGCTGAGGGC
>JAEYOR010000050.1 GCA_023411615.1 Actinomycetes bacterium
CCTTGGTTCTGAGCCGCGTCACGAATCGCCTGCTCGAAAGCCGCGCGCTCCGCCGCGGCCCGAGCCGCCGCGAGACCGGCTTGACGCTCTCGCTCAAGTGCGACGGTGGTGCGCTGGAGTTCGGCAAGACGCGCGACTGCGGCCTCTTGAGTCGCCTCGGCCTCGGCCACCGCTTGGTCAGCGAGGCGTTGCGCCTCTTGCGCCTCAGCGAGTGCGACGGCGGCAGCTTCTTCAGCTTCGCGGGCCTCTTCGGCCGCTTCTTCAGCGGCCTCGCTCATGGCCTGCGCGACAATCTCGGCTGCGTTGACGCGCTGCACCACAGTGTCGTACTCGGTGGAAGCGCGGTCGATCACTTCGGAGCGCGTAATGACGTCCTCAAAGCCGTCCGCGCCGATGACAGCTTCAAGCGACGTCATCGTGCCGCCGGAGCGGTATGCCTCCATGGCGATGGCGCCCAGATCGGTGCGCGCGGCGTCGAGGGCTTCTTGCGCCTCGGCGGCTCGGTCAGCGGCCTCCTTGGCTGCTGCCTCGGCCTTGTCCGCCCGGTCCATCGCTTCCGCGTAGCGTTCTGCCGCAGCGCGGGCTTCCTTCTCCGCGGCTGCTGCAGCCTCTTGAAGCGACACAATGACGGCGTCGAGTTCCGCCACCGTTGCTTGTTGATCCGCAACCGCCGCCTTAGCGGCAGCAATCTCGTCCAGGCCGGGGTAAGCGTCGGCGATGCGAGGCGATGCGACAACCGCAAGTGACGCCGTCAAGGCGCCGATGGCGACAAGTGCCAAGGTGCGCGACGGCACCCCGCGCCACTCTCTTGCCGCCATACATCGCTCCTTGTCGTCCGGGTGATCGTAAGCAATTGGGACCAAAAGGTGAAGATTGATGTGAAATGTCCCACGTTTGCGACAAGTCCCCCGGTATATCGGCGCATGTCGTTGCTCACTTGAGATCTCGTGGCGCGCTACCACCGTACCGAGCGTCGTTCCTGGTAACTAGGCAGACACACCGCGCTATTTGCCATCCCGCGTTGCGGCGCCCTATGCTCACAGCCATGTTCCGCCGAATGTGTCGCTAGTCAAGCGCACGTTTGGCGTGCGCCCGTAACGGGCGCCCCGCTCCCCTGCGAAAATGCAGGTAGTGAGCGAGAACCCCACCGGGCCCACACTCACGTGTCGCAGCCGCGAACCTGTCATGGTCGCGGGACTGGCGGCCAAATCCTCCAGCTCCGGGGCGATGCCGGGAAGCGGAACAGTTGTATCCCACCCCAACGAATCCCCACAGGAGCCCAGCAGACATGACCGCCAATTGGAAGTTCGAGACCCAGCAGATTCACGCAGGCCAGACCCCGGACGCAGCAACCGGTGCCCGCGCACTGCCGATCTACCAGACCACCTCTTTCGAGTTCGGCACCACTGAGGTCGCCGCCGCGCGCTTCGCTTTGCAGGACCTCGGCCCGATCTACACCCGAATTGGCAACCCGACGCAGGGCGCCGTTGAAGACCGTGTCGCTGCGCTTGAGGGCGGTGTCGCCGCACTGCTGCTCGCCTCTGGCTCCGCGGCAAACGCGATCGCGATTCAGAACATTGCCGAGGCGGGCGACCACATCGTCTCCTCGCCGTCGCTTTATGGCGGTACGTACAACCTGTTCCACTACACGCTTCCCAAGTTCGGCATCGAGGTCACCTTTGTCGACAACCCGGACGACCCTGAGTCATGGCGCGCAGCCGTTCGCCCCAACACCAAGGCGTTCTTCGGTGAGTCGATCTCCAACCCCAAGCAGGACCTCCTTGACATTGAGGCCGTTGCCGCCGTGGCGCACGAGGTAGGTGTGCCGCTCATCGTCGACAACACTGTCGCTTCGCCGTACCTCGTCCAGCCGCTCAAGTGGGGCGCTGACATCGTCACTCACTCCGCCACAAAGTACCTCGGTGGCCACGGAACAGCGATCGGTGGCGTCATCGTTGACGGCGGATCCTTCGACTACGCCCAGTACCCGGACCGCTTCCCCAACTACAACCAGCCCGACGCGAGCTACCACGGCCTCGTTTACGCCCGCGACCTCGGCGTCGGCTCGGCCTTTGGTGCGAACCTGTCCTTCATCCTCAAGGCCCGCGTGCAGTTGCTGCGCGACCTTGGTGCCGCGATCTCGCCGTTCAACGCATTCCTGATCGCACAAGGTCTCGAGACACTGAGCCTGCGCGTCGAGCGCCACGTGGAGAACGCGAAGAAGGTTGTCGAGTACCTGCAGGGCCGCGACGAGGTCGAATCGATCGCCTACGCAGGCATCCCGTCATCGCCGTGGCACCACCTCCAGCAGAAGTACGCACCCAAGGGCGCCGGCTCGGTGCTCGCGTTTGAGATCAAGGGTGGCAAGGAGGCCGGACAGGCCTTCGTCGATGCTCTCGAGCTGCACTCGCTCGTGGCGAACATTGGAGACGTCCGCTCGCTCGTCATCCACCCCGCCACCACCACTCACTCACAGCTGACCGCCGAGGAGCAGGCCACGGCCGGGGTCACCCCGGGACTCGTGCGTCTCGCAGTGGGCATCGAGCACATCGATGACATCCTTGCCGACCTTGACAAGGGCTTTGCTGCCGCTGCCGCCGTCACGTCGGCTGCCCTCGCGTCGGCCTAACCACGCACATCAGGCGGGAAGAGGGCTCGGCGTGACGCCGACCCCCACCCCGCCGGGCTAATCTGCCAACGCGCTGCACACGCTTTTTCTATCGAGGAGCAATTCCATGGACGACGACGCTTCAGAGTGGGTCGAGACCGCACCCACCCCCGTTCCGGCTTCCGGTGCGTGGCGCGAAGGCATGGATGCTGGCGAGCGCCACTTTGCCTCGATCGGAGATCTGCCCCTTGAGGCCGACCCGCTCGGCATGCTTCCCGACGTCACTCTCGCCTTCGAGACATGGGGCACGTTGAACGAGGCTCGCGACAATGCGATTTACGTGGCACACGCCCTCACCGGTGACAGCCACGTCTTTGGCCACGCGGGCCCGGGTCACGTCACCGGGGGCTGGTGGAACTCTCTCGTAGGCCCCGGCCGCCCACTTGATACCGACCGTTTCTTTGTGGTCTCTGCGAACGTCGTCGGTGGCTGTCAGGGCTCAACCGGCCCCGCTTCGCCCCACCCTGCTGACGGCAGGCCGTGGGGCTCTCGTTTTCCTTGGCTCACCTTGCGCGACATGGTGGAGGCAGAACGGCGCCTCATGGATCTGCTTGCGATCCCCTCGTGGCGCCTCATCATTGGCCCGTCGATGGGCGGCATGCGTGCCATCGAATGGGCGGCCACGTACCCAGACCGTGTCCGCGCAATCGGCGCGGTTGGCACCACCGCCGTCACCACCGCAGAGCAGATCGCGTGGGCGGCACCGCAGATGGCGGCTATCGAGAACGACCCCGCCTTCCGCGGCGGCGATTATTACGACGCTCCAGCTGGGGAAGGCCCGCACCGCGGGCTCGGCGTCGCGCGGATGATCGCACACACGACGTACCGTTCCGAGCCAGAGCTCGACGCGCGCTTTGGCAACTCTGCTCAAGAGGGTGAGAACCCGTTACTGCCCACCGGACGCTACGCCGTGCGCTCCTATCTTGAGCACCATGGCGACAAGCTCGCGCGCCGCTTTGACGCAAACACATACCTGCGCATCGTCCATTCGATCAACACGCATGACGTGGGGAGGGGCCGTGGCGGCGCCGTGAGCGCCTTGTCCCGATACACCGGCGACGCGCTCATCGTCGCGGTGGACTCGGACCGGCTGTACCCCGTAATCAACGCCGAGCGCCTGGCGCAGGCACTGCCACAGGCAGGTGGCGTCCACCTCATCAACTCCCCCGTGGGGCACGACGGCATCCTCGTCGAGTCCGGAGCCCTCAATAGCGCCGTGGCCGCATTCCTGGAGCGGACGGAAGAGTCCGCGCGCGTGTAGCTGCGGGGTCGGCTAGTCCACCGGACGGTCGTCGAGTTTGGGCACGCTGTCGGGATGTGCTGCGATGTATTCCGCAACGGTGTCATTGCGCCACGCTTCCATCAGCGCGTCCAGCTTTGGCATGTCAAGAACGACGATCGACTGCTTCCCATCGGGCGATCGTCCCGTTCCCGTGTAGGGAGCGGTCATGAATCGGACGGCGCCGGGGCGCATGTCGCGTGACTCAACTGCTAAGCCAGCGAGGTAGTCAAAGTCAATTCCCTGATCAACCGCCGAATAGTCAAGGACGATGTTGATGAGGTTGCCCACCTTGAGCGGGTTCTTCAATACGTCCTTTTCAAAGACCTCGGCCATGATGGCCTTGATCCATACTTGCTGGCGGCGCACCCGGTCGAAGTCCCCGCGAGGCAGGTTGTGCCGCTCGCGGACAAAGAGCAGAGCCTCCTCGCCGTTCATCCTCTGCTCGCCCTTTTTGGTGACGATCGTCACGCCACCCAACTCATCGGTCAGCTTCTCAAAACTGGTGAAGTCGATGATGACGAAGTGGTTGATCGCCACACCGGTGAGCTCCTGAACCGTGGAAATCGCTAGCGTCGGGCCCCCATATGAAAAGGCGGCATTGATCTTCGCCTCGCCGTGCCCCTCGATCGGCACCCACGAGTCCCGCGGGATCGACATCACGTTGACCGACGTCCGGTCGCCCGAAATCTGGGCAAGCATCATCACGTCGGAGCGTTGACCGCCATACTGCCAGTCCGTCGGGTCGCCACCGCTGACGCGCGAGTCCGAGCCGAGGATGAGGAAGTTGATGGGTGCCTTTGCTCCCGATGGCGACGGGGCGGTTGGTTCCGGCCGCGGAGGCGGCTCTGGAAACACAAGATCGATGTGATTGATACGCGAGTTGATATGCGCGCGGTAGATGAGGACCGCAATACCCGTCCCCGTAACAAGCAAGGCGACAGCACTCACCGCCGCGATCAGAATCTTCGTCCGCCGCTTCATCCGCTGATCGGTCGCGGAATGCCGGGCCTGCGATCTTCCCATGCCGAGAGCCTACGGCGTGGCTCCCGACATGCGGGGTCAATCGTCCTGGTCCGGCGTGCGGGATCGAGACCGTCATCTCTCCCGCACGCCGTTCGCCATGGTCAGGACGAAAGTTTCGCAATCACTTTCTTCCTCGGCTACAGTAAGCCGGAAGCGGTGCCCGGTCAATTCCCGCATGCTGGGCCTGCCAATAACTCCGTGGAGAGGCGTGGCATGACTACCGAGCCGGTGAGAATGGCCGAGATCGCCGCTCGTGCCGGAGTATCCATCCCCACCGTCTCCAAGGTGCTGAACAACCGCCCGGGCGTAGCCGACGCCACGCGCGCTCGCGTCGAGCAGATCGTCTCGGAAGCGGGTTACGAACGCCGCGCAAAGGGCGCCCTCGACACCGGCCTCATCGACATTGTTGTGCCTGGTCTCGATACGCAATGGGCGGCCGATCTCATGCGCGGAGCTCACATCGAAGCAGCCGCCGCTGGCGTCGACCTCGTTGTCAGCACGACTGGCGGCGGCGAGTTCGCCCCGGCCACGTGGGTCCAGCGGGTTGCTCACCGTGGCACCGACGGCGTCGTGCTCGTCGTATCCGATCTGACAGCGGAGGCGCGCGACGAGATCGCGCGGCTCAACGCACCCGTTGTCCTCATCGACCCCGTGGGAAATGACTCGCACGGCTTCGCGACCGTCTCAGCGACCGACTGGGCCGGCGGCCGAGACGCCACGGCGCATCTTCTTGCGCTCGGGCACCGCCGCATCGGCTTTGTCACGGGCCGCCTCGATCTCGCGAGCCACCAGGATCGCCTCGATGGGTATCGCGCCGCGCTCCGCCGCGTGGGCATCGCTGAGGACCCCCGGCTGGTGCGCGAAGGCAACTCGCTCGTTCAAGGCGGAATCGACCATGGCGGCGCCCTTCTCGATCTCCTCGAACCCCCTACCGCCATCGTGTCCGGATCGGACGAGCAGGCATACGGCATTTACCTCGCAGCGCGCGAACGCGGCTTGTCGATCCCCACGGACCTTTCGGTTGTCGGCTTTGACGATGTCGACCTGTGCCAGTGGGTTCAGCCGACTCTGACAACAGTCCGTCAACCGCTCGTCGACATGGCCCGCGAAGCCACTCGCATGGTCATCGAATCTGCGCGCGGGCGCACTCTCGCCCATCCCCGCGTCGAACTCGCGACATCAATCGTCGTGCGCGAGTCGACCGCCCCTCCGCGTCAACACGCCTGAACCGTGGCAAAGGAGTCACACATGAACATCGCTCACCACCGCGTCGAAAACGATTTCGAACACCGGAAGAGTCATACGACGGTGACCGTGACGGACGCGAGCGGTGCACCACTCGTAGGACAAGTGGTCACCGTTTCGCAAAAGCGCCACGCTTTCGGTTTCGGCAACATCGGATTCGACTTTGTCGGTCTCGCCAATGGTGAGGATGACGACGCTCCAGAGAGTCAGTTTGGGGGCGCTCGCCCTTCGCAGGCTGCGGCACTTGAACCGCTGTGGTTCGCGCTCTACAACCACGTGACGCTGCCGTTCTATTGGCGCGGCTTCGAGGCGGTCGAGGGCGAGCCGGACACGCATCGCCTCATGAACGCTGCCCGCTACTTCGCGGATCGCGGCGCCACCATCAAGGGTCACCCGCTCCTATGGCACACCCTCGCCCCTACATGGCTGCTCGATAAGAGTGACGCTGAGGTGGAAGAGACGATTCGCGCTCGCATCCGCCGCGACGCATCGGCCTTTGCCGGCGTCATCGACCTGTGGGACGCGATCAACGAGGCCGTCATCTTGCCGGTCTTCACCGCGGAGGAGAACGCCGTGACGCGCCTCGCCCAGTCAAAGGGTCGCATCGAAATGGTGCGGATGGCGTTCGAGGAAGCACGCGCGGCTAACCCGCAGGGCCGCTTTGTCCTCAATGACTTTGACCTCAGCGAGGACTACGAGCGTCTCATTGAAGAGTGCCTCGAAGCGGGTATCCAGATTGATGCCCTCGGTGTGCAAACCCACATGCACCAGGGCTTCCGTGGCGAGGAGCAGATCACGAACATCCTCGACCGCTTTGGGCGCTTTGGGCTCCCGATCCAGATGACAGAGACCACGCTCGTTTCGGGGCACCTCATGCCGCCCGAGATTGTCGACCTCAATGACTATCAGATCCCCGAATGGCCCTCGACACCCGAGGGTGAGGAGCGTCAGGCGGACGAGATGGTCCGCCACTACCGCACGGTCTTCGCGCACCCCTCGACCGAATCGCTCACGTATTGGGGGCTTACCGACGCGGGCTCATGGCTTGGCGCGCCGTCAGGACTTGTCCGTGAGGACGGCACCCGCAAGCCCGCCTACGACGCCCTCCTCGAACTCATCAAGGGCGAGTGGTGGATGAAGCCGACGACGGTCACCGCGGATGAGGCGGGACGCGTCGTCATCGACGGCATCGCCGGTTGCTACACACTCACTGCGGGAGAAGCGTCGGCAGTAGTCGACGCTTCCACACCGGGAGAGCACGAGGTGACGGTCGCGCTGGGCTGAGCGGCTCCCCCGGCGCCAAGAAATCTGCCGCGCTAGCCTTCGAGGTTCCTCGCCAGCAGTTGCGCGAGGTGGATGCCCTGTACGCCCGCCAGGTCGGAGGCTTGGGTGCGGCAGCTAACCCCGTCTGCCAGGTAGAACGTCTGCTCGGGCGTGCCCGCACCAGCGAGGCCAGCCTCTCGCAACGCGGGTAGCAGGGAGTTTTCGGCAACCTGGACCGAGACGTCGTAATGACCGCGCTCATAGCCCCAGTTGCCCGCAAGGCCGCAGCAACCTGCTGCCTCCGTCACGGTGACCCCCGCGCGCGCCAGCACGTCACGATCTGCGGTGTAACCCATGACGGAGTACTGGTGGCAGTGCGGCTGTACCACCGCGGTCACGCCGTCGAGGCGGGGCACCTGCCAGCCATCACGCGGCTTCACAGGTGCCCGGCCCGTGAGGACCTCCGCGAGCGTAAAGGTGTTGGCAGCCACCGCATGTGCGCGCGGGTCCGCCGGCAGCAGTTCGGTGAGGTCACCACGCAATACTGCCGTGCAGGAGGGCTCCACGCCGATGATCGGGAAGCCATTGACAGCAAAGGGGCCGAGCACGTCAAGCAAATGGCTGAGGCGCTTCTTCGCGGCGTCGAGCTGCCCCGTCGAAATCCACGTGACACCACAGCAGGCATCGCCCGCCGTCACGAGAACGCGCATGCCCGCGTCCTCTAGGACCCGCACGATCGCCGCTGGGACATCGGGGCTCAAACCATCGGTAAATGAATCTGCCCACAGCACCACGGTGTTGGTCCGGATATCTGCTGAGCCCTCGCTGCCCACCACGCCATCGGCCGACGCTGGCATCGGGTGGGAGGCGACGGTCGCCGTGCGACGGAACGGCTTGGAAGCAAAGCGCGGCAAGCCGCGACGCGGATCGAGTCCAGCCAGCGGGAACACGATCTTGCGTATCCACTTGACGCCGAGCACACCATTGGCGAGCCACGGCACCCACGTGATGAGCTTCATCCAGCGCGGCAACCAGCCAATCGAGTAATGCGGCATCGGGCGCAGTGAACGACGGTAGGTCTGGTGGAGCACCTCGGACTTGTAGGCCGCCATGTCAACACCACTCGGGCAATCCGCTGAACACGCCTTGCAGCTGAGGCACAGGTCAAGGCTCTCGCGCACCTCGGGCGCCGTGAGGCCACCGATGAGGCGGCCATTGATCGCGTCTTGCAGCACGCGCGCACGCCCGCGCGTCACGTCCTTCTCATCGCCGGTGGCCTGATAGCTCGGGCACATGAAACCAGTGCCCGTGCCGATCGCGTCGGCGCGACACTTGCCCACGCCGGTGCAACGGTGAACGGCCTCGGTGAGGTCGCCGTGGTCATGGCTGAAGGCATGGCCGACGCTCGGGCTGCGAGGGGCGCTTGGGCGGCGCAGGTCCACATCAAGAGGAGCGGGATCCACCATGACGCCGGGGTTCATCACCCCGTTGGGGTCAAACAGCGCCTTCACCTGGCGGAACAACTCGATTGCCTCGGGGCTGTACATCGCGGGCAGCAACTCGGAGCGAGCCCTCCCGTCGCCGTGCTCGCCGCTGAGAGAGCCGCCATGGCTCGCGACGAGGGCCGCAGCGTCCTCCATGAAGGCGCGGAGCGGGCGGCCGTCTTCCTGCAATGGGATGTCGAGGCGCACGTGAATGCAGCCATCGCCAAAGTGTCCAAACGGTTGGCCTGTGACGCCGTGACGTTCCATCAGCGCATCAAAATCGCGCAAGTACGCACCGAGCCGCTCCGGCGGCACAGCCGCGTCCTCCCAACCGGGCCAGCACTCCGCTCCATCCTCGGACCGGCCCGCAAGCCCGGCTCCATCCGCACGGATCGCCCAGAGCTTCGCCGCTTCCACAGCGTCAGGCACCACTCGGTACACAGACGTGCCAGCATCGGCCGCGAGCGCCGCCATCGTCTCTTCCGCCTCGGCGGGCGTTGCCCCACCCACTTCGACAAAGAGCCAGCCACCGCCCTCGGGCAACTCAGGCACTGCTTCCGCGCCCTTCGCGCCGCGCACTCTCTCGACGAGCCGCGCATCAAGGCCCTCAACCGCCTGCGGCTTGTGTGCGAGCATCGGCATGACAGCGTCGGCCGCGGCCGCCATATCGGGATACGCGAACACCGCCGTGAGGCGGACAGGAGGCACGTCAACAAGGGCAATCTTCGCCTCAAGCACCGTGACAAGGGTGCCTTCAGTGCCCACAAGGAACTTCGCGAGGTCTGCGCCGTTTTCTGGCAGCAAGTGTTCGAGGCTGTAGCCGCTCACCTGACGGCCGAAGCGACCGAACTCGGTGCGGATGAGAGCAAGGTTCCCCTGGACGAGCTCGGCCAAGCCCGGCACCACGCTGAGGTCGCCGCGCGTGGCGGTGAAGCGTCGGCCGAGTCCGTCAACCACGTCGAGCTCAATGACGTTGTCGCTCGTCTTGCCAAAGGCCACCGCGTGGGGGCCGCAGGCATTGTTGCCGATGAGTCCGCCAAAGGTGGCGCGGGTGGACGTCGATGGGTCCGGCCCAAAACGCAGCGAGTGTGGCGCGACATCGCCTTGTAGCGTCGACAGGACGAGGCCGGGCTGAACGCGCGCTGTTTGGGCGGCAACGTCGACGTCGAGAATCGCATTCATGTGGCGCGAGGTGTCGAGGACGATGCCGGTGCCAATTGAGTTGCCCGCCACCGACGTACCCCCACCGCGCATCGTCAGCGGGACACCAAGGCGCCGGGACACCTCATGTGCCGCGAGCACGTCCTCCACATGACGAGGAAAGACAACTACCTGGGGAACCACGCGGTAATTCGACGCGTCGGAGGAATACTCGGCTCGGCGTCGGGCCGAGGTGTCAACCTCACCCTCGAGCGCACGCTCAAGCTCAACAGCAAGCGCGTGGGCGGGGGCCTCGGTGTCGCGGTCGGGTGCCATTGTCACGCGCGCATTCTCCCACGCCCTCAGCGCGGGCATGGGGCGTTGGTCCCGCGGACCACGTGGACCGCAGCGCCCCCACGGCGGCATGTGGTGCAGCCACCGTGCTCGTTACGGCGAGGCCGGAGACACCGTGAGGGTCAACATGAACTCGTCGCCAGAACCCGTCGCGATGTCACCGATCGCGACGTTCCACTCGCTGCTCGAAAAGCTCCACGTGCGCATCTCACCGAAGTCCGCTGCCGACGTCTCTTCCCAGCCGCCGAACTTCACCACATACGCGTCGATTGCACCGCGATCCGAGCCGCGGTAAGAGAGAGTGAAGCCACCGGACACCGCGATTGACGTCTGGAGGTCAAGTCCCTCGGGCAGTGGGACGTCGCCCGGGAAGTCCGCCGGCACAGAGGCGCCCGAGCCATCGAGTCCCAAGTCGACACTCGCGTCCTCACCCAAGTCGGACTCAATGGCTCGCTCAATGGCGTTCTCAGCAATATTCTCTGCCGCCTCTTCCGCGGCCTTGTCGACAGCGGAGTCAACCGCATCTTCCACAAGACTGGCGCAGCCAGTGAGAACAAGTGCCGATGCGAGCGTAAGTCCAGCGATCGACGAAGCAACACGAATGGGGGACATGTCTTCTCCTGCAACCAGCGGGGCGTGCCCCCGCACAACAGGCACCGTAGCAGGGAATTCATCTCCGCGGTACCCGTGTGCGGGGGCTGCCACACTCACGTCAACTGCATGGTGGTGACGCATGTAGCGTCGTCTGCGTTTCGGGTGGACAGAGTGGCGGTCGCGACGCGGCCGTCCGCCTCAATCTCAACCACCGCATCGATTCCCTTTGGTAACCACAGACCAACGAAGCCATTATCAAAGGTGGTGCGAACCTCATCGATGAGGACGTCCCCGGTGTCTGCATCGGTCGCCAGGACGTGAACGGACTCTCCACTCATCTCGCCCTTGCATGTAGTGAGCGAGTGGAAGTAGCAGTCGTGTGTTGACGACACGTACGGCGCCACAGAGACGTAGAACGCATCCTCCGGCATCGGCAGGGCACCTTCCTCTCCTGCGGCACCCTTCACCACAAGTTCGTTGGGGCGAATCGACAACATGAGGTCACTCGGACGGTCCGCGACCGCGAGCGCATCCATGGTGTCGACAACTTCGCGAGCGGTGAGACCCTCGAGGCTGTGCTCCGCGAGGAGGTCGTTCGCAATGGCGACCGCTTCTGATGACACGGGCTGAGCGGATGACTGGGCTGATGAGACTGCGCTGTTATCAGGTGCCGCTTGAGGCGAACCGGCTGAGCAAGCGGTGAGCACGAGTGCAGCCGACGCTGCGACCGCAGCAATGATGACGCGGGTTGAGTGGACATACGTGATGGACATGAGAGTTCCTTGCATCGGATTGATGGCGCCGCGCGGGGGCGGCAAGGTGAGCAGCCGCGTGTGAGCGGCGCGAAGCATCGCGGAGCGATGCGATGGGCAGGGGCGTGAGATCGCTACGGCCGAGAGGCGGGCGATCCGATCACGTCCGGCTCACGCTCAATGCATGGAGGCTTGGAGCTCGGCTGAGTACAGGCAGCACGATGCGCGCGACGGCTTCGCGGTGAGGAGTTCGCTGGGCCGACGCTGGGGCACGGGGCGCGCCGATGCGGCTCGCGAGGGCCACGGCCATGACGATGACACACGCCGCCCAGACTCCCTCCGGGTGCTCGGCACAGGTCTCGCATGTGGGCACGGGTTGGTGCAGGTCGTGGCCAGGTGCCTCAGCGACGACGCCGTGCGACGGCTGGGCGCTGACCACCGCTGTCACGGGGGAATGGCTCGCCGTGAGGCACATGAGCGCGAGGGTGAGGCTGCCCACGATGAGCGCGACAAGATGCGCCCTGCGCACAGGGCGCTGTTGCGTGACTCGCCGTGCCGTTGTCATCACGCACCACCGTACGCGTGATCCGCCGCCGCAGGTGGCGACGAAGTACCCATACCGACCCAGCGACGGCGTCGGCCGTTCGCCGACACGAGAACGGCCCCGGCGACGTGATGTCAACCGGGGCCGTTTGTCTGAGCCGCCTAAGGGAATCGAACCCTTGACCTATTCATTACGAGTGAATCGCTCTGCCGACTGAGCTAAGGCGGCGTGCGCCTGCTGGCGCGGTGCACCAGTGTACCGGTATCAGCGCGTGGTCAAAAAAACGGCAGAAAGGTGCCGCGTCGCCATCAGCAACGCGTGCCGTCAGCGGGCAGCGTGCCGTCCACCAAGTAGGCGTCGACCGCGTCGATCACGCATTGATTCGAGCGGCCATAAGCCGTGTGGCCGTCGCCCTCGTAAGTGAGCAATGTGGCACCAAGGTACTCACTCAGCGACTCTGCCCACGAGTACGGCGTCGCGGGATCGTAGATGGTGCCCACAACGAGCATGGGCGCCGCGTTCTTGGCATTGTCGAGGCTCGTCACCACCTGATGGGCCTCGTACGGCCACCCCTCGCAGCTGCCCGCTCCGGAGAACCACCAGCCAAAGGTCGGCGAGACCGCCTCAACGTCACGCGAGAAGTCGCGCTGCTTGGCGATGTCCCACTCCTCCTCATCCGGCGGCGCATCGAGGCAGCTGACGGCGGTGAAGGCGGGCATCGAGTTGCCTTCGTACTCACCGGTTTCCGAGTTCCGGTCGAGATAGAAATCGGCGAGGATGCCGAAGATGCCGGCGGTGTCGTAATTGACGACCTCCTCGAGTGCCTGAAGCAAGTACGGCCATGACTCCTCGGCATAGAGCGTGACGACGATGCCGTACACCATCGTGTTGCCGTTGACCATCTGGGCTCCCGCCGAGGCGTAGGGCGTCTCGAGGGCGTTGAGGGCGATCTGGCCGATCTGGGCGCGCGCATTGTCCACAGGCCCATTGAGGGGGCAGTTCGATTGCTCAAGGCACCATGTGAGGAAGTTGGTCAGCGCGGTCTCGAAGCCCTGTGCCTGCTGGAGAGACTGATCTTCACTTGGAAGCAAGAAGTCCACGGCGCCGTCGAGCACCACGCGGCCCACGTTCTCTGGGTAGATCTCCGCATACGTCGCGCCCAACTGGGTGCCGTACGAGAAGCCGAGGAAGTGAAGGGCATCGTCGCCGAGCACATAACGGATCACGTCCATGTCGCGCGCGGCGGAGACGGTATCGACATTCTCGAACAACGGACCGGTGAGTTCACGGCAGTTCTCCGCAAACGCGATGTTGCGGTCGCGCAGAAGGTTGAGATCGGCTTGGGACTCGACCTGGAAGTCCCGCACGTAAAAGGCATCGAGAGCGCGAGCGTCGCCGCAGTTCACGGGGTTGGATGCACCCACACCACGCGGGTCAAAACCGATGACGTCGTAAGCGTCCAACAGGCGCTGGCCAGCGGTGTCGGGGAAATACTCAAGAAGGTCAAGGCCCGAGCCACCGGGACCGCCCGGGTTGATGAGCAGTGAGCCGACGCGCTCCCCCGGGTTGTTTGCTGGACGCTTTGACACGGCGATGGCGATCGTTGGACCGTCTGGATCCGTCCAATCAAGTGGGACATCGATCGAGGCACAATCGAAATCGCCGCAATTGGTCCATGTGACAACCTGCCCGTACACCGCCGGGAGCCCATCCGGAACCGGCCGGCCACCCTGCGCTTGCGTCGGCTCGGCCGAGGTCGACGTCTCCGTCTCCTCATCGTTTTGGAGCAGCGAACAAGCGCTGAGCATCAAAGTGGTGGCGGCCAAAAGGGCAAGGAGCGGTCGCTTCATGGGGACGAGCCTACGGGTAGAAAGCAGACAAAACGCGCCAAGCGACGTTCAGCCCTCACGCAAGACGCTGCCCAGCCGGAATGGGCCGACGCTGGCCCCCCGCAGGGACGTCACGGCAGCCACACCGGCGCACACCAGGGGAAAAACCCACAGCCACCACGGCACGACAAGATCGATGTGAGCCCCGCCAGCGAGGGCGTCGAGACCGAGTGGAGCTGCCAGCGTCGAGGACATGACGACCCCTGAAGCGATGCCCGCCAACGCTGCGATCGCCACAGGTGCCACAGCACTGGCGACGCCCGTACGCCGGCGGTATCCGGAAGGGAAGCCCAGCACCGCCATGCGCGCAAAGGTGCGCGAGCGTGCGGCACTGCCCGCGAGGCACCACATGATGACCGATGCGATGGTGACGAGTGCCGTGGCCCCTACTGTCATCAACGTGAGCGCCTCTCCGCGTTGGGCGACGGGAGATTCAGTCAGCGCCGCCACCCACGCGCTTCTCACCGTCACATTGGCGCCTGCCGCTGTCAGCCCGGCAGCGGCCTCCGTTGAACCGTCGCCGTTGAGCCACACATGGGTCGGATTGACCTCAAGGCCACTTGCTCCCTCCAGCGCCACCCGTGACACGACGACCACCGGACCTCCCGCCGTCACACCCTTCGGTAAATCGGGAACACCGCCCACCACATCGACAGCGACGCGCCGCCCCTCCCATCGCAAGATGAGCCCTGCGCGATCAGGCACCCCGGACGCGAGAACGGGAATCGCCTGCGGCCCCTTCTCATCGCCCACCAGCACATCGAACTCGCGCACCTCGTCATTGCGAACGTGCTCGAGTACTCGTGCCATTGCCGCTGGATCCACGGCAACCACGGTGACGTAGGCGTCGAAGGCGTCGGCAAAGATCTGCACGCGCTCCTCCACCGTCGCCACTGCGTATTCCGACGCCCCCGCCGCGATCTGCTCGCTCCCGTCAGGCAAAGGGGCTCCGTAGGTGCTCTGTGCGACAGCGTCGGCGCCCACCACTTCCCACGATGCCCGCTCGCCGGCAGCGCGCGCACTCGCGTCGGCCACGACGACGACGGCAACAAGTGCACTGCCGGTGACGACGGCCGCCACCGCAGCGAGCGGCGCGAGCACGTGCGCCGATGCGATGAGCCCCGCGGCCCCGCGGCGCCTGCGAATCACCCGCCGCCACGTACTCGAAAGCCATGGCACGGCACGAACTGCCACGGCCGCGATGAGCACCGAGGCCGCGACGGGCGCAAGGACCACCACGTCAGCCGGGGGACGAGAGGTGCCGAGGGCAACGGCCCACAGCAAGAGGTTGGCAAGCACCAATCCGCCAGCGGCGACGCGCCGACGCCGCACGTCCAGCGCGGTCGCCCCGCGATACGTCGCCGCATGAGCCGCGCGCGTCAACGCCGCGGCAGGAGCAACGATTGCCGCTAAAACCGGCAGCGCCACCCACCACGAGATTCGGCCGGGGACGTTGAGCGCAACCGCCCATCCGAGGACGCCCGCCCCCACGCTCACGATTGCGGCCTCGCCTCCGAAGAGAACTGCGATGGTGGCTCGTGAGGCACCACGCCTCCGCATGAGCTGTGCGAGCGACGCCCGTCTGCGTGCGAGTGCTTCGCCGGAGAGGCTGATGGCGAGGATCGACGCAGCCAGCACTCCCGCCAGCATCACCATCGCCTGCGCCCGTGCGGCATCGGTGCGCCCAATTGCATCATCGACTACGCGGTCAAGACTCGTGCTGACCGTCGCGGTCCGGCCGTAGAAGCTGAAGGTGTGCCGCCCTGACGACAATCCACGAGCCTCAGTGGCGACTGTCGTGGCCGAGTCCACACTCACGCGATCGGGCACAGGGCTCAAGACGAACACATGGGTGAAGACACTGTCGCCCAGGGCGTACAGCGCATAGGGCAGTGAATCGTCGCCAAGCAAGACTGCGGCATCGATCCGCGGCTCTGACCCACCGATCTGGCGGGGCGCAAGCAACGGGGGCACCTGCACCCATCCTCCGGCTCGCGGATCGACCGGGACGAAAATGCCGCTGACTCGCACGCCGGTCGCCCCACCCAAAGTTCGCTCATCTCCCGGTTCCACGCCCCATGCGTCGGCGACAGCCGCACTGACCCCCACCTCGACGATCGGCGCGGCACCCTCGGCCAGGTCGGCAGCGCTCGGCCCAGGTCCTGGCGCATTTCCCTGCAGCCACGTGACATCGGCAGCACCCTCGCCCGCCACGTAGGCGAGGCGGATCATGAGAGGGCGTGCGTCGAGGGCGCCGGCCTTGAGAGGCGGGCTCGTCATCACGGTGACCGGCGGGCCGAGCACGTCAGCAAGCGCCTCCGGCACGTCCGCGGCGACGTCACTTCGCATTGATTCGATTGCCCCCGCTGAGTCAGGCGCGAGTTGCCGAGCACTGTTGGGATCGTCGTACCACGGGAACGTCACCGCGACGTCCGCGCGCCTGCCCGCGTTGGCCACAGCCCGGGCGATTTCAGCGTCGGCCGCTTGCGACACAAGGAGAGGCACCGCAGTTCCCGCCGCCACCGCGAGCACGACAAGCAGCGCAATGAGCACGTGCAGACCTACCTGCGCGCGGCTCACGTGCTGCCAGCCGGGAA
Organism: Actinomycetes bacterium; assembly: GCA_023411615.1. Taxonomy (GTDB): domain Bacteria; phylum Actinomycetota; class Actinomycetes; order Actinomycetales; family Demequinaceae; genus Demequina. The sequence continues at coordinate 16,836 of JAEYOR010000050.1, forward strand.
TCGGTTTGATCACGCGTCGTCACCTCCGCGCAGCACCGAAGCTGGCGACCGGCGGGCGAGCGCCCGCACCCATGGCGTGGAGATGAGCACGGCGGTGAGCGCGGCACCCGCCAGCCACCACGGCCACACACCGCCCGCCGCCCATGCGGGCTCGGGTACCGCAGGCAGGCCACCCGGAGCGACAACAACGAGCGGAGCGACAATCCACGCTCCGAGCGCTCCACAACCCGCACCCACCACCGTCGCCGCCACGACGAGAAGTGCATGTTGGAGCATTTCCGACGCCCCTGCCGTGCGCGCGGGGACGCCCACGCCTCGCAACCGAGCGACAACAAGCGAGCGCGATCGCACCCTCGCGGCCGAGCGCACGGCAGCGCCAGCGATGACAAATACCGCGGCCGCAACGCCCGCGATCCACAGTGACATCCACGCTGCAACGCGCAGAGGGCCTGCCTCAGCGTCGGCACGGACCTCGCTCAGGAGAGTGACCGCAGGGAGCGCGTCAAGTTCCGCTGCGTCTGCGGTGCCGCAATCGAGGCCAAGCCACCATGCGTCCGTGAGGCGTTGCGTATTCCCCTGCACGAGCAGAGCGCGAGACAGCGTGTCAATGTCCGCGATGAGGGCCTCCGAGTGGGGGTGCGACGGAATTGCGTGGACGGTCCCCGCCACGCGCGCTGTGACCGTGGCTCCCTCAACGCGAATGTCGATAGCGTCGCCGGTCTCTGCACCGAGATCGCGCGCGAAATCAGTGGCTATGAGCACCGGCACCTCCTCAGGTCCGGCGAAGGCCGTGACCATCATCGATACTGCGCTCCACACCACCTCATATTCGCGAGCGCTCAGGTCGATTGCGATTGCGGCGGGACCTGCGGCGTTCGCATTCGCACGCAGCGTTGTGGCGGAGTCGGGAACTGTCGCGTTCCACTCTGCATCGGGACGCCTGTCTGTTTCGTCCCCGACGTGCTCGCCCGCCTCGTCCATCGAGATCGAGATTGCACCAGCAACCTCCGCGTCCGAGGTCACGCGATCTGGCGCACTCGAATCAGCCTGGACGCTGATCGCAAAGCCGACAACCCACCAATCGCCAACTTCAGCGTCGGGAACGTCGAAGCGCGTTCGGTGCACCTCGCCATCGAGTGGGACCTCAACGCGCGTGGACGGGAAGCGATCCCCATATCCGTCTTCGAGGATCGCGATAACGCCCGCGCTCAGCTGCGCACCCTCGACCTCCATGCGCCCCGACACCGCCACCTCGAGCTCGCCATCGGGCACGTGCCATCCACCCGCCTCCTCCCGAGGGAGCAACGGCTCAAGCGCTTGGCCCCAGGACGACGCGGTCCCCGGCTCGCCTCGCACCACGCCGCTGCGTGTCACGTCGAAGGCGACGAGGCGGGTTCCCGCCGGTCGCGATCCGAGCAAGATCGGTCGATCGCTGACCGCGGTGACGTTGCTGCACGCACTCGTCGCGGCCGCACCCGTCACGAGGCCCGGGGCGAGCGGCTCGGCAACAACAGCGTCGGCGCCTACCTGCATGTCCGCTTGTTGGACAGCCGACGCCGTCCACGTGCCCACGGTGGTGAGACTGATGACAATGGCGGCCGCACCTGAGGCAAAGAGATAGGCGCCGCGCGAGGCCCCAGAGCGAGCGAGGCTCCAGCCGGCAAGAGCGAGCACGAGACGACGCGACCGGCGCGCGGAGCGCTCGAGGATCGTCAAAGCGAGTGGGATCACTCTCAGTGCGAGAGCACCGCACGCAAGAACGACGAGCATCGGCGCGAGCACCGACGTGAGATCCACCTCGCCACCAACGCCACGGCGCGACAACTGCCACACCGCCGCTCCGGCAAGCACGACGGCCGCGAGATCAATGCCCGTGCGGCCCGCGCCGCCAAGCTGCCCGCGCTGTTTGCCTGATGGGGCGATGGCAGCCGCAGCAATGAGGGCGAGCATCGGGACGGCGACGCCGATGACGACAGCGAGCACCGTGCCCCGTGCCACGGGTTGCATCGCGTCCGTGAGAGGCCACGCCCGCGAGAGCACCGGCGTGCGCAACAGCGCGGCGTACGCCCCAATCGCGGAGGGGACGGCCAAGAGCGCCGCCACAACGCCCAGCGCCAACGCCTCCCGCGCCGCTCGTGCCGCCAACTGCCCGGCCGACGCTCCCCTCGCCTGCCATAGCGTCGTCTCAGTCTGTCTCCGAGCGACAACCAATGAGCCGGTGAGCGAGAGCGCGATCACGGCGAGGGCCACGGTGATTGCGGATGCGGCGAGCACCACATAGCGGGTGACGGCGACGTCCCGGGCCGCAGCATCGGCAAGGTCGGTGACATCACTGCGGACGCTGGCCCGGGCAGAGTCACCGAGGGCCCGCCCAAGGTCGTTTCCGAGCGCCCGCACGCTGTCCGCGAAGGCGGGAAGGTCCACGCCTGCGGCGAAACTCGGGTCGATGGCGATCGACAGGCGGGCAGGTGCCGCCTCGTCCGTGCGATCGCTCACGACACCAGGAGCCGTGAGGAGCGGTCCAAACGTGTCGAGCCACCCGCGGTCAGTCGCCACCCCGCGACCCTGCAATAAGTCGCGGTCCCACTCCGCGCCGATGAGGTCGACGATGCCAACCACCGTGGCGTCGACGACGGGGCTCTCGCCATTGCCTTCCGCCGCGACAGAACCGAAGAGAGCAAGGGTGTCACCCACATCAAGACCGAGAGCAGCGGCCATGTCGACGGGTATTGCCACTTCCGTGCCGTGGACGCTCGCGAGCGGCAAACGTCCCTCAGTCACCCGCGTGCGCGCGTCGAGGTGGTCCAGCTCAAGCAGGTAGCCCCCCGCCGGGTCAGTGCGGCCAAACGGAAGCACTGGTGACTGCGCCCATGTCGACACACTGACGGGCACCCCGGCATGCGGCTCGTCGATTGTTGGTGCGACCATGTCAGTGAGGCCCGGCGTCGGCGCGTCATCTGGTGCGACAACTGTGACGGTGATGAGGTCCGCGCTGCCGCTGCCAGCTGGGCCATCTGCACGCATGGCCGCAGCGGTGAGCGCGCGGGCTTCGCCGTCCGACACCAGTGACCAGACAAGGCCCGTGACAAGGCCGCTCATCGCAAGCACCACCACCACGGCGCCAAGAACGCCGCGCTGATCACGAGCCCGCGCCACCAGCGGCGAGCTGTGGATCGGGTTATGCATCGACCACGTGACCGTCACGGATGTGAACCGCCCGGTCCGCGAGAGCCATCATCACGGGATCGTGCGTGGACAGCACCGCCGTCATGCCCTCGGCCTCCACCACCGCGCGGATGAGCGCCATCACCGCAAGGCCCGTTTCGGTGTCGAGTTGGCCCGTCGGCTCATCGGCGATGAGGAGCCGCGGCGATGATGCGAGAGCGCGGGCAATCGCCACCCGCTGCATCTGCCCGCCGGACATCTCGGAGGGGCGGTGCTCCGCGTGGCCGCCAAGGGCAACAAGGTCGAGGAGAGTCGCCACTCGGTTCTCGCGCTGAGATGGCTCCCACCCCTTGAGGCGCAGCGGCAGGCCTACGTTCTCCGCAGCGGAGAGTTCTTCGATGAGGCCAAAGCTTTGGAACACAAATGCGACCGAATCACGCCGCAGTGCGTTGAGCCCTTCCTCGTCAAGAGCGTTGAGGTCCTGGCCGGCGACGTGAACGGTGCCCGCGTCGGCCCTCTCCAAGCCGCCGATGATGTTGAGCAACGTCGTCTTGCCCGAGCCGGACCTGCCGACGAGCGCGACGAGCTCGCCCGGAGCTGCGGCGAGCTCAACCCCAGCGAGGGCGTGAACGGCTGCTGGGCCCGAGCCAAACGTCTTGTGCACACCCGCCACGGCGACAACCGGCACTGATTCGGCCCTCATGGCGTCATGTCCTTGGCGAGCGGGGCGTCGGGCCATAGCTCGACACGATTCTCCTCAAGCGTGAGACGCACGCGCCTCGTCAAGCCAAGGGCTTCCCGGTACTCGCGCGGCACCTGCACCCGCCCAGCACGGTCCATCACCGCGTACTCCTCGGCGATCACATGCTCTTCGCCGGTGCGGCGAAGCACCTCGGAACTCGTGCGACCATCACGGATCGCCACCGTTCGTTCCACTCGTTCGCTTACCCCGGGATCGTGAGTGACAACGACGACTGTGACGCCGTCTGCGGCGCTGAGATCGCGCAACACCTCAAAAATGTCCTCCGACGTCGCGGTGTCGAGTTCACCTGTCGGCTCATCGGCGAGGAGCACGCGAGGGCCGTTCGCCATGGCCGTCGCGATCGCCACGCGCTGTTGCTGGCCGCCCGACATCTGACCCGGTGTGCGCCCGGCAAGGTCACGCACACCGACGCGTTCAAGCAGCTCTTCGGCGCGGCGGCGGGCCTTCGAGCCCGTCACCCCGGCGAAAGACATCGGCATCGTGACGTTTTGTTCGGCGGTGAGGTACGGCACGAGGTTGCGCGCTGTCTGTTGATAGATGACTCCCACAACGTCGCGGCGATAGGCCACCAGGTCGCGGCGCGTGGCCCTCGCAAGGTCCCATCCATCGACCACCGCAGCACCCGCCGACGGGTTGTCCGCGCCTGCAAGGATGGACAGAAGTGTCGATTTCCCAGCGCCCGAGGGTCCGACGACGGCGATCATCTCGCCTGTGTCGACGGTGAGATCAAGCCCTTGAAGCGCTTGCACCTCAAGCGGGCCGTGACGGTGGATGCGGACGAGGCTTTCGCAGAAGATCGCGGGTTGGGGCGCGCCCCCATGTCGCGTGATGCGAGCCGTAGCCGCCATCGCTCTCCTCGTTGATCGTGCATGAAACACGGTGTGCTCAATGCGAGGCTATCGGACACTAAGGCGATTGCGGCCTCAGCCCCAAGATCATTGCCTCAATTGCGAGCAGCGGCTGGACATTTGATGCGAGCCGCTCGCGCGCAGTGCCCAAAGCGTCAAGGCATCGCATCGTGTGAGACAAGGTGGTGCGTCGAGCCAACTCACGAATCCGGTCGTCGTGCGCCACATTGACGAGCTGCACATCTGCCCCCACTTGGACGGTGGCGACATCACGATAGAACGACATGAGATCGGTGACGGCGCGGTCGAGCACGTCGCGCTTGAAGCGAGTGGCCCGACGCTTCTGATCCTCTTCGAGTTCGCGCACCTGGGCGCGCAGTCCCGGCGGGATGGGTCCTGACTCGACGCCAAGCATCGTGAGCAGCTCCGCCCGCTCCATCGCATCGCGCTCAGTGGTCGCTGCCGCAGCGTCGTCCTCCGCCACCTGGACGAGATCCGCGGCCGCGAGCACGGCGTCGCCCACCCCGCGCACTTCGGTGGCGAGAGCCAAGACCTGGTCGCGGCGAGCCCTCGCATGCGGATCCCGAGCAAGGCGCCGAGCGACGCCAATGTGACTTTGCGCCGCGAGAGCCGATTCGAGAGCAAGGTCCTCGGCTACTCCATCGCGCTCGACCAATAAACGCGCGACCACCTCGGGTGCTGGCGTCCGAAGTGAGACGATGCGGCAGCGCGAGCGAATGGTGACGGAGACATCGTGGGCATGCGGGGCGCACAGTATCCACACCATGCGCGATGGCGGCTCTTCGATGGACTTGAGCAACACATTTGAGGTGCGCTCCGTCATGCGGTCAGCGTCTTCAACGATGATGACGCGCCAGCGGCCTTGGCTCGGCGCGCGCTGTGCGAGTGATGCGAGGTCGCGCACCTCGTCAATATTGATGGTCACCTTTTCAGTGGCGAGGACTTTGACGTCGGCGTGGGCGCCGCTCAATGCGGTGACGCACGCGTGACACTCACCGCAACCGCCCTTATCGCACTGCAAGGCGGCCGCAAAGGCCCGCGCCGCATATGACCGACCGGAGCCAGGTGGGCCGGTGATGAGCCACGCATGCGTCATTGCCGATGGGTCGGCTGTCGCTGCGTGGAGAGGCGCGATTTGGCGTTCTTGGCCCACCACCTCGGCCCACACACCCTGAGCCGTGCTCATCGTGCGCCCTGCCGTGCGTTCTCCCGAGCGGCGCTCATGGCGTGCCCCATGGTTCGACGCCGCCGGACGGGGGCGATGCTGGAGCGTCGGCCCGTTCAAGACGAGCGAGCGCCGCGTGGGTAGCCTCCCGAACGTCGGCCGCGACCTCGGCAATCGAGCGAGCCGCGGCGATCACTGCGTATCGGTGTGGCTCGCGCGCCGCCAGATCGAGGAAGCCCTGGCGGATGTGCTCCGCCTGGGCCGCTGTCTCGCGCTCCACCCGGTCGAGATCCCGATCGAGCCGGTCACTTGCGGGCGCCATGTCGAGCACCACCGTGAGATCCGGCGTCGCCCCCTCGGTCGCCCACCGCGAGATGGCGCCCACCATGTCGCCGAGGCCGCGCGCACCGCCTTGATAAACAATCGAGGAGTCGAGGTAGCGATCCTGAACTACCGTTGCGCCGCGCTCGAGTGCCGGGCGCACAACAGTCGCCACATGGTGTGCGCGGTCAGCCGCGTAGAGCAAGGCCTCAGCGCGCGGTGCTACGTGATCACCGTGCATGACTGCCTCGCGGAGCTCGCGACCGAGCGCCGTGCCACCCGGCTCGCGCGTTGTCAGCACGTCACGGCTACCGCCTTCAGGGCTGGCCAGCCACTGAGCGATGAGGTCGATCTGGGTGGTCTTACCCACGCCGTCGCCACCCTCGAAGACAATCCACAAGCCGCGCATGCGCTCAACCTACCCGGAGCGGCCCACACGCGTGCGACGTCGGGGCCGGCCTGTGGGCGAGGCTCCTACCGCTCGTTCGGGTACACGAGACCGATCTGCGCGCGGACCTCGTCGAGAAGGCGCATGACGTCACGGGTGTCCTGCCACGTCATGATGGGACTCTCGGTGAGACCCGCTTCGATGCAGCGCGCTACCTCGGCGGCCTGGAACTGGAAGCCGTTGTCCACCCGACCGTCAAACTCGCGAACGGTGACATCGTCGCGGACCACCCGGAGCGTCGTCGGCGTGTAGAACCACCCGTCGATCTCGACGCGGCCGGTGGTGCCGATGACCTGCGCCGTGTTGGCCGACTTGGACACCATCGACGTGTGCAGCGAAGCCTGCGCGCCTGGGTAATCGAGGATCATCGCCACCTGGTTGTCGACGCCGCCGTCCGTCAATTGACCCACCGACGTGACGGACGCGGGGTAGCCGAGGACGTCGTGAGCGAAGGCGAGCGGGTACACGCCCAGGTCAAGCAGCGAACCGCCGGCGAGGTCGGCGCGGTACATGCGCGGCACGTGCGTGAGCGCCTGGCCGTGATCGCTGATAACGGCGGTCACCTCGCCAATCTCACCCGCGTCGATGAGGCGGCGGAGCTCGTAAATGTGAGGCAAGTGGCGGGTCCACATCGCTTCCATGACAAAGACGCCAGCCTTTTCTGCGGCGCTCAAAATTGTCTCCGCTTGGTGGCTGTTCTGCGCGAAGGCCTTCTCGACCAGCACATTCTTGCCCGCCTCGATCGCGAGGATCGCGGGCTCGTGGTGATTGTTGTGGGTGGTCGCGACGTAGATGGCGTCGATGTCGTCGCGCGCGACGAGGTCCGCGTAAGAGCCGTAGGCGTCACCAGCGTTGTGCGCGGCAACAAACTCCTGTGCCCTGTCGATGCTCGAGGCCGATGCTGCGGCCACAACTGTGGACTGCGTGAAGTCCTTGACGGCGTCGGCGAACTTGGCGGCAATGCCTCCTGCGCCGAGGATGCCCCAGCGGATCGCGGGGGCCTGCATGGGATCGGGTGCACTCATGGCGCTCAGACTACTCGGCTCTCGACTCGAAACGTTACGATTTCGCCGCTGCCCCCGCGCCGTCCCCTCGCCGCGCACCCCCGCCCCTGACCTGCCCCCGCACCCTTGCCCGTCGCGCGAGCACCCCAAATCGCCACACCACAACCCCGCCCACGCGTGCCACTAGGCCACCCACCGAGTTTCGGGGTGCTCCCACGACGGTCCGTCGGCAATGGAACGAGAACTCGACCGCCTGACCGAATGAGCCGGCGAACCGTGAAGCCACTCAAGACACTCGTCAAGGCGATCGCGGGGCGCGCGCCCGACAATGGCCGCGACACGGTTGACCACACCCGCGAGGTCGCCGCGAAGCATCCGTGCCGTCACGCGCATCACCGGAATGCCGATTTCGAGGCTTGCGCCGTCGCGCTCACGGTCATTCTCAAAGGCCTTGCGGTCCGCGTGATACTCCCAGCCATCCGCTTCTACAACCAACGCTCCTTCGACAACCATGTCCACGCGACCGACACCCGTGAACTCGACTTGCTGCTCGACCTCAAGCCCTGCGCACACGAAACCGGCGCGCGCGACACTCTCGAGAGGCGACTCCGAGCGCCCACTCGACCAGGTCTGTAACCAGTCTCGACGGCGCGCATTGCCGAGAGTCATCGTGTCGAGTTGAGCCCGGTCGATGAGCCCCGTTCGCAAAGCGGCCTCGATCACAACCAGGTGCGCGAGCGGCGTGCAACACCGCGACGCCTGATCGATCGCTTGTGTCGGGGGCGCCCACAGCGCACCCGACTCGGTGCGGTCGACTCGATGGACAACCGCCAACGCGGCGGCGGCCGGTGGGCGGCGCGACGCAGACCTCGACCGAGGCACCACGAGATGCGGCAACTGCGGGACCTCCCAAAGTGGCAGCCCTGCCCCTTGGCAGGCGGTGAGGCAACCGATGCGCGCGCGAAACTGCACGGCCCGCTGGACCGCAACGGGTGTCGTAGCGAATGAGTAGCAACCTGGCGCGTATCGCAGCACGACCCCCTCGCGCACGGCACGGGCGATTGATCGCTCGGGCACCCCCATTGCGAGGAGGTGACTCCGGCGTGCGGCGCCGCGGTTCAGACTCAGTGCTCGCAAAAGATCCATGAGCCGACTCTGGGCAAACACGCGACGTGCGGCGAGGTCGCAGGATCGTTGCTGTGGATACCGTCGCGTGCGCACCCCATATGCACATCCAAGCGTGATGTCCACACGGAGGAGCCGCGCATACGGTCGAGTTTGGGGTGCTCGCGCGACGCAGGGGGCGGCTGGGGCGGGGCTACGTCTTCTTCGCGGCGGGCTTGCGCGCAGCAGTGCGCCGTACGGGTTTCTTGGCCGGGCCCTTTGCACGCTTCTCGGCGAGCAGCTCGGCCGCCTTCTCTGGGGTTACTGACTCGACCGTTTCGCCTCGTGGGATCGTCACGTTGGTGACGCCATCAGTCAGGTAGTCCCCAAAACGGCCGGACTTCGCAACGATCGGCTTGCCGGACACCGGGTCATCACCGAACTCCTTGAGGGGTGGCGCCGCCTGCCTGCCGCGCCCCCGCTTGGGCTCTGCGTAAATCGCGAGCGCCTCGTCAAGCGTCACGTCAAACAACTGGTCTTCGCTGTCGAGCGTGCGCGAGTCCGTCCCCTTCTTGAGGTACGGCCCGTAGCGTCCGTTCTGTGCCGTGATCTCCTCGCCATCGGGAGCCACACCCACCACCCGCGGCAATGACATGAGCCGGAGCGCATCCTCCAAGGTGACGGTCTCCAACTGCATCGACTTAAACAGCGACGCCGTGCGTGCCTTCGCCTTGGAACCCTCGGGCACCACCTCGGTCACGTACGGGCCAAAGCGCCCTGCCTTGGCCACAATCGTCAGCCCGGACTCGGGGTGAGCGCCGAGTTCCCGCTCATCGCCGCCTTGGTTGGCGAACAGTTCCTCAGCTCGCTCTACGGTCAGCTCATCTGGCGCGAGATCCTCCGGCACCGAGGCCCGCTGCGTTTCGCCATCGCGCTCCCGCTCGATGTACGGCCCATACCGCCCCACGCGCAACGAGATGCCCTCGCCAACGGGGAACGTGTTGATGGCCCGCGCATCAATGTCGCCGAGGTTGTCCACTAGGCGCTTGAGCCCCTCGCCACGCCCACTCGCCGCGCCTTCGACACCAAAGTAGAACTGTGCGAGCCAGTCCGCGCGGTCCACTTGCCCGGACGCAATACGGTCGAGGTCCTCTTCCATGTCAGCGGTGAAGTCGTAGTCGATCAACCAGTCGAAGTGCTGCTCCATGAGCCCCACAATCGAGAACGCGATCCACGTGGGGATGAGCGTCTGGTTCACCACCCGGACATATCCGCGCGCGACGATGAGATCCACCGTTGAGGCATACGTCGACGGCCGGCCAAACTTGCGGTCCTCGAGCTCCTTGATCATGGAACCCTGTGTGAAGCGTGGAGGTGGAGTGGTCGCGTGGGTCACCGGCTCCAGACCCTCAGCGCCAACCATGTGGCCCTCTTCAAGACGCGGCAAGCGGGCGTCCTTGTCGTCGGAGACCTTCGCCTCCTCGTCCTCATAACGGCTCTTCTCGCGCGTCTCCTCGTACGCAGCCATGAAGCCGGGCGACGTGATGATCGTGCCGGACGCGGAGAACTCGACCGCGTGCGAGTTCGCAGATGTCGCACCGATGCGCACCGTGGACGTGGTGCCCACGGCGTCGGCCATCTGGGAGGCGACGGTGCGCTTCCAGATGAGCTCATACAAACGGAACTCGTCGCCGCGCAGTTCGGCGCGCACCGACTCTGGCGTGCGGAAGGTATCTCCGGCGGGGCGAATCGCCTCGTGCGCCTCTTGGGCGTTCGAGTCCTTGCTCGCGTAGATGCGCGGCGATGACGGCACCGACTCATCGCCGTACAGCGATACCGCCTGCTTGCGCGCCGCACGCACCGCTTCCGCGGACAGCGTGGGCGAGTCGGTACGCATATACGTGATGTAGCCGCGCTCGTAGAGGCCCTGCGCCACCCGCATCGACTCGCGGGCACCCAGACGCAATTTGCGCGATGCCTCTTGGATCAGCGTCGACGTAATAAAAGGAGCAGCCGGCCGACGCTTGTACGGCTTGGATTCGACGCCCGTCACCGTGAAGCGTGAGTCGGCAAGGCCCGCGGCGAGCGCACCGGCCGCGCCTGCGCTCAGGTGCACCACCTTCGCGGTGTCCGCGGTCAGTGTGCCGCGGTCATCGAAATCCTTGCCCGTCGCAACGCGCTTGCCGTCCACCTGGGTGAGCCGGGCGGTGAAGGAGCGTCCAGCGTCGGCGCCATCCTGCGCGGTGAAGGTGGCGGTGAGGTCCCAGTACTCCGCGGCCTGGAAAGCCATGCGCTCGCGCTCGCGGTCGACCACGAGCCGCAACGCGATTGACTGGACACGTCCAGCGGAAAGGCCCGACGCCACCTTCCGCCACAGCACGGGCGACACTTCGTAGCCGTAGAGGCGGTCGAGAACCCGGCGGGCCTCCTGCGCCTCGACCAGCTCCATGTCGACCTCACGCGGCGACTGCATGGCGCGCTCGATGCCCTCACGGGTGATCTCGTGGAAGGCGAGGCGCTTGACCGGCACGGTGGGCTTGAGGACTTCGAGAAGGTGCCACGCGATGGCTTCACCCTCGCGGTCCTCATCGGTTGCGAGGTAGACCTCGTCCGCGTCCTTGAGCTTCGCCTTGAGTTCGGCGACTACCTTCTTCTTTTCCGGGCTCACCACGTAGTACGGCTCAAAGCCGTTGTCGACATCCACCGCGAACTTGCCGATCGAGCCATCTCGCTTGCCAGCGGGAAGCTCGCTCGGCTGCGGCAAGTCACGGATGTGACCCACCGAGGACACAACGTCATAATCAGCACCCAAATAGCCGCCAATGGTGCGCGACTTCGTAGGAGACTCGACGATGACGAGTTTGCGGGGCATAACCACCTGGATTCGTGTCAGGTCCCGAGAGCCGGAACGGTCACAGAATACATACGGACTCCACGGGCGCGGACCCGCGCCGTTGTCTGCCGCCGGTGAATGCGTCGCCCCTGCCATAACGCCGGCACCCTTTTAGTCGTTGCGCACATTGCCTGAGACGATGGTGGGGTGAGACTCCCCATGAACACTGTGACTGCCGAGTTGTCCGCGGCTGTGATCTCCGCGATGAATGACGCGACGGACGCTGAGGTGATGCCCCGTTGGCGCGTTCTCGAAGCTCATGAAGTGCGCACCAAGGAGGCCGAATGGGACTTGGTGACCGATGCCGATGTGGAGGCTGAGCGGCGCCTCACCGTCGCTCTTAGGGAACTCGTCGACGTTCCCGTGGTCGGTGAGGAGGCGGCGTCTACCAACGCGACCCTGCTTGACCTCGTGGGCGGTGAGGGTCCGGTATGGCTTGTCGACCCGGTGGATGGGACGCGCAATTTCGTCAACGGCAGCCCCGACTTTGGCTGCATGGTCGCTCTTGTGGATGCGGGCCGCACCGTTGCCGCGTGGATCACCTACCCCGCCGTCGGCCGGGAGATGCACGGGGCGCGTGGCGTCGGCGCCTTTGTTGACGGCGAGCGAGTGACGGCTGCAACCCCCCCGCATCCTGACGCTTTGCGCGGTGCGCTCGGCACGGCCTTCTATTCGGCCGACGGCCAGGCATTGCTTGATCGCGCAGCCGCGTTGGGGTCTGTGCGGCCCATCCGCTTCTGTGCCGCGTGGGACTACCTCGACGTGGTGCTCGGCGTGACCGACTTTGTCAGCTTCTCTCGGACGATGCCGTGGGACCACGCTCCCGGTTCACTGATCTGTGAAGAGGCTGGCCTCATGTCGCGCCGCCCAAACGGTGCGGAGTACCTGCCCGGCGACGGTGGAACGGGGATCCTCACGGCGCACCCAAGCGTGTGGCAGCGCGTCGCCGACGCTTTGGCTGAGTAGGCGGCCGACGCTCGGGCTGAGCAGGCGTAGCCGCTTAGGCGCGCACCACGAGACCGTCGAGGTCTGGTCCCATGACGTCGACGAGCCCGCGCCCACCCAATGCCGCACGAAACTCCTCGGTGGTGCCGTTGCGGGTCGCCTCTTGGAGGATCGGCATCGGACCGCCAACGGCGCGGACCCGGTGGATGACAGACAGCACCGCCTCCCGCGTATGCGTGGTGGGGTCAACGGTGACCCTCACTTCAAGGGGCCCGCCCCACGCGATGGCAATGTCGAGCGATGCCCACGCTCGCGCTCCGGCCGCGTGTTTGCCGGTGATGTCGTGATAGCCCTCGGGCATTGCCTTGATGTCGAGGGCGAGCCAATCAACATCCTTGAGCGCGTCGTGAAGACGGGCCGGGAACGATCCTGCCGTGTGCAGTCCAATCCCAAGGCCCAGCGACCGGGCCGCGCGCATGGCCGAGACGAGCGAAAGCTGGCGGGTGGGCTCCCCGCCCGAGAAGACGGCGGCGTCGAGAAACTTCGCCTTGGCGCTCAGGTGGGTCATCACATCGCGCCAGGGCATGCGGCCAGGAACGTCGCAGTTCTGAAGATCGGGGACCTGGCAATACGTGCATGACCATGGGCACCCCTGAGCGAACACCTCGACGGCTCGTTTCCACGGCCATTCGGTCGTTTGCATCGGTGCAATCCGTGCGACCTGGAAGTCCGCGGCTGGCACCTCGCCATCGCGTCCTACAGCCATCGCCACGTGGGTCATCAATGCCCCTCTCACGGGTCCGATTTGCTCCATCGTCGCCCGCCGTGGCGGCGATGGCTCGGGACCTTGGTCGAAACCGGAGGGAGGGAGCCGTCACTCGCCGGTTTGTGTGATGAAGCCGTCCCGCGCGAGGTCACGCACTGCGGTCGCAAGGCCGCTGTGCATCGGGTCAGTTGGCACGTCGAGCAATGCCGCAAGCGCTGTCGCAATCTGGGCTCCGGTGAGCTCACCATCACAGGCGCCCACAAAGCCCGCCAGAGCAGTGTCGGCCTTGACTGAACGACCAAACCCGCCGCCTTGTCGGAGCAGCACATGCTCGGGATGCTCGGCGCCAGGGCGCGCGTACGACTCTTGCGTCACGTCTGCCGCGACCACCCAACGCTCTGCGAGAACCTCGCCATCGCTGTGGGCTTCGAGCCAGTCATGAGCGCTGAGAGTTGCAGCCAAGTGTGGCCCGAGCGGCACCGGCAACGGGCCTTGGTGTTCTTCAAGCCGATGCAGCGTGGGAGCTCCGTGCGCGAGGCGCAACGTGATGATGCCAAAGCCCACCGCCTCCACACCCCGCGCATCGAAGTCATCGAGGTAGGCGCTGTATGCGGCGTCGTGGAGAGCCCGGTCTCGCTCAGGCGTGATACCGGCGTCGCGCAGCCACGTTTCCGCATAGGCGGCGGGATCAAGCACATCGCGTTGGATGATCCATGCATCGAGCGGGTGACCCGCACCGGCCGACACGTCAAGCCATTCCTCGAGCCGATGCGTCCAGCCGTCGCCGCGGCGAACTTCCCAGTTGCCGAGCATCTGCGCAATGCCGCCCGGGGCGAGCACCGAACCCACAGTGGAGACGAGGGAGCGCACGATGCCGTCCCCCGACATCCCGCCGTCGCGGTACTCGAAGTGGGGGGCGTCGGGCGGCGTGATGACAAAAGGCGGATTGGAGACGACGAGGTCAAAACGCTCTCCCGCGACTGGTTCGAGCAGAGATCCTTCGCGTATGTCCCACGCCGCTGGCGGGTTATTCAGGACGCGATTGAACTCGGCAAACGCGAGAGCGCGGTGGGAGATATCGGTCGCCACCACCTCCCGGGCATGACGCGACGCGTGAAGCGCTTGGATTCCCGAACCGGTGCCAAGGTCGAGCACGCGCTCCACTGGTTGGCGCATCGTCACGGAGGCGAGAGTCGTGCTCGCTCCGCCGATGCCGAGGACGTGATCGTCGGTGAGACGCGTCCCCGTCACGGCCTCTCCCAGGTCCGAGGCGACCCACCACGTGACAACGTCTTCGCCATCGGCGGCGGCGTATGGCCGAAGGTCAAGCCGCGCCTGCACCACATCGTCGGCGCCGTGGCCGGCAGCCTCCGCGAGCCCGCAGCGGATGATGCCCTCCGCCCCAAGCCGGGGCAGTGCCGCATCGACATCGCCACGGGTGAGCTGGTCACCAAGCATGAGCAGACGCGTCAACAGTGCCGTGCGCTCGCGACCGGCCGCGCGGGCTGCACGGCGGGCGGGCAGCAACTGCTCCCGGCCGAGAGCGGCAGTGGCGCGTTCCCCCACAATCTCGCCGATGCTGTCGACTGTCCATTGGGCAAGGTCGCTTCTGAGGGCGGCGGCCTCGGCCGGGCTCAGGTGAGGAGTGCGCGGAGCGTGAGACACGGCCTCAGGGTATCGGGGGCGCACTCAGTCGATACTGCGGTCACCACTCGCGCGGCATGGCGGCTATGAAATGCCGCCTGCACGGCAAGGTGGGGGGGGGGGCGAGGCCCCCCCCCCACCCCCAACCACCCCCCCCCCC
>JAEYOR010000004.1 GCA_023411615.1 Actinomycetes bacterium
CCCCCCCCCCCCCCCCCGAAGGGCGGGGGTCTTCAAAGTGGGCTAAGGGACGACTCAGCGCGGAGTCGCTCGGCGGAGGACGAGATACGCGCAGGCTCCCACGATGAGGGACCACGGCAACGTCCACGCGACGATCACCACGGGCGACTGATCCGTGAAGAAGGCGCCAACACTCGTCCACCTGTCGAGAAGTGACACGACGATGATGAGGCTGGCGATCCCGAAGGCAAGTACTCCAAAGAAGAAATAGAGGCCCATCGCGCGCCACCTCACCCATAGCGCTCCGGTGAACAGCCCAGTCGCAAAGAAGAACAAGGCGATCAGCACGTGCACCGCGAATTGTTGGATGGTGGAGAGGTCCTTCATGAAGAGCGGCGCGAAGACGTATCCCTCGAGCCCCCATCCATCCGTCGCCGATTCGATCGCGGCGAGGACCGTCATGCCTGTTGCGTAAAACACTGCGAGTCCGGACAGATAGAGCGCGGTGCCGACGAAGTAATCACGTCGAGTGAGGCCCAGCCCAAGCGCAAAGGCGAAGGTGAGGCTCATCGCTTGCGTGGCAGCGACCATGAGGAACACATAGATCCAACTGATCGCCCCGTTGTTGGCGAACGCGTCGGGATCGAGTTGATCACGCCCGCCCGCGGCACTGGCGATAGCGATCCAGATGGCGAGGTTCAAGGCGAATACGGCGGCGAAGATGAGCCATGGCACGACGAGAGTGGGAATCGGGTTCGCCACATGGATCCTCACGACATTGCGAATCCGACGCCAATACCCGGGCATTGCGATATGAGCACGATTGACTTCGACAGCAACGCTCATCACGCCACCTCCTCTTGTCGTGTTCCGCGGGTGCGGTCGATGATCAACTGCTGTAACGAGACGGGGACAAGCTCGAGACCCGCCGCTACTGCGCCAGCCTTGTCCGCCGCGCTCAGACCTGTCACCGTCGCACTCGTCACCGCCCCAAGTGCGGACTGAGTGAGGACGTGACGGCCCATGATCAGGCGCTCGACGTCGGCGGTCGCACCGACGACCGTCACCGCTGAACCTCGGAGGTCCTCCGCCGGAGCGTCGATGATGAGCCTCCCCTCGTCGATGAGCAGCACATGGTCGAGAAGATCAGCTACTTCATCGATGAGATGAGTCGACATGAGGACCGTACGGGGGTGCTCGGCGTAGTCGCGAACTAGGAAGTCATAGAAGCGGTGGCGTGCTACCGCGTCGAGGCCCGCATAGGGCTCATCGAAGATGGTCACGGGCGCTCGCGAAGCGAGCCCCACCGCAACACCAAGAGCGGAGCGTTGGCCCCGCGACATCTTCTTCACGCGCCGGTTCAACGGGACGTTCAGCGCCTTGACGACCTGCGCGGCGAGATCGTGATCCCATTCGGGGTATACCCACGATGCCGAGCGCAGCACGTGCTTGCCGCCAAAACCATCGGGATAGACCTGCGACTCCTTGATGAAGCATGTGCGCGTGAGCACCGAGGCGTTCTCCACGGGCGCGGCGCCAAAGAGCCGAATGGTGCCCGAGTCTGCGAACTCTTGGCCGGTCAGCATGTTCATGAGCGTCGTCTTGCCCGCACCATTGCGGCCGAGCAGCCCGCAGATGCTGTGCTGGCCGATGTCAAAGGTGACGTCTCGGACGGCGTCAACCGAGCCGAAACGTTTGGACACGCCTTGTGCGTGGATGATCGCGGTCATGGGCGTGCCTCCTTTCTGATGAGTTCGATGAGATCGTCGGTGCTAAGGCCAATGCGGATCGCTTCCGCAAAGAGTGGCCGGACGTAGTCGACTTGGAAGTTGAGCCTGCGCTGACTCAGGAGGACCTCGCGTGCGCCCGCGGCGACGAACATGCCGATGCCGCGCTTCTTGTAGAGGACACCCGCGTCGACGAGGCGGTTGATGCCGCGCAAGGCGGTTGCCGGGTTGATGCGGTGGAATGCGGCGAGGTCATTGATGGACGGCACCTGAGACTCCTCGGGCATCGCACCACTGATGATCTGCTCTTCAAGTTGCTCGGCAACTTGGAGAAAGATCGGGCGATCGTCGTCCATCATCACCTCGCTTCGTTATCTCGTCGGGCTGGGCCAACCCTCGGTTCAGTTATTGGGTTAGTTAGTGATGTAACTAACCAACCAGGTGGGTTGATATTTGTCAAGCACGAATGCGCCCGCATCTCGACATGGCGACCGCGCCACTCGCACTCGGGCCCTAGAGTTGGACCATGCCTGAAGCCCCGTTGGTGTGGATCGATTGCGAGATGACCGGCCTCGACCTCAACACCGATGCGCTCATTGAGGTCGCGTGCATCGTCACCGATTCGCAACTCACGCCGCTTGGGCCGGGGCTCAGCGTTGTTATCAAGCCCTCATCCGAGGCCCTCGAAGCAATGACTGACTTTGTGCGCGAGATGCACGTGACGTCCGGCCTCTTGCCCGAACTCGACAACGGCATCACGATGGGCGAGGCTCAGAGGCTTCTCATTGATCATGTGACGAGTCAGACCAAAGGCGTGCGCGCTCCGCTCGCTGGCAACACGGTCGGCATGGACAAGGCATTTCTCGACCGCGATATGCCCGAACTGATGGAGCTGCTCCACTACCGCGTGGTTGACGTCAGCTCCATCAAGGAGCTTGTGCGTCGTTGGTACCCGCGCGTGTTCTTCAACGCCCCTGCCAAGACCGGCGGCCACCGGGCCTTGGGCGATATCGAGGACTCGATCCGCGAACTGCGTTACTACCGCGAAACCATCTTTGCCGCAGCGCCGGGTCCGGACACTGACAGCGCGCGCGCGGCCGCCGCGATCGTCTCGGAGACCGACGCTTCCGCTTCGTGAGTGACAAGGTCACCACAGCCTCCACGCTATTGATACACTTTTCGCTGGCCTCATGGCCGATGGTGGGCGTAGCTCAGCTGGTAGAGCATCGCGTTGTGGTCGCGAGGGTCGCGGGTTCGAGCCCCGTCGCTCACCCCATCAAGGCGAAGGCCCCCAACGTTCGCGTTGGGGGCCTTTCCCGTGTGTGCCGTCACAGCCCGCGCGCCGGTTCGTTACCCTGGGCGAGAGCGCGTGTGAGCGCCAAGAAGGAGAGAGCATGATCGCCGCCTTGACGGGAGCCGGGCTTTCGGCCGCGGCAGGCCTCAACGCATTCATCCCCCTGGTACTTGTCGGGATGTTCGCGCGCTTCTCAACCTTCATCGACCTGCCCGAGAACCTCATGTGGCTGCAAGAGTGGCCCACCATCATCATCGGTCTGCTGCTCCTTGCAGCCGAACTCGTTCTCGACAAGATCCCCGGTGTCGACCACGTCAACGACCTCATCCAGACCGCTGTTCGCCCCTTGGTCGGCGGCGTGATCTTTGCCGCCTCAGCGTCGGCCGCGGAGCTCGATCACGAGCACTTCTGGAGCGACAACCCACTCATCGCCGGAGTGACCGGCGCGATCATCGCTTTCTTGGTCCATACCGGAAAGGCGACATCGCGGCCAGCGATCAACGCGGCCACCGGCGGCACGGGAGCACCGCTCGCCTCATTTGCCGAGGACGCCCTCGCCGTTGGCCTCGCCCTTGTCGCCATCTTTGTGCCGATGCTCGTCACCGTGTTGTTGCTCGGGATCGCTGGCGCGGTGTACTACATCGTGACAACTGGGCGACGCAGGCGGCGCACCCGCGAGATGCGGCTTGCTCAAGAGCGTGAAGAGCGCAAGGCCGCCCTCGACCGAGGCGAGAAAGTTGCCTGGTGGCGAGTCAGCTGGCGAGAGCGCCTCGAGCGAACCAACCGCAGTGACAGCAAGCTCATGCGCGCGGGACGGTCCGGGACTCGGCGCTCCGCCAAACCGGACAACGAAGACTAGCCAACGCCCCCAGCCCCTCCCCGCACCTCCCCTCCCCGCACCTCCCCTCCC
>JAEYOR010000012.1 GCA_023411615.1 Actinomycetes bacterium
GGCGTTGGCGGTGCGGAGCTTCGGCCGGGGGGGGGGCTAGATGGGTTCCGTGACCGGCTCGTCGTCCTGTTCTTCCGCACGACGCTCGCCGGCCCGCTTCGCCACACGTGCACGGGTGCGCCACGCATCAAAAGTGATGAGGACAAGCGCAATCCACACAAGCCCAAAGCCAAACCACCGGTTGGTAGGCATTGCCTCATCAAAGTAGGTGACGGCAAGCACAAAGGTCATCGTTGGCGCGATGTATTGCAGCAGGCCTGTCACGTTGAGTGGCAGACGGCGCGCGCCTGCGGCGAAGATGAGCAAAGCGCCCGCAGTCCACGTGCCGGTGCCAATGAGCATGACATCGTGCCACCAGCCAAGACCATCGCCGTCGCGAGCCAAAAATGTCGTGGCGCCCTGACGCTCGACGAGCCACAGTGTCAGCACCGCGAACGGGCCAATGAGCGCCGTCTCCACGGTGAGGCCGCTGAGCGCGTCAACCTTGTCGCCGATGCCCTTCTTGATGAAAGAGTAGAAGGCGAAGGAAAGCGCGAGCACAATCGAAATCCACGGCAGCCCGCCCGCCTCGATTGCGAGCAGCGCGACGGCGATCCCCGCGACCGCAATCGCCACCATCTGCAAGCGTCGCAACCGCTCGCCGAGAAACACCACTGACAGAGCGACAGTGACAAGTGGATTGATGTAGTAGCCCAGGGAGGTTTCACTCACGCGGTCGGTGACCACGGCGTACACCATGACTCCCCAATTCGCAGAGATGAACGCCGACGCCATGGCGAGGCGCCCAAGAACGCGGCGGTCCGACGCGACTGCCCAGACTCGCCGCCACGCCCCGATGACGAGTGCGATGAGGAGGCACACCACGAGCGAGGACAAGGCCCGCCAGGCGACAATCTCAAAAGCGTTGGACGGCTCAAGCGCCTTCATCAAGATGGGGAAGAGGCCCCAAATGAAGTAAGCGGTGGCGCCAAAGAGCAAGCCCCGCCTATCGATGACCTGTCCCATGGTCAGCAGTGTCGCACTCCGCCATAGTGCCGCGGGCCAACGAACTGGCTGTCTTTATTGGGGGCCACTCAGGCGGAGGGCTGTTGCAGTGCGATCCAGGCCAACATGTACGAGCGGGAGTTGCCGTTGTCGATCGCCGTGGGCGACAAGTCAATAGCGGCGCCCCATGCGGAGGACGCCTCCTCTTCGGACAGCGACTGCGCCATGAGGAGATAGTCCCCAAACTGCTCCGGGGTGCCATTCGCCCATGCCGCGTCCACCACTGCCTCGAGCTGCTCCGCGTCGAGTGCATCGAGCACCGGCACAGCGGCGGGTGGCAATGGAATGAGCTGGATGCCCACAATCGCACTGGGCTCGGCCGAGAACCACGTGGCGAAGTCACGCTTGCTCGACCACTGGATGCCCACCGTCGAGTGTGCGTACTCGGGAAAGGCGCTGAGGTCCGGGGCCAGATAGAGCCGCCGCGCCGCATCCGCCTCCGCGGAGAGCATCCACCGCGCGGCATCGGCTTCGTGCGGCTCACCGCGCAGATCACGCCACAGCGCCACCGCGTTCCACGCGGCCACGGCCTCGGAACTCGACTCCTGATTGTTGCCATCGGCAAAAGGCGCTGTCCCCGACGCCCACGAGTGACCCGCTGCCGGGTCAAAGTGGCGCCATTGAGGGAATAGGTCAGTGGCAACTGGCGCCGCGATGTCATCGGCAACAAGGTCGAACACGGGCCCGATCTCCTCGAGCAGCCCAGGATCACGTGCGCCGGCAATTGCTGCAGCATAGAGCAGGTATCCGTAGTGAAAGTAGTGATCGTTGAAGCTCTCCGAGCCAAAGTTTGTCGCGAGCCCAACCACCCCATGGGCAGATTCGTCGTAGACAAAGCACGCGCTCGCTCGCTCATTGCAGCCCATCGGATCGGCCCAGCGTCGCAGTTCTTCGTTCAAACGCACCGCGAGTTCATCTGCGAGATCGCTCCGGCCAATGGCATCCGCGACGGCAAGGAGATTCGCAATGCGGTAGAGCGCCTTGCCACCAAAGTACGTGTCCTCAGGGAGAGTCCACGGCGTCGCCGCGATGTCCTCTACGAGCGCAGTTTCAATGGCTTCGCGGTGTTCTGCACTCACCCCCGACAAGTCCAGAGCGGCCGACGCTTCAACAAGGGGCACGGTCCAGGTCGCCGTGGCGGTGGCACAGGCAACAAAGGGACCATCAATCGTCGCAAAGCGTCCCAAGTCACACGCCATATCCATCGTGGCCGCGCGCGCCTCAGGCACCACCACCACCGTGGGCGCGTCGCCGTACGTCACCTCGGTTCGAGCTGAATCGTCCGTGATGGACCACGCGACGCGGGGTGACGGCGCCGACGATCCCATGGCAGTGCCAAACGTCTCGCCGTCGATGCCCTCAGGCACGGCAAAAAACGTCGCAACACCGCCGGCTTCCAACTCGAGCTTGGTGCCGGTCACGGTGCCGTTCTGGATAGCGATCCCGTAGCGTCGGCCGTTGACCTCGGCTACTGACACGTTGCTCCCGGCCGCCTCGAACGGAAGAGTGAGCGTGGCGCCGAGCGCCTCCCGTGCCGTCATCGCGACGGCCGGCCACCCTTGAGCGACGGTAATGACGGCAGGACCCAGGGAGAGGTCCGCGCCCACGGAACTGGCCGCACTCACGCTAGCGAAACCATTCGCTCCGTCGATGTGCACTCCGAGCTCATCGTTCGCCGCAGCGACGATCGCATCGGCCGATGCGACAGGCTCGGTGAGACCCATCGAGAAGCCGCCTTCTTGCGGACGGAATGAGAGCGGCTTGGGGTACACCGGCAGGCCGGGTTCGCCAAAGGCGAGGGAGGAGTACCAGCGATTGGTCGGGGGGACGACGCCCTCGTCAAGGCGAGGCGAGGCGAGCGTACTCACCGTGCGCTCAACGAGCACTTGAGCATGCGGTGCGGCGGGGGTGGCACTCGCCACGCTCTCGCCATACGTCGCTTCTGCGCTTGCCGTCGGTTCGGCGTCGTTCCCACTGCAGCCGATCAGGACAAGAGCCGACATGACCGCTGCGCACTGCGCGACTCGGGCAATCCTCATATGATCCCGAGCTTGCGCATGAGGTCATCGGCGGCATCGCGCATGCCTGCAAAGACGCCGTCTTGGCGCAAGTGAAGCCGTGCTTCAAGCGGCGTGCCATCCTGGACGAGGCCATTGTCGGCGCCCGCGACGAGTTCATCGGTGGCGATCTCGACGGTGACATGGGCACGGCCGTCGATGGTCTCCACCGACAGGCTCGACACGGTTCCTTGGGCCACCCGTCCATTTGGCAGGATGAGATCAACCGTCGCGTTGTCCTCGATGCGGCCAAAGTCGCGCGGCGCGAGCACAAAGACGGCGGTGGCGCTCAAGGACTGGTCACGCTCGATGGTGGCGACAGGAACTCCCGATGCGACATACGTTCCCTCATGCACATCGAGCGACTTCACCGTTCCAGCGACGCTCGCGCGGACTGTCAGTTCGCCCTGTTCCGTGACATCGTTGTTGCTCACGGTCAACGCGCCGGTTGAGACGTCACGCGCCACTTGCAGACTGTCGACAACGAATAGCGGATCGCCTGGTGTCACAAAGTCGCCAGGCTCGACAAAGCGTCGGGTGACAACTCCGGCGTAGTCGGCGCCAACGTCGTACGTCTGTGCCTCAACGTGCGCACTCACACTCACCGCTTGGCCCTGGCGCAGCGTGAAGACATACGTGGCCGTGCTCACGATGAGCAGGACCGCAATGACTCCGATGAGGAGCTTGAGTCGATTTCGCCAGGTCATAGCCGGGCCTCCTTAGCGGTGGTCGTACGGGCCATCGCGGCCACGGGTTCGCGGGCGGGGGTGCGCCCAGGCGCGGGAAAGTAGGTGTGCGGCTCGGGCGCAGGACGCGCCACCACTGTGCGTGGGCGCGCGGGTGAGCTTGGGGCGGGCGACTGGACCGGTGCGACTCCGCGGCGCAGGAGGCGGGCATCGCGTGCCACGGAGATGATGAACGCGCCGAGGATCAGCGTGTTCGTCACGTTCCACGCCATCGCGAGAGTCGCAACGCCGTTGGTGATGTCGCGATAGACAGCGACAACGGAGGTGAGGGACAAGAAGAGGAAGAACAGCATCTGCGGCACGACAAAGTTGTAGGGGGAGTTGCCGCGTGCGGTTCCCGTTGCTTGCCAGCCGACATCGCGGCCGGTGAACACGTTGACAAGTGCTTTCACGTAGATCGGGAACGACACCATCGCGAGCGTGAGGGTCTCCCAGCGGAAAGAGCCGAGTGTGTAGAACGCGAGCAGAATCTGCATGACATAGAAGCCGGCGTAGAAGAGGAACCATGTCAGCACGCTCACCGAGACCGTCATCGGCCGCATGTCGAAGTAGATCTCGAGGGATGGCACAAGCAGCAGGAGGAGCGGGCAGATCCCTGTCAGGTAGAACGTCGCGGTGACGAAGTACTGGATGCGCTGGTCCATCGTGAGGTTGCGGCGCCGGCTCAGCGGGTTGTGGGTGAGCATGATCTCAAAGCCACCGGTGGCCCATCTCAGCTGCTGCTTCGAGTACGCCTCGATCGTCTCGGGCGCCTCGCCAACTGCGAGCACGTCAGGAATGAACACCGATCGCCATCCACGCTCGTGGAGCCGTAGCGACGTCCACACGTCCTCCGACTTCGAGTCGGTGTACATGCCATCGACGTCATCGATTGCAGTACGGCGGAAGACGACATTCGTGCCAACGCAGAACGCCGCGTTGAAGCGGTTACGGCCCGGCTGAATGAAGCGGTAGAAGACCGTTTGCATGTAGCCAGCTCCGCGCGCAACGACGGTGTGGAGGTTGCCGTACGTTTGCGGCGTCTGCACAAAGGCGACTTTCGGGTCGACAAAGAACGGCACTGTCTCAATGAGGAAGTCCCGATGGGGGACGAAGTCTGCGTCGAAGATCGCGAAGAAGTCGCCTTTGGCGAGCGTGAGCGCGTGATTGACGTTGCCCGCCTTGGCGCCTCCCGAACTGAGGCGCCGCACGTAGCGAGCGCCGAGTGAGGCGGCCAGGTCACGGACGGCATCGCTCTTGCCGTCGTCGAGTACCCACGTGTTGTGGCGTCCCCGCATCGAAATGGCGGCCTTCACGGTCTTCTTGATGACGTCAACGTCCTCGCCGCACGTGGTGATGAAGACGTCAACGGTGTGTTCGGCACCATTGATCATGAACGGCGCGCGCTTGGCGTGCCCACGGAAGTCCTTGGGAAACAAGGTGTTCTGCGCAAGGTAGTACGTGAAGTCGCGAGGGTTGTTGGCTCCCGCGAGGATCGTCCACATCGACAGCAGCGCGTGGAACACGAGCACGGATTCGGCGGAGAGCACCATGACGTACGGGATCACATCGCCGCGGTGCTGAGGGTTGAGCAAGAACGCCGAGTACACGAGAACACCGAGCGTCGACAGCAACACGATGAGGGTGTGGACGGGTGACGGTGTGCCGTGACGCGACGTGATGCCAGCGCTCGACAAGGTGGTGGGCAAAGAGGGCGACTCAACGGTCGCAGGAGTCGTGGATGCCACAGTTCCCCCAAAGTCGTCGATTCCAATAACGGATCGCGCAAAGCGCGAGATCGACAACGTTGGCGGTGGCGCCCTTAGGCACCTTGTCAGGCGTCAAGGCCGAGGCCTTCATTGGGACAAACGACCCAATACGCTCTATCGAACCACAGAAAGTGTGATCTACGCCACACGGGCATGGCGAGTCAGCGCGAAGCGGCCGTGTCGTGAAAGCCGCGGCGGTGTCGGCAGCCGGGGTGGTAGGGTGGGG
>JAEYOR010000044.1 GCA_023411615.1 Actinomycetes bacterium
ACAATGGAGAGCGACCCCACACGAGCCTCGACGGGCTCACGCCAAACGAATTTGCAAGAAGGTCCACGACAGACCATAACCAGAACGGACTCCAGTTATGAGCGAGTACCTTCCGGGGGCAAGGTCAATCAGCCATCGCGCATCATCACACCGAAGCTAAAGGATGTGGGTGGCTCTCTCATGGTGATCGGTGCAACAATCGTGAGCCAGGCCAGGCTCGAGCACATCGGCGGCGACAATCACTGCACAGGGGTCGATTACGTCTACCAGCCACGGCTCACGCACGTCGGCGGCGAGAACTACATCGAGAGCTGCAGGAAGGTTGTTCAACCAAACATTCCTCGCACGCCAGCGCCGTTCTTCGCGCCGCCCCGCATGATCCCGCCGCCTCCACGGCGACGCATCTGAGCGTCACGTGGAGCGCACGCGCTTCGGGACGGGCTTGATCCGCATGTCGTAAAGCTCGGTTTCTTCAAACTCGCCCATCGCATTCAGCTGATACCAAGTGTCCGGCTTAAGCGTCCCGCCCTTCCCCGCACGGGCGGATACAGCCTGCAAGGGTTCACCGGCCTCGCTGTAGTGAATGAGCACCAGCAAACCACCGTCACCAACCTTGCCCATACCGGTTCGACCGATCACGGCCGCTACAGAGCCTTCACCCTCACACTCCACTTCGCCCATATCGCCGACCACGCCCACTTTGGCTTTCGGGCCAACGCCCGCCGCCTTCCCATGCAAGCCGCTCGCCGCAACCATGCAATCCGGACCGGCCGCCACGCTTCTTGCGCACTTACCAGCCGAGGCAGCAGAACTCGCGTCTCCGTTCACGGCCGACACGGAATTGTAGCCAGCGCTGGCTGCGCACGTGCCCTTCCCCACCGCCACCGCCGCCATTCTCTCGCCGGCGATGCTGGCCACCGCGAAGGGGCCGCCTGCGCCTACACAATCCTCCAGGAATAGCGAGGGGCCACGATACTCAGGACTGGCCTCTCGGCCTTCCTTGCCCCTCGCCGCAATCCACGCGAGGCCTTCGCTAATCAACTCACCCAGGCTTAGCTCCTGCGTGAAGGCGAGCTTCTCCGACACCACGCATTCGCCGACCTGCACCATCTCACCGTCCGCTTCGCCCTTGAGAAACGGCCCGGTGAGGCTATGCCAAAGGTCGACACTCATGAGGGGGAAGTCCCACGTGAGAAAGCCCTTGTTGAAAGGCTGCACGTTTCCATCGCGCATGCGATACGTCGTGCCAAGCTCTCGGCCGAGGTCGCGCTGATGAGCGACATCGTCCGCATGCACAAACGTGATCCGGGTCATTTTCCTATCCTCCCTTGAACCGGCCGCGTGCGATGCAGAAGATCTCCCAGTAGTACCCACCCGCGCACGAGCCCCGCGTCATAACCCAACGCAAACACGCGAGCCCAATCGCCATCACCGCTCACGTCATAGACGCGAAGAAGATCCATGCGCTCAAGGCGCGCTACCACCAATGTCGCCTCATGCGGCCCAAGCCGGATATCGATCGGCGCCAGCGCATAGCGCCAATCAGCGACCGTACCGAGGCTCCATTTTTTGGTGTGGATCTCCGCACGCACGTCACCGGCGCACCCCAGCGCCAGTACCAACAACCAACGCATCAGGGCTCATCCTCCTCCGGCAACCGACAAGAGATGGCCGGCACGACGTCACGAATGACGTCGCCCTCTCGAAACCGACCATCTCCCGGGGGAAACCACACCTGCCCACTCAGATGCGGATGCTGCCAGCGCCGCTAGCGCGACGACGCTTCAGCACGAGCCCATCAAATCAGGATCCGAGCGGCGCGCAACACATTCACCGGAACTGAGCCAACACCTTTGAACGGTCGTTCACACGCTTGCGAAGGGATGCACCACCGATGGCAGTGTCGGATTCCAGCGGCCTCTGGCCACCTTGAGTTCAGCACATTCCAAGCTACTCGCTTGCAGATTCGGGAGCGGAACTTGCGATCTTCCACTTGGCGAGATGTCGTCCGAGCACATCTAGGGCATGAAGCTGCTCTTGTGAGCATACCGCTCGATTGATGGAAGTCAGCCTATCTTCCATTGCGTTGGCATCGAAGAACGTTTCGATCAAGCTTCTGTCAAACATGTCGTAACGTGATGTAACGAAATCCCCAGCGCTATGGCTTCTTCCTACTTGCATGAGCTTGGAGACGACCGCCGCTAGCCCCTCATCCGTTGCAACAGCCTCGGCGACCCACAGTTTTGGCGCTTTGTCGCTTCCCGTGTAGTCATGCCATCGAAACAGGAACGAGCCGAGATCGGAGGCGTCCAGCAAGCGTCCGTCTCTTGCTAGTGCAGACACTTGTTCGATCCACTCACCCTTAAGCTGCTGCACCCAGTCCGAGGAGATCGCAGGCTCCAACCGGCTATCGCCACTCTGCTCATCCGGGCTGTTCAAGTGGATGAGCATGGAACCAACAGAGAGAGCGCTGGATTGCCTTAGCGCCGCCAGCAGGAGGGGACCTCTGTCAACTTCCGGAAGTCTCCGTGCGTACCAGCTGATCGCCCTCCAAGCAGATGTCCACGGCGAATTGAATGGACCAGCGGACCTAAGATCAACCAACGATTGACCCAAGCTGAACATCGCTGGGAGCAGCACTGATGCGTTTGCCACCGGCAGGTCATCGACCGCCTCGTCCATACGGGCTGCGAGAGACGCTGTAAGGTTGCGCTTGCGAAGCGATTCTACGGCCACGCTTAGCCGCTCCGTACTATCCGAAGCCAGCAAGACGTCGCGGAACTCACTTTCGGAGAGTTCACCATCCGGTGTCTGTAGCTCGAAGTAGCGCGGGAAAAAGCGGGGCGTGCAAACACGCTTCTCCCGCGACCATTCCCCACCCCATTCGCCCGCTGAGTAATGGCTACCACCAAAGGCCCAACCGATGCCCGGGAAGAGCTCCTTGAGCATCGCTCGTACCGCGTCTCGATTGCGCTCCGAAGAAAGCGCCACGAGCGCTTCAACGCGGCCTTTATGTTCGTCATCGCGTCTGTCACCGGTGAAACGTCCGCTTTGAAGCAGCAGGTTCTGCGCCTCGAACAATGCGCTGTGCACGTTCGGCTCAAACACGCGCAGAGCTTCCAGTGCCAAAAAGTCGATGATGTTCACCTCAAACGCTGTCTTGCCGACGTGTAGCGGGAGGTGAATAGCCACCGAGGACAAATATCTGCGCGCATCTCGAAGATTGGTGATTAGCGGCTGTATGGAACCTAACAGCGCGTTCCCCCACCGCAGATCTTTGAAGCCATTCTCCGCAGCTGCGTACTTGCCAGCAATCGTCGCCAAGTCCTGCGTCATAACCGCGTGTACCATTGACCTAGGCACTGATGGGAGATCGAAGTTGGCCTGGACGATCTTCTCGAGAAAAGCGCGTCCTTCACCGTTCGCTATGGGCTCGAGCCCCGCTTCCACAATGCTCGACTGAAACCGCAGAACGAAAGTTATGTTCGGCAGGTTTGCGTTGACCTTCACCTGCCTGATCAAAAGACGAATCTGTTCAGGCTCTAGCCGATCGATGTCATCGACGAACACGATCAGTGGGCGGTCAAGATTTCGTAGACTCTTTTCCAATGCGAGGCGGATCTCGTCGAGGGGTGCGGACCATCGGTCACGTCCCAGAATTTGCGCTATGGCGCCAAGGACGACAGCACCAATGCCAACAGCCGCCAACACCGCTGCGACCGTTGTCGCGGATGGCAACGTGAGCCCTAACCCTCCCGCCAATGCAAGAACCGATGCACTCGCGAGAAGCGCCGAAAGTTGAGGCAAAGAGGTCGCGGCTTGCTTGAGAGGGCCGGCGGATTGCGTCAGGACAGAACCGTATTGCCGAAGCAGCCGTGCGCGTTCCGTAGCTCCTTTCGACAATTTGCCTCCAAGCCTGTCCGCCATTTCGCGAAACAGCGCTTTGGTGATGGCATCGCCATCCGCCCATTGCCACGGGTTGAAGTCGAGCCACTTT
The DNA here is from genome assembly GCA_023411615.1 of Actinomycetes bacterium. Classification (GTDB taxonomy): domain Bacteria; phylum Actinomycetota; class Actinomycetes; order Actinomycetales; family Demequinaceae; genus Demequina. The sequence goes on from JAEYOR010000044.1 coordinate 3,998, forward strand.
ACGTTTGCGTCTGTTCCCAACTCCTCGATGATCATGTTCTTGAGTGAGGACTTGCCGGTTCCCCATGCGCCCCTGATCGCGAAAACGCGTCCTTCCTCGACACTCGGCCCTTTCAACACAACCGCTATTCGCGCCGCAAACGGGGATCGCCGTAAGCGATCTTGCTTCGCGCTGCGAATTGGTACGTCGGAACCGATGTCGTCTGTGGTCGGTACGTTTCCACTGCCGTCAGGCTTCCCGCGAAAAAACCTCGTAATCCAATCCATAAATTCTCAGCCCCGCTTCCCTTCGTCAGCTAGAATCAATGCTACGGTTCGCTGTTGGGGACGCAATGGCGGCGTGCGGTTTCCAGCTCAATCTGTGTGCACATCGCATCAGCACTCCGCGAAGCGACTTTGTGCTCGTTGAAAGCAGAGGGTTTCGTACGCGCTGCTGTCGATTTACACGCATAATGCATCGCCGATCAAGTGGCGGCAAATAAGGAGTTGAATATGTCCGATCTCGCCGCAGCTAAGGCTCGTCTCGAAGCCCAGCTCGCCGAACTGGAAGAACGACAGGGCCGGATCGCCCAGGATTTGGACGAGCCGCTTAGTCAAGATTCATCCGAGCGCGCAATCGAGATGGAAGACGATCAGTCGCTGGCAGGCCAAGCCGCGCTCATCTCGCGCGAGATTGCTTCTGTGAAGCGCGCGCTGACCCGCATTGCACAAGGTGTCTACGGCGAGTGCGTACGGTGCGGAGCGACGATCGCACCAAGGCGCCTGGAGGCGCGCCCCGAGGCCGCGCTGTGCTTTTCCTGTGCGAGCAAGGAACAGTAACTATCTGTATCTCGTTGCACCGTACGATACCAAGGAGACACCATGTCGAACACGCCGCATACGCTCGCCGAAGAATTTCCCGATCAACTCGAGGCCATTCACAAGTTGAAAGTGAGCGCCCCGGACTTTGCGCAGTTGCTGCGGGACTACGACGCGGTGAATGATCAGATCCACCTCGCGGAAACCAACGTAAAGCCCGTCGATCATCTGCACGAAGTTGAACTTCGCAAGCGGCGCCTGGAGATCAAGGATGCCATCGCTGCCGCGTTGGCGCGCTCATCCGGATAAACTGGAGAGCCGACTCGCCTTCAAACGAACCGTCACCTCTCAAAAGCGTTCCAAGTCAGGGCATCGCGTAGCATCTCGGGCAACTTCTGTGTTCAGGTCCCCCGTGCATGTAAGCACATCCATGGTCCGCTCATCGGTACGCCCAAAAGAATGTCGCGCGCCCGAAGAGCCAACGTTAATCACACAAACGTTCAATAGTTAGACTATGATCAGTGGTAGTTCATGGGTCCTTGCTATGCTGATGGCATCGCCTGGGACGGTTTGGAATGATAGGGGCCATCAAATCGAAGACTATTCCCATCCCTGTTCCACAGACATCAGCAACGCCCGTGAGGAATGGTGAGATCCATTGCGGGGCCGACGGGGACGATACCGGTCGGATTGATGGTGCGATGACTCTCGAAGTAGTGGCTTTTGATATGCTTCATGTTGACGGTCTGCGCGACGCCCGGCACCTGATAAAGGTCCCGCAGATAGCCGGACAGGTTCGGATAGTCGGCAATCCTTCGCAGGTTGCATTTGAAGTGGCCGACGTAGACCGGATCGAACCGCACCAAAGTTGTGAATAATCGCCAATCCGCTTCGGTCAAGCGATCCCCCAAAAGATAGCGGTGCGTGCAAAGATGCTCCTCAATGAGATCCAGCGTCGCGAACAGCTCGGTGAAAGCGGCTTCGTATGCCGTCTGCGTGGTAGCAAACCCCGCCTTGTAGACGCCATTGTTAACGGTTTCATAGATCCGGGCGTTCCAGGCATCGATCTGCGGCTGCAATTTCGCCGGATAGAAGTCGCCCGGCGCCGCGCCACACTCATCGAAAGCTGAGTTGAACATCCGGATGATTTCGGACGACTCATTGTTCACGATGCTCCCGGTCGCCTTGTCCCAAAGCACCGGCACGGTGACCCGACCAGTATAGTGAGGTTGGGCGTTGGTGTAGACCTCATGCAAAAAGCGGGCGCCGTGGATTGGATCCGGCACGACCCCCGGCCCCTCCTCGAAGGTCCAGCCGTTCTCCAGCATGAGCCAATGCACGACCGACACGCTGATCAAGGCATCGAGCTTCTTAAGTTTGCGGAAAATGAACGTCCGATGCGCCCAGGGACAGGCAAGCGAGACATAAAGGTGATAGCGGCCCGGTTCCGCTTCAAAGCCTCCCCTGCCGCTCGGACCCGGTGAAGCATCGGGCGTAACCCAGTTCCGGAACGCAGAGTCCTTGCGCACAAAGCGCCCGCCGGTGCTCTGGGTATCGTACCACTGATCCTGCCAGACACCGTCGACAAGCAATCCCATGGTTCTCTGTCCTTCTGCTTCGCTTCTGAGCTGCAGGCTCGCATCGACCTGCCCGTACAGTAACGTCCTCCGCATCGTGTGATTTTCTAATCGCGACGACAGGCTCACCTGATACCCGGCACTATCCTTTCTGCAGCGGATGACCTATGCAATAGAATGAGACAACGACACAGGCCAACCTGGTGCGTGGCTGAAACAATGTAAACCGTGCACTCTCAGTTGATTTCATGGTCAATTGAAGCGGCACTGGCAAGAAACGTTGATGGCAAAGAGCGATCTACCAAACATTCCCGTGTGCGATGTTGGGTCTGACTTCGCGATGGCCGTGGCCGAGCGCATAGGCAGTCGCGCACTGGCGCTTCTTGACGCGACGACAGGCCACGTATCCGAGCGCACTCTTCGCGCCGCGGACTTCCTCTCGCGCCGCTGGCTAAAGCGCAACGGCTCGCCCTACCTGGCTGAAATAGATACGCTCGCCACACGCGCAGGACGGCCGGGCATCTACTATCTCAATGTGTCCTATGAGTGGGGGTGCACCACTGCTGCTAGGCCTGCCGTCGATGGGAGATCGGCGGTGCTCCAGCGGACGCTCGACTGGGACGTGCCCGGCATCGGTCGTCATGTCGTGGCGGCGCGGATAGCGAACCCACTCGGCGCTTGGATATCATTCACCTGGCCCGCATTTACCGGCGTTATTCAGGCCGCAGCGCCTGGCCGGTTCGCCGCAGCCATCAATCAACCCTCTCTTCCTCGCCAGATCGGAATCGAAAGCTTGGATCGCCTTCTATCGCATGGCGCGATTTGGCGCTCAAAGAACCTTCAACCCATTCATTTGCTTCGCCAAGTGTTCGAGACGGCGCCGGATTTTGAGACCGCTCGGACGATGCTCGAAGCGACACCGGTCTCGACGCCCGTCATTTTCACACTGGCCGGAATTCGTGCCCATGAAACCGTGACGATTGAGCGTCTGCCGACCGCATACGTCACGCTCCAGGATGCCTTCGCAGCCAACGAATGGCGCGCGGTAGCCCAAGAGCGCCGGCATCATGCCGCATTCGAGAATAAGGCTCGGCTAACGGCCATGCGCACCACCGCCATTGAGTGGGATCCGGAATTCGCGTGGGTCCGTTGGCCAATCCTCAATCCCGACACGCGATTGGCGATGCTGGCCAACCCTTCTACTGGAAACATCATGGCGCGTGGCTACGAAGGCGGGAAGCCGGCGACGCGGACGCTTACGTTGCAATAGCTTGCAGCCTCTTGAACGGTTGAGATCGATTTGGATGATAGAGCTCCATCTCTACTCATGCGCCGTTCGCATCCAGCGGGACCCCTCCTTCACCCACACGGGCTAGAACGGCGCGCAATGGCTCGCAGGCATTGCTGAAGTGAATAAGCACCAGCAGGCCGCCTTCGCCTGCCTTGCCCATACCGCTCCGGCCGATCACAGCAGAAAACAAGCCCTAACCTTCGCACTCCACTTCGCGCATATCGCCGACCACAGCAGCTTTGCCACCTCGCCCTTGGACGAAATCCACGCAAAGCCCTCGTCGATCAGCTCCACGAGCACCAACGTCGACGTAGTGATCGTTTGGTGGGGGGGGG
>JAEYOR010000063.1 GCA_023411615.1 Actinomycetes bacterium
CAAGAACTCCCTCATGCCGTACCTCTCCGCCGTGAGGGCCGCGGCCGCCGCGACTGGTGTCTCAGTCGCGCGGCCCATGTTCTTCGAGTTCCCGCAGGACCCGGCGATCACGTACCTTGACCAGCAGTTCATGCTCGGCCCTGACCTGCTCGTCGCACCCGTGATGAGCGCGTCGGGAGAGGTCTCGTTCTACCTGCCTGCCGGAACGTGGACTAACTGGTGGACGGGCGAAGCGGTCACGGGCGGCACATGGCGCAGTGAGACCCACGGCTTCGACACCGTGCCGTTGTATGTGCGGGAGGGGGCGGCCATCGCCCTTGGCTCCCGCACGGACCGACCGGACTACGACTATCTCGACGGCCTCACCGTGCGCCTCTTTGGCGTTCCCTCACAGCTGGACATGACCATGCAGGTCGTCCAGCCCGATGGCAGCGTGCACCCGCTCCGCATTTCAGGCACGCCTGAGGCACCTGTCGTCACCGGCGCCGACGCCACCGTTCAGGTGGTGTCTCGCGCCTAAGCGGTGCCCGTCGGGTCCCGCGGCGCTTTTTTCGCGGGACCTGGCGGCACCACATGCCACTAACCTGTGAGCATGACCGACGCCGTGTCCCCCCGCGCCGCCCACAGCACCACCACGTACCGGCCTGACACCCTCGCGGTGCGTGCTGGTATTCACCGCAGCGCCTTTGACGAGATGTCGGAACCGCTCTTCATCACGCAGGGATACGTGTATCCAAACGCCGCCGAGGCTGAGGCGGCATTCGCTGGCGACATCGAGCGCTACCAGTACTCGCGCTACGGCAACCCCACCGTCACCACCTTCGAGGAACGCCTCGCCGCCATCGAAGGTGCCGAAGCGTGTTTCGCAACGGCCACGGGGATGGCTGCCGTGTTCGTGTCTCTCGCGTCGATCCTCAAGCAGGGCTCGCGCCTTGTGACGGGCCGGGCGCTGTTCGGTTCCACCATCGCGGTGTTCGATGACTACTTCGCCAATTGGGGTATCACGGTCGACTATGTCGAGGCCCACGACAATGCGGCGTGGGAAGAGGCTCTCGCCACACCCGCCGACGCCGTCTTCATCGAGTCCCCCTCCAATCCGATGCAGGACGTTGTTGACATTAATGCCGTCGCCGCGTTGGCAAAGAAGGCGGGCGCGATCTTCATTGTCGACAACGTCTTCGCGACTCCGCTCGGCCAGCGTCCTCTCGAACTCGGTGCCGACGCCGTTGTCTACTCCGCAACCAAGCACATCGACGGTCAGGGCCGCGTTCTCGGCGGTGCCGTGCTCGGGCGCGCTGACTACATCAACGGTCCCGTGCGGACGATGGTGCGCACGATCGGCGCGACGATGAACCCATTCACGGCGTGGGTCCTGTCCAAGTCGCTCGAGACGATGTCATTGCGCGTGCGCGCGCAGGCGGCCTCTGCCCTTGACCTCGCCCAGTGGCTTGAGGCCCACCCCAAGGTGGCGATGGTCCGTCACCCCTTCTTGGTCAGCCACCCACAACATGAGCGCGCCAAGCAACAGATGACTCTCGGCGGCACTCTCGTCACCTTTGACATCGCACTGCCCGAGGGAATCGACCCACACGGCGAAGAAGCGAAACGTGCGACGTTCCGCTTCCTCGATGCATTGCGCATCGTCGACTTGTCGAACAATCTCGGCGATGCAAAGTCGATCGCGACGCATCCTGCGACTACCACCCATCGCCGCATTGGCGTTGAGGGCCGGGCAGCCGTTGGAATCTGTGCAGCAACGGTCCGTTTGTCGATTGGCCTTGAGGACGTCGAGGACCTTCGCGAGGACCTCGCTCGCGCTCTCGACGCGATCTAGCGCGCGTTTACCGGCTTGCGCGATAGGCCCGCAAGCGCAACGAATTGCCAACGACAAAGAGGCTGGACCCACCCATGGCGCCGGCGGCGATCATCGGGTTAAGCAAGCCAAAGGCGGCGAGGGGAATCGCCACCACGTTGTAAGCGAAGGCCCAGAACAAGTTGCCCCGGATTGTGCCAAGTGTGCGACGCGCCAAACTGATCGCATCGGGCACCGCCCGCACGTCACCGCTGACAACGGTGATGTCCGACGCTTCCCGCGCCACGTCGGCACCTGTCCCGATCGCGATGCCGATGTCGGCGACCGCGAGCGCAGGGGCGTCGTTCACACCATCGCCCACCATTGCGACACGTCGGCCACCCTGACGAAGACGTTCGATCTCGGCAGCCTTGTCGCCGGGGAGCACCTCGGCTATCACCTCATCAATGCCCACCTGGGCAGCGACCGCATGGGCAACGCGCTCATTGTCGCCAGTGAGAAGGGTGACGGTCAGGCCACGCCCCCGCAAGGTGTCAACGGCTTCACGTGCGCCCGGCTTCACCGTGTCCGCCACAGCAAAGGCAATCTCTGCGGCGAGCTGCTCGCGCGTCGTCACACCACCAGAACTGTCGAGAAGGCCTCCGCCCACCGGGGCCGAACGGCCGGCAAAGACCACTGTGCGCCCTTCAGCCTCCTGCTCTTTCGCCCACGAGGCGAGATCGTCGGAGATCGAGTCAAACAAACGGCGTGAGCCCACTGTCACATCGACGTTCCCTCCGGTGGCACTAGCGGCCTGAACCGTGGCAACGGCTCCCCGTCCGGGTAGCGAACGGAAGGACTTGATGGGCGCGGTCTCCCCGGCGTGAGCGGTGATGGCTTTTGCGATCGGGTGCTCGGAACGGGACTCGACCGAGGCCGCGGCTCGCACCAAAGCGGTGGCAGCGTCGGCGTCCAATTGGGGGGCGTGGGTTGCAGTGACGGACATGTCACCCGTTGTGAGAGTGCCGGTCTTGTCAAAGACCACGGCGGTGAGCGAACGCGTGTCCTCGAGAACGCGGGGGCCACGAATGAGGACGCCCATTTGTGCACCGCGGCCCACTCCCACCATGATCGCCAGCGGCGTTGCGAGGCCGAGGGCGCACGGGCACGAAATGATGAGGACGGCGACGGCGGCCGAGACGGCACGCGCTGAGTCTCCCGTTGCGAGGAGCCACACCACCAAAGTCGCGATTGCCAAGGCAATGACGATGGGGACAAAGATGGCGGAAATGCGATCGGCTAGGCGTTGCACCTGCGCCTTGCCCGTTTGCGCTTCGTCAACCATGCGGGCAATCTGCGCAAGCATCGTCTCAGCGCCCACTCGTGTCGCCTCGACCGTGAGCGCACCGTCGGTTGCGATGGTGCCGCCCACCACGTCAGTGCCCTCCCGGACGGCGACTGGCGCCGATTCGCCGGTGACAAGAGAGGCGTCGACCGCAGCCTCGCCTTCGACCACCACGCCATCGGTCGCAATGGTCTCCCCGGGCTTCACGACAAAACGCATGCCCACCTCGAGGGCATCACGAGCGATGACGGTGCCGTCTTCAAGGGTGGCGGTGGCGGACTGCCGCGCGGACAAGGCGCGGATGGCATCCCCCGCGTGGGCGGATGACCTCACCTCAAGCCATTTGCCGAGCACAATGAGCGACACAATGACGGCGGCGGTTTCGAAGTAGACGTGCCCGGTGCCGCGCACGAGCACCACGACGGACCACGTCCATGCGGCGAGAGAACCGAGCGTGACGAGAGTGTCCATCGTCGTCGCGCCATGCCGAGCCGAGGCGATGGTCGACCGGTGGAAGGTCCAGCCTCCGTAAAAGACGACAGGCGTGGTGAGCGCACCGACCACCCACTCCCACCCCGTGAACTGCAGAGCCATCACCATCGAGATGAGGACGACCGGCACCGTGAGAATGGCGCTGACGAGGAAGCGGCGGCGCAAGTCGGCGATGCGAGTGGCGTCGGCATTGAGATGCGCGGCGTGCTCGTCCTCTCGGCTCATCGCGGCGCTGTGTGAGCCGTGCTCATGGCTGGCACGTGGCGTGAGCACCTGATAGCCAAGACCCTCGATCGCGCTGCGCATCATGATGTCGAGCTCGGCTGGATCGATGGTGCCATCAGCCCGGACCGTGGCCCGCCGGGTGGCCACATTGACGTCGGCCTCGGTGACACCAGGGATCGCGGCGAGTCCTCGCTGGATGCCGGCAGCGCATCCCGCGCACGTCATGCCGCCAACGGCAAGGTTCATCACCTGGACGTCGTCGGGATTGGTGTCGGTGGTCGTCATCATGAGCTCCTTGCAGCCGTCAGGTTCGCGGTGTGGGCGTCATGGTCATGCCGCCCTTGCGGACTGTCCATCCCACCGTAAACCTTCCCCCCCACTGGAAGGTCAAGTGATATCACTTGGCAGCGCTCCGGGTCGGTGCACGATGTCGGGTCGAGTGCATCCGCACGCGTTACCAGCGCCACCAGCTCGGCCTTCGCGGCCTCGAGCCGGCGGATCTGTTCTGTCACATCATCGAGGTGGCGGTGCAAGAGCGACCGCGTGTGCTGGCAGGTGCCCTCGCCATCAGCCTTCATCTGCAGAATGCGTCCCACTTCGCTCAGCGTGAGGCCAGCCGCCTGGGCGTCGCGGATGAAGGCGAGGCGCTCGAGAGTAGACCGGTCATAGTGGCGGTACCCATTGGCTTGACGCGCGGGCGCAGCGAGCAGGCCGATGCTCTCGTAATACCGAATGGTCTTGGGCGTGAGTCCGGCCGCGTCTGCAAGTTGTCCGATACGCATAAGCCCATCGTACGCTAACCTTCCATCGCACTGGAATGTTGTGAACAATGCCACCCCCGCCCCCACCGGACCCCTCCCTGCGACCTAAGGTGAGGGCATGAGCACACCCCGCCGCCTTGGACTCCTTGGTGGAGTGACATGGCACTCCTCCCTTGAGTACGAACGCCTCATCAACGAGGGCATCAACAAGGAGCTCGGAGGCGTCGCGTCCGGCGATCTCCTTGTGCGCTCCTACAACTTCGCCGCCATTGCTGCGGCACAAGAAGCGGGAGACTGGGCCGGTCTCGCCCGTCTCTTCGCGGAGGACGCCGCGACAATGGCCGACGCCGGAGCCGAGGGAATTGTCATCTGCGCCAACACGATGCACAAGATCGCGGGGGAGGTGGCGGAGGGATCGGGACTGCCGGTCATCGATGTGAGGGATGCAGTGGCCGACGCCGTGCTCGCCCAAGGCCGCACGGCCGTCAGCCTCTTTGCCACCGGCTACACGATGCGAGACAGCTTCTACAAGGATCACCTCGCTCGGCGAGGCGTCACGGCACTCGTGCCACGCGAACCGGAGCTCACTGCGGTGCACCGAATCATCTACGAAGAATTGGCCCGGGGCGTCGTGTCACCTGAGAGCCGCATCGCCATTCAAAACATCACGCGCGACTTGGCCGCGCAAGGCAGTCAAGGTTTTGTCGCGGGCTGCACCGAGATTCCGATGCTCGTCACCGAAGATGACGTCGAGGGGCCGTACTTCGACGCCCTCGCACTGCATGCGGACGCGGCCGTGCGTTTCGCATTAGAAGGGGCAGCCGCAGCCTAAACGAGAGGTTCGGCGTCGGGAACCCACCAGCCCGCAGCGTCGAGCACGTCTCGCGCCGCCTCCTCGCGGGTCACACCGTCCGTGCTCACCACGGCGTCGTCAAGCTCGAGCTCCTCAAGAGCGTCGGAGATCTCTTGGGTGCGCGCGAGGGCAAAGTCCGTCCACTCACCGTCGGGCTCACGCGCGACGAGGCGCGCCTCCCGCACGACGGCAGCGGCCTCCACCTGGACAATCGAGACACTCGCGTGACCCCCAGGACTTGCAAAGGCGCGCGCATAGCGGTCACGATCCTCGGGATCCTCGACCACGCGCGCCACCATCATGCAGCCAAGGCCCCGCTCTCGATAGACGGGCGCGAGTGCGGTGAGGGACGCGAACAAGAGACGCTGGTGATACGGGTCATCGTCCTCGCGCGGCGAGGCCTCGCATAGAGCGTCGGCGTCAACGAATCCCACTCGCACACCCGCGTCACCCAGGAGGCTGAGCGCCGCGTAACCCGTCGCCGTCTTTCCTGCCCCCATCGCGCCGTTGATGACAAGCACGCGCGTGGGCAGGTGCTTGCCCATGCAGACAACCTGGGGATGGCCGGCCCACTGACCGTAGGGCGTGATGCGGTCGTAGCCGATGCGCTGGTAGAGGGAGATCGCTTCCGGCTGCCCGAGGCCCGTCTCGAGTACCAGTTGGATTGCACCCATGCGCTCGGCCGCCCGTTCAAGGGCTCCCATCAAGACGCGCGCGTACCCACTCCGGCGATGTGCCGGCACGACGTAGAGGCGCTTGACTTCTGCAATGCCGGGGCCATGCGCTGTTGACCATCGTGCGGCAACGGTGCCAACCGGCTCACCTGCCTCATTGAGCCCGAGTAAAGAGACGAAGACGCCGTGAGGATTGAGCCGGCCTGGAGCCTGGGCGTCGTCATAACGGCGCGCCATCTCCAGTTGCTGCTCATGCCACAGTGATTGCGCGCGCGGATCGGTGAACGGAACCGCCACCACGGTGATCATGGCCCGAGCGTAGTCCTCCACCTGCGGAATAGCGTGGGTCTTCCAGCCGTTTCGGCCCTTAGGTGACGCGTCAACTGAAGGCGTCAGTGAGAGGATGCACTTATGCAGAAGATCGGCTTCTTGTCCTTCGGATGGTGGTCGAAGGCACCCGGCTCCGTGGTGCGTACGCCAGCTGACCTCATGCACGACACAATTGCGCTGGCCGAGGCGGCCGAAGACGCCGGTATGGACGGCGCATGGATTCGCGTCCACCACTACGACCAAAACATCTCCTCCCCCTTTCCGCTGCTCGCCGCGATGGGCGCGCGGACCCACACAGTAGAACTGGGCACCGGCGTCATCAACATGCGTTACGAGAATCCTCTGTATATGGCGGAGGCAGCCGCGACGGCCGATCTCATCGCGAACGGGCGTTTGCAGTTGGGCGTCAGCCGCGGCTCACCAGAGGCTCCGCTCGACGGCCCCGGCAGCTTTGGCTATCCCCTTCCCGATGGGATGTCACCTGCTGAGGACGCAGCTGCGCGCATCGCCCGCTTTCGCGAAGCGATTTCCGGCGTCGGCATCGCGGAGCCTGGCCCCACGGCACACGTCATGCATGGCCAGAAGCTGCCCATCACGCCACAAGCACCGGGCCTGTCGGAGCGCATTTGGTATGGGGCGGGATCGAATGATTCGGCGCGACGCGTGGGCGAACTCGGCATGCATCTCATGTCGTCAACTCTCGTGCTCGAGGCAACCGGTGAACCGCTCGGCGTTGTCCAGGCGCGCCAGATCGACGTGTTCCGCGAGGCATGGCGCGCCGCCGGACACGCCGGTGAGCCGCGCGTTTCTGTGTCACGTTCCGTCATGCCGATCATCGACGACCAGACTGCGCGCTATTTTGGACCCCTGTTGGAGCGGGACAAGATGGGCGGCAACCGCGACCATGTGGGCGAGCTCGAAAACACTCTGTCGACCTTTGGCAAGACGTATGTGGGCAGCATTGACAAGATCGTCGCGGAACTTCGCGGGGACGACGCTGTCATGACGGCAGACACCTTGTTGGTGACAGTGCCCAATCAGTTGGGAGCAGACTTCAACCGCGTCACCTTCGACGCTCTCGTCGAGATTCGCAATCGCCTGCGCACCACTTGAGGCATCGCCTCGTTGTGGCCTGATGAAGGAACCTAGGCGGTGGCGAGGACCCCATCGATCACGGAGGCAAAGAACCCGAGTCCGTCGGTGCTTGTTGCGCTCGTGCCAACGCCTTCGGGGCCAAAGCCCGGCTCAACTGCGTGCTCGGGGTGCGGCATCAAGCCCACCACGTTTCCGCGCGCATTCGTCACCCCAGCAATGTCACGGCGGGAGCCGTTGGGGTTCCACCCCGCGTAGCGGAAGACGACCCGGCCCTCGGCCTCGAGCTCGTCAAGAACGCGCTCATCGGCGACGTACTGGCCGTCCTGATTCTTGAGCGGGACAACAATCTCGTCACCAGCGGAGTATGCGCTGGTCCACGCGGTCTGGGCGTTCTCGACTCGTAACGTCTGGTCGCGGCACACAAAATGGCGGTGGTCGTTCTTGATCATCGAGCCCGGCAACAGGTGCACCTCAGTGAGGATCTGGAACCCATTGCAGATTCCGAGGACCGGCATGCCCCCATGTGCGGCGTCAACCACCTTGTCCATGATGGGCGAGAAGCGCGCGATCGCACCCGCACGCAGATAGTCGCCGTAAGAGAAGCCGCCCGGGAGCACCACGGCATCAACGTTCTTGAGGTCGGGCTCAGCGTGGAAAAGCGAGACCGGCTCCGCACCGGCGATGCGAATGGCGCGCAAGGCATCGCGGTCGTCGAGCGATCCCGGAAAGGTGACGACGCCGATCCGTGCACTCATGCGAGGAGGTCCTCGGCGCCCGCAGGCAAGGCCGCGTCGCTCGCGGCGCCGCCGTGATTGCCGCAACCACAGTTGCCGCCGCACTGCTTGACGCGCACCGAGACGACGTCCTCAATGACGGGGTTGCTCAGCAGCGTCTCTGCTGCATGCTGAACCGTTGCGAGCACCTCGTCGGTGATCTCCCCATGAACCTTCAACTCAAAGCGCTTGCCTTGGCGAACCGAGCGGAAACCGTCGATGCCGAGGCGCTCAAGCGCGGCACCGATGGCCTTTCCCTGGGGGTCGAGAATCTCGGGCTTGGGCATGACGTCCACGATGATCTTGGGCATGGGCTCAGTCTAGCCCTGGCCCAACCTCACTCAAGGGTGCCAGATGGCCCGTCAGCAGACCCAGGTGTACGTGATTTCCGTGGTCGTCAGCCACGTCGCCAGCTTCTGGGACTGCGACTGCCAGTACGCGATGTCGCCCGAGTACTCGACAAAGATGCCAACGTCGTCGCCCGATTCAGGCGGAGCAACCGTGGCCACGCCGCGCATCGTCGCGAGCACACCGCCCGCGCCCCCGCGAGGCAAGGTCCCCGCTATTCCAGCTGCAGCGTCGGCGTCAGTGTCAACGACGGCGTCGTCCTCGCTGTTGCCAAAGCCGCCCGAGAGCCACGCCTCGATATTCAGTTGAGGGTCCGGAAACTCGTCGATGTTGGCAGGGTCGTATTGATACCACGTCGTGCCGTCAACAGTGAGAGTCTCGTTGCCGCACGCGGGGTAGAACGCGACATCGGCCGTAATCGCCTTGACGTAGCCCGGATTGCCGAAGTCGTGGCGATCAGAGGGACCGGCGTTTTCCGGTTCGGCGGCGCAACCCGTTGCGAGAAAGAGGGCCGCGGCGGCCGATACGACGAGGCGAAGGTTCATGCGCTGATAACGCTCCATACCGGCTTTTCGTTGGGAAATGGCGATCCCGCCGCCCTCGCGACATGGCGCGACGACGGCGGGATCGGTGCCCGTCAATGTGGGCGAAAGCTCGCTGAGCGAACTTACAGGTTTGAGCCCTTGAGCGAACCCGTCACGGTGTCCTCGGCAGGCATGAGGATGCACACGATGTCACGGTCACCCGAGGACCACGACTGGCTCGAGGGGGTGAGGTGCGTGAAGAACAGCGTGGACTCCTGGTAGTCCGTGCCCACGTAGGTCTTGAACTCGGCCAGGCAGTACTCGTCAGCCTCGTCGCCAACCTCGATCATGTTGTACGACTCGAGCGACGACTTCTTGACGGCGTAGACCTCGCCCTCGTGCTCCTTGTCGCAGCCAACAACGGGCAGGCTCTCGACCTGAGTCGACGCGTCAAGCAGGCCGTTCAAGCACTGACCCGCCTCAAACTCCTGGGCGCTCTTACTGCAACCTGCCAGCACAGCAATGCCCAGAGCAATCACGCCGACCACGCTCATACGACGCAACTTCATGTGTTTCCTCCCTTGAACCCTCGGCATGAGGGCATAGAAAACGGGAGCCCATGCTCCCGTAGCGCGCCTAACTTAGCAGTGATCCACATCACATTGCATGTGAACCGGTTGACAATAATCGGTCTCCGAACATGCCTCGGTTCGCGAGGTTCCAGGCGCTTCAGCCGACCAGTCGGTCGTAAGCCTCGAGGTAGCGCGACCGGGTCCGATCGATGATCTCAGCAGGGAGCGGCGGAGGCGGCGTGTCACCGTGGCGATCCCAGCCGCAGTCCGGCGAGGTGAGCCAATCCCGGACAAACTGCTTGTCGAAACTCGGCTGCGGATGGCCCGGCTCCCACGTATCGACCGGCCAGTACCGACTTGAATCCGGGGTCAGCACCTCGTCAGCCACCATGATCGCGCCACTCGCGTCGCGCCCAAACTCAAACTTGGTGTCAGCGAGAATGATGCCCCGGGTCAAGGCAATCTCATGAGCCCTTTCGTACATCGCGAGCGTGAGGTCGCGCAGCGCAGTCGCGTCCTCGTCGCCAATCAATGCGACCACGTCCTCGAAAGTGACGTTGATGTCGTGGTCCCCCACCGCGGCCTTTGTCGCCGGGGTGAAGATCGGATGCGGCAAGCGCGAGCCATCCTCGAGGCCCTCAGGCAGCGCGATGCCGCACACCGTGCCGCACTCGCGATACTCGGCGAGACCTGAGCCAGTGAGGTAACCCCGCGCCACACACTCGACCGGGAACATGTCGAGCCGCCGCACCACCATGGCGCGCCCTTGCACCTGCACGGGGACGTCGGCCTCAACAGTGTGATCACGCACCACATCGCGCAAGCGATCGAACCACCACAGCGACAATGCCGTCAGGACACCGCCCTTGCCGGGGATCTCCGAGGGGAGCACCCAGTCGTATGCGCTGATGCGGTCCGACGCCACGACGAGCATGACATCGCCGTTCGGGTGGGCAGACTCAGGCACATAAAGGTCACGAACCTTGCCGCTGTACACGTGGCGCCATCCCGAAATCGGCACCACCTCAGGCGGTGCAGAGAAACCAGGCATTCCTAATGCACCTCGGCATCTGCGGCGTCGGCATGTGCCACCGCCAAGGCGATATCGGAGCGGTTGTGAGCGCCTTCCAACGTGATGTAGTCGACGCCCTTATAGGCCCTCTCGCGTGCCGCGGCCAACGTGGCGCCCTGACCGACCACCGACAGCACACGACCGCCAGCGGACACCAAAGTGCCTTCGTCCGTGAACGCGGTGCCAGCGTGCAGCACATGCACATCCGGCTCATCCTCGACCTCGGCGAGGCCCCCGATCGGGTCCCCCGAACGTGGCGTCGCCGGGTAACCCTTCGCCGCGATCACCACGGTGACGGCGCCGCCTTCCTGCCACTCGAGTGGTGGAAGATCACTGAGGCGGCCCTCGGCTGCGGCAAGCAGGACACCCGCAAGCGGAGTCCGCAATTGGGCGAGCACCGCTTGAGTCTCCGGATCACCAAAACGCGCGTTGAACTCAACCACTCTCAGGCCCTTGGACGTGAGCGCGAGACCGCAGTAGAGCACCCCAACAAACGGCGTGCCACGGCGCGCCATCTCGTCGATCGTCGGTTGCGCCACCGTGGACACCACCGTGTGAGCAAGGTCGGCGGGCGCCCATGGCAATGGCGTGTACGCGCCCATTCCACCTGTGTTGGGCCCCTCGTCGCCATCGAAGGCACGCTTGAAGTCCTGTGCCGGCTGCAACGGCACCACGCTGCGGCCGTCCGAAATGCAAAAGAGGCTCACCTCGGGCCCGTCGAGATACTCCTCGACCACCACAACTCCGCCTGCTTCAATGACACCGAGACCGTGTGCGACCGCTTCCTTACGGTTGTCCGTCACCACCACGCCCTTGCCTGCTGCCAAGCCGTCGTCCTTGACGACGTAGGGGGCACCAAATTCGTCGAGGGCCGCTTCCAGCTCGGCGGGGGTCGCACATACCCGCGGCTCGGCCGTTGGCACGTTGGCCGCCGCCATGATCTCTTTTGCGAAGGCCTTCGACCCTTCGAGCTTTGCTGCCGCGGCGTCGGGCCCAAAGGTGGGGAATCCCGCCGCTCGCAGCGCGTCGGCCACACCGGCCACGAGAGGCGCTTCTGGGCCGATGACCACGAGGTTGGCGCCCACTTCCGTCGCAAGTTCCGTCACCGCTCGCGGATCGAGCGGGTTGCCCTGATGGAGCACGGTGGGCATGCCTTTGACGCTGACCACTGAGCCGATGCCCGGGTTGCCGGGCAGTGCGTGCAGTGCGCCGACGGCGGGGTCTTGGCAAAGTGCCCGGGCGAGAGCATGCTCGCGCGCGCCGGAACCGACGAGGAGGATCTTCACGTCGTCCAGCCTAACCAGTGCGGGTGGGCCTCGTCTCCCGCCGATGTTCGCCGAGAGATGACCCGAGGCTCAGGTGGGCGGGCGAGGACGGGTACTAGAGGCGCGCGTGGAGGAGGTCGTGACGCACGATGATCTCGTCGCGTGCCGGGCCCACGCCGATCGCGGAGATGCGGCAGCCCGAGATCTTCTCGAGCGCGACGACGTAGTCCTGGGCGTTGCGCGGGAGATCGCCAAACTCGCGTGCCGCCGAGATGTCCTCTTCCCAACCGGGGAATGTCTCGTAGATCGGCACCGCAGCGGCGAAGTCCGCCTGGTCCTGTGGCAATTCATCCACTCGCTTGCCACCCACCTCGTAAGCGACGCACACAGGAATCGCCTTGATGCCGGTCAACACATCGAGCTTTGTCAGCACAAGGTCAGTGAGTCCATTGACGCGCGCCGAGTAGCGGGCGATGACAGCGTCATACCACCCACAGCGACGCGGCCTTCCGGTGGTGGTGCCAAACTCGTGGCCCACATTGCGCAAGCGCTCGCCCCACTCGTCCTCAAGCTCCGTGGGGAACGGTCCCTCGCCCACACGCGTCGTGTACGCCTTGACGATGCCAATGACCGAATCGATCTTGGTGGGTCCCACACCAGAGCCGGTGCACGCGCCACCTGCCGTCGCGTTGGAGGACGTGACAAAGGGGTAGGTGCCGTGATCGACGTCGAGCATCGTCGCTTGACCACCCTCGAACAGGACCGTCTTGCCGGCATCGAGGGCCTGATTGAGGACGAGCGACGTATCCGTCACCATGGGCGCCAAGCGGTCCCGGTAGGTGAGCAGCTCCTCGGCGACCTCGTCCACGGTGATCGCGCGGCGGTTGTACACCTTGACGAGCAGGTGATTCTTCGCGGCGAGTGCGCCTTCGATCTTGTCGCGCAAGACGGCCTCGTCAAACAAGTCGCCCATGCGGATACCGACGCGGTTGATCTTGTCCGCGTATGCGGGACCGATGCCGCGGCCCGTGGTGCCGATTTTGCGCTTGCCAAGGAAGCGCTCCGTCACCTGATCGAGGGTGCGCGCATACGGCGCGATGACGTGGGCGGCGTTCGAGATGAGCAACTTGGACGGGTCCACGCCGCGCTCAATCAAGGCGTCAAGCTCCGACATCAAAACGTTGATGTCCACCACGACGCCATTGCCGATGACGGGCGTGACATCGGGCGTGAGGATGCCCGATGGCAAGAGATGGAGGGCGAACTTCTGGTCGCCGATCACCACAGTGTGACCAGCGTTGTTGCCGCCATTGAACTTCACGACATAGTCGACGCGGCTTCCGAGGACATCGGTGGCCTTGCCTTTGCCTTCGTCGCCCCATTGGGCTCCGACGATCACGACGCCTGGCATGGCGCCCTCCCCTCACCCGGTCGACGCCGGGGCTTGGTGGTAGTGGGTGGAACGTGCAAACGCCCCCGGTGCAATCTAGCGACCGGGGGCGTTCCGCATCACTGTTGCTAGATCTTCTTACCAGCCGAGCCAAGCTGCTGGCACGCCTCGACAACGCGAGCGGCCATGCCTGCCTCAGCCAGCTTGCCCCAAGCGCGCGGGTCGTAGGCCTTCTTGTTGCCCCACTCGCCGTCAACCTTGAGGACGCCGTCGTAGTTCTTCATCATGTGGTCAACGACGGGACGCGTGTATGCGTACTGGGTGTCCGTGTCGATGTTCATCTTGACCACGCCGTGGCTCACGGCAGTGGCGATCTCTTCGGCAGTGGAGCCCGAACCACCGTGGAAGACGAGGTCGAAGGGCTTGTCCTTGCCGAACTTCGCGCCGGCGGCTGCCTGGATGTCACCGAGAATCTCGGGACGGAGCTTGACCGCGCCGGGCTTGTAGGCGCCGTGCACGTTGCCGAACGTGAGCGCCGTCAGGTAGCGGCCCTTCTCGCCCAGGCCAAGCTTCTCGATGGTGGCGATGCCGTCCTCAGGGGTCGAGTACAGCTTGTCGTTGATCTCGGCGGAGTGACCGTCCTCTTCACCACCGACAACACCGATCTCGATCTCGAGGATGGTACGGGCGGCCTGCGACAGCTCAAGGAGCTCCTCGGCGATGGCGAGGTTCTCGTCCATGGGGACGGTCGAGCCATCCCACATGTGCGAGTTGAAGATCGGCGAGCCACCGGCGGCAACCTGGTCCGCCTCGATCTTGAGCAGCGGCTTGAGCCAGTTGTCCAAGTACGTCTTGTGGCAGTGGTCGGTGTGCAGAGCAATCGTCACGCCGTAGGAGTTCGCCACCTCACGGGCGTAAGCGGCCAAGGCGAGCGAGCCGACAACCTGGTCCTTGATCGTGCTGCCGGAGGCGTACTGACCGCCACCGACGGAAACCTGGATGATGCCGTCCGACTCAGCCTCGGCAAAGCCCTGGATGGCCGCGGTGACGGTGGACGACGACGTGATGTTGATCGCGGGGAAGGCATAGCCGCCGGCCTTGGCGGCGTCCAGCATCGCGGCATACGACTCAACGGTGGCGATAGCCATTGCGTTACTCCTGAACGTGAGAGGGAACGAACCGCAAACCATTCTGTCAGATGCGGGACCCGATCTGCGCTGGTCTTTGGTCCTCAGTTGACTCCGTCGCCATGCCCCGCCGCAATATCGGCGTGAAGAGTGATCCACCGGTGCATCGCAATCGCCGCTGCCGCGCCAGCATTGATCGAACGTGTCGACCCGTATTGAGCGATGGCGAGCGTCGCGTCGGCCGCCTCCCGCATCGCGTCGGACAAGCCGACGCTCTCTTGGCCGAAGACGAGCACACACTCCCTTTCTACGGGGTACGTCTCAAGGGGAACCGAGCCCGGAAGGTTGTCGATGGCAAGCACGCCCAGGCCCGCCTCACTCGCCCACGCAATGAACTCTTCCACCGTCGAGTGGTGACGAATGTGCTGGTATCTGTCGGTCACCATGGCGCCTCGACGGTTCCAACGGCGGTTGCCCACAATGTGCACCTCGTGTGCCATGAAGGCATTCGCCGTGCGCACCACGGAGCCGATATTGAAGTCGTGCTGCCAGTTCTCGATGGCCACGTGAAAAGGGTGGCGGCGCGCATCGAGGTCCGCCACAATCGCCTCATGCGTCCAATAGCGGTAGCGGTCAACCACGTTGCGGCGGTCGCCCTCGGCGAGGAGTCGGCGATCAAAGCGAGGGTCAGTGGGCCAGTCGCCGTTCCACGGACCCACGCCCACCTCATCCTGAGGGGACACCTGGAACTCGTTGTCGCTTATCGGTTCTGTCACGGTGAACTCACTCAAGCGTGATCGTGATGCTGCCTGCGGCTTCCGCGGCCCGGGCGCGCGCATCCTCAACCGTGGCCCCGCGAGCGAGAGCGACGCCCACGCGGCGACGGCCGTCCACTCTCGGCTTTCCGAAAAGCCGCAGGTCCGTGTCCGGGCGGCTCAAAGCGTCGGCCACACCATGGAATGTCGGCACGCCTGAGCCCTCTGCGACGAGCACGCATGCCGCCGCCGGCTCGGCGTTCACATGATGGACAGGCAGGCCAAGAACGGCTCGCACGTGGATGGCGAACTCATGTGTCGGGTTCGAGGCCAGCGTGACAATGCCCGTGTCATGAGGGCGCGGTGAGATCTCGGAGAAGATCACCTCATCGCCGCGCACAAAGAGCTCAACGCCAAAGACTCCCCAGCCTCCGAGCGCGTCGGTCACAGTGCTGGCGATGCGGCGTGCCTCCAGTGCCGCCGCTTGCGACATCGGCTGCGGTTGCCAGGACTCCCGGAAGCCGGCATCGCCCTGAATATGTCCAATGGGATCCATGAAGGTGGTGCCAGAGATGTGGCGCACGGTGAGAAGGGTGACTTCGTAGTCGAAGTTGACAACCGACTCAACAATGACACGTGCAGACGCGGCTCGCCCGTCCTCTGACGCGTGGCGCCACGCGCTCTCGCACTCGCTCACGTCGCGGATGACCGCCTGACCCTTGCTGGACGACGACATCAATGGCTTGACGATGACGGGCATGCCGAGTTCCTCGACGGCAGCCTTCACCTCGTCCACGGACTCCGCAATGCGATACGGCGAGGTGGGCAGGCCAAGTTCCTCCGCCACAAGCAAGCGGGTGCGTGCGCGGTCCATCGTCACGCGTGCTGCCGACGCGCTTGGCGCCACCTTGAACCCCCGGCTCTCGAACTCTGCGAGTTCTTCCGTGTTGATCGCATCGAGTTCAGGCACGATGAGCGACGGCTGTTCGGCTTCGATGATCGCACGCAAGGCGTTGGCATCGAGGAGGTCCACCACGTACGCGCGATGCGCCACTTGCATAGCGGGTGCGTGCTCGTAGCGATCGCACGCCACCACTTCCACACCGAGGGACTGGAAGGAGATCGCCAGTTCCTTTCCGAGCTCTCCAGCACCGAGCAGGAGGACCCGGATGGCTCCATGTGCGAGCGGCGTGCCAAAGGGCGTGGGCGTCATGCCCCCATGTAACCAGCCCACACGCTGACAAGCGAGACCTGGCGCACCGTAGGCTGAACCCGTGATGGTCTCCGCTGCGTCTTTGCCCATGATCGGTCCTGACTGGATGGATCCCGATCACTTGATCAACTCGTTCATCGATCGTTACGGGACGTGGGCCCTCGCCGGCATCTGCGCCGTCATCATCATCGAGACCGGATTGCTGTTCCCGTTCCTGCCCGGCGACTCGCTGCTCTTCACGGCGGGTCTGTTCACCGGCACGGGGCAGATAAACCTGCCGATTTGGGCGGTCGCGGGGCTCATCGGCCTCGCCGCCTTCATCGGCCCGCAATCGGGCTACTGGATCGGCAGGCTGAGCGGGCCGAAGATCTTCCATCGCCCGGATTCACGCATCTTCAAGCAGGCGTACGTCGACCGTACTCACGCATTCTTTGAGCGCTACGGCGGCAGGGCGATCGTGCTCGCCCAGTTCGTGCCCTTTGTCCGCACGTACATCCCCGTGGCTGCGGGCGTCGGCAAGATGCCGTACTCGCGCTTTGTTCGCTTCAACGTCATTGGCGCACTTGTGTGGGGCGTTGGCGTCACGATGCTCGGTTACTGGCTCGGACGCTTCGATGTGGTGAAGAACAACATCGAGGTCGCCCTCATTCTCATCGTCTTTGTGTCGGTGCTGCCAATGGTCTTCGAGACGGTCAAGCATTGGATGGCGAAGCGCTCCGCTCGCGCCGCGATGCACGAGGTGGACCCGGAGGCCTAGGCCTCCCCCAACCGCTAGAACCGCACCTCAGGGGCCTGGCGCGCCTCGGGCTCCTCAATCTCAAAATAATCGGCGCGCGTGAAGCCAAATGGACCAGCGATGAGGTTGGTGGGGAACACCTCGGTCTTGGTGTTGAGCGCACGCACATTTGCGTTGTAGAAGCGACGTCCGGCGGCGATCCGGTCCTCGGTATTGGCGAGTTCCGTCTGCAACTGCTGGAAGTTCTCGCTTGCGCGCAGTTCGGGATACGCCTCGGCGACAGCAAAGAGTTTGCCCAAGGCCTGCGTCAGCATGTTCTCGCTCTGAGCTTGCTCGGAGACGCTCTGGCTCGCCGTCGTAGCGGCGGCGCGTGCGGCGGTCACCTCGGCAAAGGTCGCCTTCTCATGGGCGGCGTATCCCTTGACGGCCTCAACGAGGTTGGGAATGAGGTTGTGCCGACGCTGGAGCTCGACATCAATCTGGCGCCATGCCTCTTGGACGAGGTTGCGCAAGCGAACCAGCGCGTTGTACTGAACCACGACGAATAGGCCGAGCACTACGACAATCCCGACGACGATCAGCGTGGGAATCATGACCCCTCCTCGATTAAGACCCATGTCTACGTCCCCATGCTAAGCGTCGCTCGACGCATGCCGGCGACGGGGAGGTGGAGTTGGGGAAAACTCAGTCACAGTCCCAGATCAGCGAGCCCGTACAGCGCAAGGTATGGCAGTCCTTCCGCCTCGATCGCCTGGCGCGCACCTGTGTCGCGATCAACAATGACCGCCACCGCTGCCACCGTGGCGCCTGCATCTCGGAGCGCCTCCACGGCGGTCATCACAGAACCACCAGTAGTCGACGTGTCCTCGACAGCCACGACTGTGCGGCCAGCAACGTCGGGGCCTTCAATGCGGCGCTGCAGACCATGTGCCTTCGACTCCTTCCGCACCACAAACGCGTCGAGTGCAAGCCCTCGCGAAGCCGCAGCGTGGAGAATCGCCGTCGCCACCGGGTCAGCACCAAGAGTGAGACCACCAACCGCGTCGATATCCGCGGGACCGTAACCGGCTTCCTCGAGCGCATCGAGCATGAGATGGCCAATGAGCGGAGCCGCCGCGTGGTGAAGAGTGACGCGACGCAAATCGACGTAGTAATCCGCTTCTTTGCCGGAAGCGAGAGTCACTCGTCCACGCACCACGGCAAGTTCGCTGATGAGGTCACGGAGCTGTTCACGGGGCGTGGGCAGGGTCATGACGATCAGCCTAGCGAGGGTCCTTGTCGCTTCGGGTTACAGTCATCTTGTCGCGTCGCCGCCACGACCGAAGGACCTCCCATGGTTTCCGCGCACCTTGCTGTCTCTGCCGACGCCACGATTGGCACCATCGACCGTTTCCTCTTCGGCTCCTTTGTCGAGCATTTGGGACGCAGCGTGTACACCGGCATTTACGAGCCCGGACACCCGACGGCCGACGCCGACGGCTTTCGTCAAGACGTCCTCGACCTTGTGGCAGAACTCGGTGTCTCGATCATTCGCTACCCCGGCGGAAACTTCGTGTCCGGCTATCGCTGGGAAGACGGCGTCGGCCCCCGCGAACTGCGCCCGCGCCGCCTCGATCTCGCGTGGCACACGATCGAGACGAATGAGGTGGGCCTTCACGAGTTCATGACGTGGCTTGATCGCACGGGCGCGGAGCCGATGCTCGCTGTCAACTTTGGCACCCGCGGCCTCGAGGAGGCGCTCGACTTTGTCGAGTACTGCGTCATCGACTCGGGCACGGCACTGTCCGACGCTCGGGCGGCCAACGGACGCCGCTCACCGATTCGCCCCAACGTGTGGTGCCTAGGCAACGAGATGGACGGGCCATGGCAGCTCGGTCATCTCAGCGCGGAGGATTACGCGAAGAAGGCGGCCTCCGTGGCGCATGCGATTCGACTCATCGACCCAGACACCACATTGGTGGCCTGCGGCTCCTCGTCGCGGGACATGCCCACCTTTGGGCACTGGGAGCGCACGGTACTGGAAGCGACCTACGAGTACGTCGATCTCCTCTCGTGCCATGCCTACTACTGGGAGCGGGATGGGGACCTCTCGAGTTTTCTTGCGAGCGGCGTCGACATGGAAGGTTTCATCGACGAGGTCGTTGCCGTTGCGGACGAGGTGAAGGCGGCGACGGGATCGGACAAGACGATCAACCTCTCCTTCGACGAATGGAACGTGTGGTACCTCAAGCGCCACATGGAGAAGGAAGCGATCACCGGCATCGACAACTGGCCCATCGCGCCACGCTTGCTTGAGGACATCTACTCGGTGGCCGACGGCGTGGTGGTAGGTGGTCTCTTGATCGCGCTGCTCAAGCATGCCGACCGCGTGAAGACCGCATGCATGGCCCAACTCGTCAACGTCATCGGCCCGATCATGACCGAGCCCGGCGGGCCCGCGTGGCGCCAGACCACCTTCTTCCCCTTTGCCATCACCTCGCGTTTGGCGCGCGGCGAAGCGGTTGCCGTGACGGTTGATGCGCCGGTCGCATCCACCGGGCGTTACGGCGACGTGCCGCTTGTCGATGCCGTCGCCACGCGGGACGGAAACGATGCCGCGCTCTTCCTTCTCAACCGCTCGACCGACGCCCCCACGGAGGTGGAGATCGACGTGCGCGCACTTGGAGCGTCGGCCGTGGCTGCGGCGCTGACACTCGCGGACGAGGACCCCTACGCGTGCAACACTCTCGAGGAGCCAGAGCGAGTGGGAGTCAAGGACAACTCGACGGTGAGCCTCGCCGATGGACGGCTTCGCATCACCCTTCCGGCGTGCTCATGGACCGCCGTCGAGTTAGTGCGCTGAGTCCTCATCAAGCTGAGCCATCACGAACGCGTTCTCAGGTGTTGCGCCGCCGGGATGCGGCACGCACCCACGAGCGCGGAAGCGTCCGCACTACCGACGTGAGCGCGGCGTAACGCACAGACGGTGTGACGAGCACAGTCTTGCGCCGCACGGCCGCGAGCGCGGACTCGACCACCTGGTCCGCATCGAGCCAGGCGATCTCGGGCAAGTCTTCGTACTCGGCAAGGCGCGCGCGCTCGTGAAACTCAGTGTGCGTCAACCCGGGGAGCACCGCGGTGGCGCTCACGCCCGTCCCGCGCAATTGGCTCGCAATGGACTCCGTGAAGGCCGTCACCCACGATTTATGCGCGGAGTACGAGGAATTGCCAAGCCATGCGGCGACCGAGGCGACGTTGAGGATCGCGCCGCGACCGCGAGCCACCATCGCGTGCGCGGCCGCGTGCGACAACACGAGCACGGCCTTCACCATCACGTCGAGAGCGGCGACCTCTTGGTCCACGTCGGTTACGAGGAAGCCGGCGGGGAGACCGTAGCCAGCGTTGTTGACGAGGAGATCGATGGGGCGTTCAGCGTCAGCCACACGATCCGCCACGGCCTGCAGGCCTTCGGCGGTTGCGAGATCAGCGACAAGCACCTCGGTCTTCACGCCGGTGACGCCGGAGAGCATGTCAGCGAGTTCGCTCAGCCGGTCACGCGATCTGGCGACGAGGACAACGTCCCTCCCGGCGGCCGCGAGCTGCCACGCGAACTCCTCGCCAAGACCGGAACTTGCACCTGTGATCAATGCGGTAGCCACCTCACCAGGCTACGGGGTGGGTAGCGTGGGGTCATGCGAGTGGCCACTTGGAATGTCAATTCACTGCGAGCCCGTGTCGATCGCGTTGTCGATTACCTTGAGCGCGCGCAGATCGATGTACTTCTCATGCAGGAGATCAAATGCAAGCCGGATCAGGCGCCGGTGCTCGCCTTTGAGTCCGCCGGCTACGAGGTGGCGCTGCACGGGCTCAACCAATGGAACGGCGTGGGCATCGCCTCGCGAGTGGGATTGGCCGAGGTTGAGACGGCTTTCGCGGCGCAGCCTGCCTTTGGCAAGGCCGGCCAGGACGCGGTGGTCGAGGCGCGCGCGATCGGTGCCACCTGCGGCCCTTTGCGGGCATGGAGCGTCTACGTGCCCAACGGACGCGGCGTTGCGGACCCGCACTACCCCTATAAGCGTCAGTTTCTTGCAAATTTGGCCGACGCTGCCGCCGGCTGGGCGTCCCGGCCAACAGTCATCGGCGGCGACTTCAACGTCGCTCCCCTGCCCACTGACATCTGGGATGAGACAGATCCCGAGGCGCAAACACATGTCACTGCGGAGGTGCGGGCAGACCTCGCGCTTCTCGAGAAGGCGGGTTACACCGAGTTGAGCCGACGCTTCATCCCCGATGAACGGCGGTACACATTCTGGGATTACAAACTATTGCGCTTCCCGCGTGGGGAAGGCATGCGCATCGACTTCCTTTACGGCTCTGCCGGTGCCGCGAGCGCCGCCACTGCGGCGACGATCGAAAGGGATGAGCGCAAGGGCAAGGGAGCGTCGGACCACGTTCCTGTGGTCATCGACTTTGACGTATCGGCACTCGCCTGAGCGGCGCGCTACTTCATCGAGTCCTTAAGCGAGCCGGTGGTCCGCGTCATCTCGGCTGTCCCGTCCGCGGGTGTGTAAAGGGCGCACATGAGTGTGCGGTCGCCGCGATCCCACGCCTTCTGTGATGGGACGTCGTAGAGGATCTCAATCGCGCTTGAGTAATAGTCAACGCCCACGTACTCGCCAAAGGCCGCAAAGCACGAGGCGCGCGCGGCAGCGTCGACTACAAGAGCGTCGTACTCCTCCGGAGCGTCCACGTCGCCCACAAAGTAAACCTCGGCGTCGTGCTCCGTATCGCACGTGAAGGCGTCGACAGATGTCATCTGGGTGTCATCAGGATCGACGTTGAAGCACTCGCCGACGGCGGGAGTCGGGGCCTGTTCGGCACCGCATCCGGAGAGCGCCACGGCCGCGAGCACAACCATCGCCACCACTCGCTTCACCACGCATACCTCCGCTGCACCGGGCATTGCTTCAGGGTCTTGAAGCCGATGCTAGTGATGCACACCCGGAGACGTTGTGCCGCCACGCGAGGCAATGGCGTTGAGAACTGCGTCATCGCCGGTCGTGGCAAGCCACGCCAGTACAGACGACGGAGTAGCAGGGTTGGCCGCAATCGTCTCCCGCACCGCGGGCTCGGTGTACGCCATGTCGGCCAGCTCCGTTGCAGGGGTGTTGGGGTTCGCCGCCCGTGCCCGCTTTGCCGCAGCGTCACGCTCGAGTTCATATTCCACTGACGCGGCACGGGACATTGCATGGACGCGGCGCATCGTGCCCGTCTTCATCATGTCGCGCGTGACGATGACGGCCGCCGCCAAAGGAGCGACAGGCAAGATCCATACGACGCGGGGGCCGCCGACGATTTCCATCGATGAGGAACCCACTGCTGCGGCAAGGTAACCGCCAGCGGCAAGAGCGAGGGCGATGCGCGAGGCGAGAGAAAGCGTCAACCGGGGATGCACGGAGAGCGCGACGCCACATAGAAAAAGGGCGCCGAGACCGGCTAATACGGTCTCCTCAACGCCCCATTCCATCGGACCCGCCTCCCATGTCAGGGAGGAAGGAGTCCCCCCTCGCGTAGAAGAATCCCATGGCTCCGCAAGCCCTGCAAGCCCCTATTTATGGGGGCACATAAAACGGACACTTCACCTCTATGCCCCTCATTAGGGGGGCATACTGTGAACAAACGCACGGTCCGGGGGCTACACGTGGACCGCCCCCACGGGATAATGTGACCGGCAACACCAGCGAGAGGGATCCCATGTCTGCCCCACGCACGATCGCCCTGGTCGAGGACCATGCGCTCATCGCTATTGGGTTCAAGGACCTCGTCGAGTCAGCGCCTGATTTGCGCCTCGTTGGCATGGTCGAGTCGGTTGACGACCTTCCCGGTCTGGGCGAGTCAATCGACCTTGTTGTTCTCGACTTGCGGCTGAGCGACGGCTCAAAGCCCGAGGAGAATGTGGACGCCATCCACGCAATGGGCTCCCACGTCCTCATCTACACAGGAGCCGAGGACCGCCGGCTCATTCAGTCGGCCGCCCGCTCCGGCGCACTCGGCCTCATCCGCAAGTCCGTTGCGGCCGACGTTCTGCTTGAGGCCGTGCGGACCGCGGCGGAAGGCCGTGAAGTCTTTGGCACCGACTGGGCGGCTGCAATCGATGCTGATGAGGTCCTCGCCGACGCCAAGCTGTCCGCGCGGGAACAAGAAGTGCTCAGCCTGTATGCATCAGGTGAGACTGCGGTATCGGTGGCGCAGACCACGGGACTTTCGCGTGAGACCGTCGCGGACTACGTGAGCCGGATTCGCCGCAAGTACGCGGAGGCCGGCAGGCCCGCGCATTCTCGCATCGACTTGTACAAACGCGCGCTCGAGGATGGAATCCTCGACGACCCCACGGCATGACCGCAGAGCTGACCGCGGTTGATCGGGTCAGCGAAGACACCGCTCGGGCGCGTCTCGAGCGGCTCCTCTACTCGTCGGTTGGCGCTGCCGCCGTCATCTACACGGCGGTTCTCTTCCCTGGCGTGGGCGGCATCGGCCACCAGATGCCGCAGTTGGCAACGTGGTACGCCCTCACCTTGGTCGCCGTCGCGATCGTGCTTCCTGCCGCGCTTGGCGCCCTCACGTGGTTTGTGCCGCGCCCTGTCATGCGTCGCATCGCCATCACAACAGCGCTCGTGTTTCTCGTCGGCATGGCGTTCTTCCCGCTCGGCCTGCGAGGCGAAGTCCTAGAACAGAACGCTACGCCGTGGTACCAAGGGATTCACGCGTTGCACGGGATGATCCTGGCGACCGCTTGGCAAAGCAAGAGCATTTGGCTTTATGGCATCGGCCAAGGCATCGTCATCGGAACGGTGCAGGCTGTTGTACGCGAAGACGCGGCGAAGGCGGCGTTCCTCGACGGCGTCGGGTCTTTCGTTTTCATCGTGATCCTCATGGCGGCTGCGACGGGTGTGATCGGCGCGGCAGATCGACTGGACGCCGCCTCGCGCCAAGCGCGCGTGCAGGCGGCGCGCACCGCCGCGTCACGCACCCGCGAGCGCGAGGAGACGCGGATCAACGCAATGGTTCACGACGACATCATGTCGGTGCTCCTCACCGCCGCGCGTGACAATCCGCCACCGTCCCTCGCTGATCAAGCGCGCGTGGCCATCGATGCAATCGAACATCTCGAGACTCGGGATGCGACGACACGTGAGTACACCGTGGCGGAGGTGGTGCGCACTCTCGTGGAGATCGTTGCTCGCATCGCCCCGGCCTCCGAGGTCACCATCGCCACCGAAGCCGAGCTCGCCATCCCCGCGGAGGCGGTGACGGCGCTCAATGATGCGCTTGCCGAGGCACTGCGCAATAGCGTGCGCCATGCGGGCATCGACACAGAGGATGTGCCGCGGGCAGTTGAGATTGCCGCTCACCCGCTCGGACTGACCGTGGCCGTGCGTGACCGAGGGCGAGGTTTCAACATTCGATCCGTCGCATCCCGCCGCCTTGGCATTCGGCTCAGCATCATCGAGCGCATGGCGCTCGTCACCGGCGGCCATGCGGACGTGCACTCCCGCCCGGGGCTCGGCACCGACGTCATCCTGCGATGGGAGCGTGGAGCATGAGCTCCCCATTGCCTTT
Organism: Actinomycetes bacterium; assembly: GCA_023411615.1. Classification (GTDB taxonomy): domain Bacteria; phylum Actinomycetota; class Actinomycetes; order Actinomycetales; family Demequinaceae; genus Demequina. The sequence goes on from JAEYOR010000063.1 coordinate 24,942, forward strand.
CGGGGTCGATGCCTCGCAGCTGCTGCGGCTCACATCCGATCCCGCCCGCGTGGTCGTCGCGCTGTTTGTGTTTTCCAACTTCCTCTACGCATTCAGCACGCTCGACGAGGTGAAGGATCCGTTCCCCGTCTTGCTCGCCGTCGCGATTGTCAATGCCGCCGCAGTGCTGATCGTCCTCGACGCCCCTGACCCGTTCCCTCGGCTGTGGACGTGGGGCATCGTGGTGGCAGTGACAGCGTCGACCTTGCTTGTCGCCTTCCAGTTGCCCGACGTCGGACCTCCTGGCCGCGCCAGCTGGCACCTGGGCTCCAACACGTGGCTGCTCTTCTTCCTCGCACTGCGACGCCGGCCAGGCTTTGCTTGGCTCGGGTACGCATGCATGGCCGCCGGAACGTTGTTCTGGTCCATTTCTGTGGGCCGCGGGGCTGTGGACGGCGCGATGCTTCTCGACACTCACGCGGCCATCCTCTTTGTCGCCACCTTGTTCGAGCTGAACCTGCGGCGGACGGCACGTCAGATCAATGAATTCGACGAGCGCTCGGTGGTCTCGGCCGTGGAGGCCGCGGAGGGCGCCACCTCCGCTCAGATCCGCCAGCAGCGGGTGGTCGAATTGCGCTCCTCAGCTGTACCCCTGCTCAAGGAACTCGTCACCGTGGGGCCGCCAGCGGATATCGCGGGAAAGCGACGCTTTGCGACCGCCGAGGCCCTCTTGCGCGATGGCGTGCGCGGCAGGTCGCTTGTGAACCCAAGCATCGCGGAGGCGGCCACGGAAGCGCGAGCGCGAGGCGTGGATGTCACTTTGCTAGATGACCGCGGCGAAAGCTTGCCCAGCGGTGAGGCAATCAAGAGGATGTCCGATCACGTTGTCGCGGTCCTTGACGCCGCGCACGATGGCGCCGTCACCGTGCGCTTGGCGCCGGCTGGCCGAGAGATCGCGGTCTCAATCGTGTCCTCGGACGGCACCGAAGTGCGTGAGCGCATCGACTTGGATGCGGAGGGCGAGCGAGTTGTCAGGTCGCAACCGACCTCGTGAAAGCAGAAACCCCAGCCGGCTGGACCGACTGGGGCAGGTGCGCGCCCTGAGGGATTCGAACCCCCAACCTTCTGATCCGTAGTCAGATGCTCTATCCGTTGAGCTAAGGGCGCACGGCCACGAGGGCCGAGAAACGAGTATAGCGGCTCGCTTGCGACGCGCCACACACTCAGCGGAGACGGGGGGATTTGAACCCACGGAGGGGGGTTAAGCCCCTCACGGTCTTAGCAGGACCGCGCACTAGGCCGGACTATGCGACGTCTCCACGTACGTATGTACGGCCCACCACAATACCGGGCCGACGCCGTCGAACCAACCACCCGCGATGTCCAGCCGTGGGGCGCGGTCGCCGCAGCAGTGCCCCACTGGACGAAGAGCGGGTGATCAGGCCGCTCGACGCCCCTGTTGGTGCGCTTCAGCAGCAGCCTCCACCGCTGCAGCATCCACCGCTGCAACATCCATCCATGCACATCGTCATCTCGTCACCTCCTTTCGATATATGTCGTAAGGAAATCCTGGCCAACGATTAGACAGATGTCAAATGATTAGCGATACTCGTGTCATGCCCAAAGCGCTACCGGTCATCGATGTCTCTGGCCCTGTGTGCTGCGCACCATTCGGCGCCGCCACGGCGGATCCGGAAGTTGACGCTCAGGAGATCGCGGCCCGGTTGCGGGCCCTCAGTGACGCCAACCGCGTTCGCATCGTGCAAGAGCTCTCATGTTGCGAGGGGCACCGCCTCACCACGAGCGATGTGGCGAGAACGCTCGATGTGTCAGAGGCGACCGCAAACCACCACCTCAAGCGCCTCGAGGCGGCTGGGATCGTCGCACCGCAGCGGGACGGACAGCGAGTCGATTACGTACTCAACATGGAATCCCTGCGGGCACTTGGCCGCGTCTTGCAGGTGTCGTGCGGATCGGGCGCTCACTGCTGCTAGGCCGAGCGTCGGCCCCTACGGCGGTGCCCGCGGCCCGCTGCACACGTGGCGGAGAGTGTGGGATTCGAACCCACGGTGGTTTTAGCCACAACGGTTTTCAAGACCGTCACCTTCGGCCGCTCGGTCAACTCTCCTTGGCGCCTAAGACGCCGTCGAGCCATTGTGCCAGCCGGGAACCATGCCCGGTGTCACCACGCTCAGTTGGTACAACTCGGCTACCCGCGCGAGCTCAGCATCGTAGGTAGCGATGGCGTCAATCGCCGGATGGGTTACCGCAGCGCCAAGATGAAGAGCCGCAAACGGCTTGAGCACGCTCGCGGCATGCGTCGAGACGCCCACGTTCTCATCGGAGAAACGGATCACCGGCACCTTTGCCTTGACCTGCTCGACGATCGCGAAGACCCGTGCCTTCTGCTCGCGGGGATACAACTCGGCCGCTTGGCGCAGCTCCGTGAAGCCAAGTTGTGTGGTCGCGATCTCGTTAAGGCGCGGCAACACCCATGTGTTCCACTCGTCGAAGTAGCGCACGTCCGGCAGGAACCGAACGAGCGCGGAGCCGTCGACATAGATCACGGCTCCCAGGGTAAACGTCTTCGGCCGCGACCGGAGACGTCAGAGGGCTCTCACCGTGTAGAGAAGCCAATCAGCCCTTGAGGCGCTTCATCGCAAGTTGCACAACCGCGATGAGTGCCTGCTTGGTAGCGGAGCGCTCCCGAGCATCGGTGTACATCATGGGCACTTCATCCGGCACGCCGAGAGCTTCGCGCACGTCTTCAAGCTTGTGACGAGCAACGCCGTCAAAGCAGTTGACGCATACGACAAAGGGAATCCCCTTGCCTTCGAAGTAGTCAACGGCGGGGAAGCACTGGTCGAGGCGCTCGGTGTCGACAAGCACCACAGCTCCGATTGCGCCCCGGACCAAGTCGTCCCACATGAACAGGAAGCGGTCCTGGCCAGGCGTACCAAAGAGATAGAGCCACAAGGCGCCAGGAAGCGCGATTCGACCAAAGTCCATCGCCACTGTTGTGGTGGTCTTTCGGTCGGTCACTCCACCGGCGTCGTCAACGCCAACAGAGTGCTCAGTCATCGCCGCCTCAGTGTTGAGGGGATCGATGTCCGAGATAGATCCGATGAAGGTGGTCTTGCCCACGGCGAAACCACCCGCAATCACGATCTTGACAACGGTAGGGGCCTGCGGCGTACCGCCTTCCGCTACCGCGGCATTAGAGGGCTGCGATGCCATCGAGGACACTCTCCAGGAGACTCAAGGACAGTCCGCCATCCGCGTCATGCGACGAAGCGTCGGCTGCCGTCCCACCGATGTGAATGGTGAGGTAATTTTCTTCAGCAAGATCCGTGACGAGCACGCGGACCACACCCAACGGAAGCCGGGTGTGGGCCGAAAGCTCGGCAACGGATTGATATTGACCCGCAGTGAGTTGCAGGATCATTTTCTTCTCGGGGGTGAGCCCCCGAGCGTCTCTAGCGGCGGGCGCCGACTCCACGAGTGCTTCCATCGGCAGGTCTTTGCTCGCGGCACTGACCCGCCCACCTGTCACGGCATACGGCCGGACTGTGTAGGCCTCCTCGTCCGCAGTCACCTGCGGGTCAAACGCATCCGTCATAGCCCATGTCCTTAACGAGTAGGCCCGTCGGTGGGAAGGTTCTGACGCATCTCCGTGATGAGCTGAGGCGTCAAGGCGTTTTCGGTGCGCGACACGAGCAGGGTCATCTCATAACCGACGAGGCCGACGTCGCACGTCGAGTCAGCGGCAACGGCGAGCACCGCGCCATTGTTGACGCTCATGAGGAACAGGAACAGCTCATCCATTTCGATGATGGACTGGCGTACCTCACCCGCGTTGAGTTGGCGCGCAGCACCGCGCGTCAACGACGCCATGCCGGACACCACAGCAGCGAGAGTGTCGCCTCCCGTGCGGTCGAGGTTCTTTGACATCGCCATGAGCAAGCCGTCTGCGCTGACGACAAGCGTGTGGCGTGTGCCAGGCACCGTCTGGACAAAGTTGTCCAGGAGCCATCCAAAGTTGGTGGCCTCCGTACTGAGCGCGGTCACTGGTCCTCCTTGATCCTGTGGTGCCTTATGGTGACACCCTCCACTGTTGTCATCATTCCGTCAACGCACCCGGAGTGTCATTGTGAGTCTGGGCGTCTGTTCGGGCACGTTGTGTGCCTGAGTAGAACGCCGAGAACCTGCTACGTATCGCTTCGGCATCTCGAGGCGCCGCGTGAGGACTTGGCGCCGCAGGTTGCTCCGGTTCTGCAGGCTTTCGCTCGACCGGGGCGCGTTTGACGAGTCCCGCACGGGTCTTTTCGACCTTTGGCCGCTCCATCGCCAAAGAGCTCAGCTCAGAGAATGCATCCGAAGCGAAGTCGCCGTCACCCGTGGGCTCGGGGTCAATCTGAACGAGCGGGCGGTACTCAGTCGCCCGATCGGGAGCCGCCGCCTGCAAGGCACTGGCGCCAGCAGCCTCCCATCCGAGAGGCCTCGCGAGCTGGTCAGGCGAGTAGCCATCGGCGTGATCCATCTGGTCTGCCGGCTTGCGGTACTCCTCTGCCGGACCCCATTCGTCGCCGCCCACGCCCCATTCGGGGTTGAGCCCCTGCGCCGCTGCGTACGGCGCTGGCGTCTCGGGAGCCCGTGGAGTGGGCGCCGACGCGACAGGTCCAGTGGCAAGCGGCAACGCTTCGTCGACCGGTGGCTCGAACGTCTGAGGCACGAACATGCCCCACTCGCCTTGCTCGACAGCCTGCTCGGGGGCGCGCGCTGTTTCACGCGTCGGTTGCACTCGAGGCGATGGTCCGCTCAAGGGGCCGACGTCGGCGCGGGGGATCGCTCCCGAACCAGGCGCCATGGGCGTGGGTTCCGAGATGGGGATGATGGGCGTCGGCCCAGAGAACGGCACGGATGGGAGAGCGCCGGAGACCGGAATCGCGCCCGAGACCGGAGTCGTCGGCTGCATCGGTTGCGGCAGTACGTCGCGCTCGGAGGCAGACGGGGTCTGGGGCTTCTTGCCGCCCTTGCCAAAGAGTCGACCAAAGAAGCCGCCCTTGTCGTTGTCGGGGCTCGCCTTGCTGCCGTCGTAGATCAAGTCGTCGAGGCTCGGCGTCGACGTGACGGGATCGGGAGCGAAGGCTGGCAGCGGCGCCTGGGGTTGGGCCTGGGGCTGGGGCGTGGGTGCCGCCGACGGCCACGGCGTCGCCGGTTGCGTGGGCGCCGCAGGGGGTGCCGAGTTCGCTGGCAGCGCGCTTGGCATATTGATGAACGGCGCTCGCGACGGACTTTCGGGGCCCGGCGCGGCGGCAGGAGGCGCTGCGGGCACCTCGGGGCGCTGGGCCCACGGCTGCACCGCCGGTCGTTGAATCGTCGAGTCCATGCGCCATTGCGGCACCACGTCGGGTGCGCCGGGCTGGCTGTATGGGCTCGGGTCTTCCTCGAGCGACACCGACTCAACGCCCACCGCGGGGGTAGGGGGCAATGCAACGGCCGGAGGAGGCGTCTCGTCCTCTTCCAACATGGGGATGTCGAATGGGTTCGGCGCAGCGGGCACCGCCTGCGGCTCGGGCGTCCCCGCGTGCGTGTAGCCGGTCGAGATGAGCGGCGATTGGCTGCCCGTGTGGGCTCGCGAGTCACGCGGGTCCGCCGGCACAATGCCGTCCGCAAGGGACGACGCCGGGCTCGCAGAGGCCGGGTCGAGCGTGCCAGGCGCGGGCTGAGCAGTCGCAGGCTGGGATGCCGCAGGCGGAGGTGTCGCAGCAGCCTGCGGGGCCGTGTCCGGTTCACGGGCGGGCTCGGGCTCAAGAACGGGATCGGGCGCAGGTGCGTAGGCTCCCGGCGCGGCGCCCATCGCTTCGCGGCGCAAAGTCTGGCCAAGCGACTCGCCGTCGAGCGGCTCGATCGCGGTTGCCTCGTCTCCGGCGCGAGTCGAGCGGAACCCACGGAACACGCGGGCGCGCTGCTCGGCAGATTCGGGGGACACTTCATCGGCCGCAAGGATCGGCGTAAAGCCAGAGGTCGCAGCGCTCGCCAAGGCGCTCAACTGCTCATCCGATGCACGCTGCTGAACACCAATGATGGAATCGGTGTCATTCGCCGCCTCGGGTCCGCTGTCACGCCTGCGCCGACGCGTGGGAAGGCCCGCTGGCGTCACACCTTCCGTGTATTCGGCAAGCTGCACCTCGACGCCCTCAGGCGCGGCCGCAGCGTCCGCGGCGACGAGAGTCGACACCTCATCGGACATGGGTGCGGCCTCATACGCCGGAGTGCGGGCCGGCAATGGCGCCTCATCGGAGACGTCGCGGTCCACAAGCAGAGGCGCGTCTTCGATGATGGTCGGTTGATATGCGTCAACGGGGACAGGGATCTCGGCGCGTGTCTCCTCGTCCTCACGGTGCATCGCAAGCGCGGATGGCGCGTGGACCGCATCATCCGTCACCGAAGTAGAAATATGACCGGTTGTCGAGGAAATCGACTGGTCGAACAAAGACGGCGGCATGACGACGGTGGCGACAGTTCCTTCGCCTTCAACGGAGTCGAGGTGGACTCG
>JAEYOR010000023.1 GCA_023411615.1 Actinomycetes bacterium
CCCCCCCCCCCCCGGCGGCCCCCCCCCCCCCCCCGGGGGCCCCTCGCCATGAGCAGACCGTGTCGGTCGCATCGACACTGAGTTTGCGTGCTAGGCGCTCCGTCTGGCACACTATTGCGGTTGCCTCTCGCAGGCAGCCACACGTCTGACCACCACCCCACGAGAAATCGCAGTGGCGCGCGCGCGTTGCGAAGAGCGACACGCCCGAGCGCGGGGGGCGGTCGGAAGACCACAGATGTACGAGAGAAAAGGCAGAACCACGCCATGGCGGGACAGAAGATCCGCATCCGGCTGAAGAGCTATGACCACGAGGTCATCGACTCCTCGGCTCGCAAGATCGTCGAGACGGTCACGCGCGCAGGCGCCTCGGTGGTGGGCCCGGTCCCGCTGCCCACGGAAAAGAACGTGTTCGTTGTGATCCGTTCGCCCCACAAGTACAAGGACTCCCGCGAGCACTTCGAGATGCGCACTCACAAGCGCCTCATCGACATCGTGGACCCGACGCCCAAGGCAGTCGACTCGCTCATGCGTCTTGACCTGCCCGCGGACGTCAACATCGAAATCAAGCTCTAAGGCTGAGAAGGACCCATCCATCATGACTTCGACTTCCAATGCCCAGCGCGCCGTCACGGCGTTGCTCGGTACGAAGCTGGGCATGACGCAGGTGTGGGACGACCAGGGGCGCGTTGTCCCCGTCACGGTCATCCAGGTAGACACCAACGTTGTGACCCAGGTGCGCAACGCCGAGACTGACGGCTACGACGCCGTGCAGCTCGCGTTCGGGGCGATTGATCCCCGCCGCGTCACCCAGCCGCTGCGCGGCCACTTTGACAAGGCCGGCGTGACGCCGCGCCGCCACGTTGCTGAGATTCGTACCACCAACGCCGGCGAGTTCTCGCTCGGCCAGGAGATCTCGGCTGACGTGTTTGAGGTGGGTCAGCTGGTCGACGTGACCGGCACGACCAAGGGCAAGGGAACCGCTGGTGTGATGAAGCGCCACGGCTTCAAGGGTGTGAGCGCCTCTCACGGTGCACACCGTAACCACCGCAAGCCGGGCTCCATCGGTGGCGCGTCCACGCCTTCGCGCGTGTTCCGCGGCCTCAAGATGGCCGGTCGCATGGGTAATGAGCGCAAGACCGTTCAGAACCTCCGCATCGAGTCGGTGGATGTCGAAAAGGGCTACATCCTGGTCAAGGGTGCAGTCCCCGGTAACAAGGGCGGCGTTGTGCTGATCCGCTCCGCTGTGAAGGGTGCGTGACAACCATGGCTGACACGCTGACTGTTGACGTCGTTGACGCGAAGGGCAAGAAGGCCGGTACGGCCGAGCTTCCCGGTGACGTGTTTGACGTCGTCACCAACGTTCCGTTGATTCACCAGGTTGTGGTGGCGCAACGCGCCGCCGCTCGCCAGGGAACTCACGCGACCAAGACGCGCGCGATGGTCTCCGGTGGTGGACGCAAGCCCTACAAGCAGAAGGGCACCGGCCGCGCTCGCCAGGGTTCGACCCGTGCGCCCCAGTTTGCTGGTGGTGGCGTCGTTCACGGCCCGCAGCCGCGCGATTACTCGCAGCGCACCCCCAAGAAGATGAAGGCGGCCGCTCTTCGCGGTGCCTTGTCCGACCGGGCTCGCGCAGGCCGCGTCCACGTTGTCAAGGGACTCGTTGAGGGCGACGCACCGTCGACCAAGACTGCTCTTGCTGCTTTGGCAGGCATCACCAACGGCCGTTCGGCCCTCGTGGTGCTCACTCGGAACGACGAGCTCGCATGGAAGTCGCTGCGCAACGCAGCGTGGGTCCACTTGCTCGCCGTTGACCAGCTCAACACGTACGACGTTCTCGTGAACGACGACGTGGTGTTCACCGCGGACGCTCTTGATGCGTTCCTCGCAGGCCCCGCCAAGGGTGCTTCGGCCAAGGCCGTCGCAACTGAGTCCGAGGCTGCTGCCGAGGCGGAGGAGAACTGACATGACCATCGGCAAGGACCCCCGCGACATCATCATCCGACCCGTTGTGTCGGAGAAGAGCTATGGGCTCATGGATGAGGGCAAGTACACCTTTGAGGTGGACCCCCGCTCCAACAAGACCGAGATCAAGATCGCCGTTGAGCAGATCTTTGGTGTGAAGGTCGAGTCCGTCAACACGATCAACCGCAAGGGCAAGGCGCGTCGCACGCGCTTTGGCATCGGCAAGCGCAAGGACATCAAGCGTGCAATCGTCACCGTCGCCGGTGATGGTGTCATCGATGTCTTCAGCGGCCAGGCCAGCTGAGTAAGGGACAGGAACAATGGCTATTCGCAAGTACAAGCCGACGACGCCGGGCCGCCGTGGCTCGTCCGTCGCCGACTTCGTCGAGGTGACCCGTTCGGAGCCCGAGAAGTCGCTGGTTCGTCCGCTGAGCAAGAAGGGCGGCCGTAACAACACGGGCCGTATCACCACTCGTCACAAGGGTGGTGGCCACAAGCGCGCCTACCGCGTTATCGACTTCCGTCGTAACGACAAGGACGGCGTGCCTGCCACCGTTGCTCACATCGAGTACGACCCCAACCGCACCGCGCGCATCGCGCTGCTTCACTACGCCGACGGCGAGAAGCGCTACATCGTGGCGCCCGACCGCCTCAAGCAGGGCGACGTTGTCGAGTCGGGTTCGGCAGCTGACATCAAGCCCGGCAACAACCTGCCGCTGCGCAACATCCCCACGGGTACCGTTGTGCACGCGATCGAGCTTCGCCCCGGTGGCGGCGCCAAGATCGCGCGTTCGGCTGGCGCCTCGGTTCAGCTCGTCGCCAAGGACGGTCCTTACGCTCAGTTGCGTATGCCCTCCGGCGAGATCCGCAACGTCGACGCGCGCTGCCGCGCGACGATCGGCGAGGTCGGAAACTCCGAGCAGTCGAACATCAACTGGGGCAAGGCCGGCCGTATGCGCTGGAAGGGCAAGCGCCCCACGGTCCGTGGCGTCGTCATGAACCCGGTGGACCACCCCCACGGTGGTGGTGAAGGCAAGACCTCGGGTGGTCGTCACCCGGTCAGCCCATGGGGTAAGCCGGAAGGCCGTACCCGTAAGGCCAACAAGGAAAGCGACAAGCTCATCGTGCGTCGCCGTCGTTCTGGCAAGAACAAGCGATAAGGAGCCTGACAGATGCCTCGCAGCCTCAAGAAGGGCCCCTTCGTTGACGGCCACCTTCAGAAGAAGGTGGACTCCCAGAACGAAGCGGGTACCAAGAATGTCATCAAGACCTGGTCACGCCGCAGCGTGATCACGCCCGATTTCCTGGGCCACACCTTTGCGGTGCACGACGGCCGCAAGCACGTCCCGGTGTTCGTCACCGAGTCGATGGTGGGCCACAAGCTCGGAGAGTTCGCTCCCACGCGCACGTTCCGCAGCCACGTCAAGGACGACCGAAAGGGCCGCCGCTAAGGCGCGCCCTGCATAAGGAGTACACAACATGGAAGCCAAGGCGCAGACGCGGTACCTCCGCGTGACCGCCCAGAAGGCACGCCGCGTGGTGAACCTGGTGCGCGGTCAGAACGCGGTTGAGGCCGCTGCCTCGCTCAAGTTCCAGCCGCAGGCGGTCGCCACCGACGTGCGCAAGCTGATCGAGTCGGCAATTGCTAACGCCCGCGTGAAGGCCGATGCCGCCGGTGAGCGCTTTGACGAGCGCGAACTGGTCATCACCTCGATCACCGTCGACGAAGGCCCCACGATGAAGCGGATCCGTCCGCGCGCGCAGGGCCGTGCCAACCGCATCAACAAGCGCACCAGCCACCTCAGCGTGACGGTCGCAACGCCTGTCAAGGAAGGGGCCAAGTAATGGGTCAGAAGGTCAACCCGCACGGCTACCGCCTGGGCATCACGACCGACCACCGCTCGCGGTGGTTCGCCGACTCGACGAAGAAGGGCGAGCGTTACCGCGACTACGTGGACGAGGACGTCAAGATCCGTCGTCTCATGAAGCGCGACCTTGAGCGCGCTGGCGTGTCCAAGGTGGAGATCGAGCGCACCCGCGAGCGTGTTCGCGTCGACCTGCACACCGCACGTCCGGGCATCGTCATCGGTCGCCGTGGTGCGGAGGCCGACAAGCTGCGCGCCTCGCTCGAGAAGCTGACCGGCAAGCAGGTTCAGCTCAACATCCTCGAAGTGAAGAACGCCGAGATCGACGCACAGCTCGTTGCTCAGGGCATTGCCGAGCAGCTCGCTTCGCGTGTCGCATTCCGTCGCGCCATGCGCAAGGGCATTCAGTCCGCGCTCCGTGCCGGAGCGAAGGGCATCCGTGTCCAGTGCTCGGGCCGCCTTGGTGGCGCCGAGATGTCGCGTTCGGAGTTCTACCGCGAGGGTCGTGTTCCGCTGCACACCCTGCGCGCGAACATCGACTTCGGTTTCTTTGAGGCCCGCACGACCTTCGGTCAGATTGGCGTCAAGGTCTGGATCTACAAGGGCGACATGACGGAGAAGGAGTGGGCTGCTGAGCAGGCCAAGGCTCCGCGTCCGCAGCGTGGCCGTGGCGAGCGTGGCGCCGACCGCGGTGGGCGTGGCCCCCGTCGGGACGACGTTGCTCGTGGCACTGAGGCTGCTGCCGCCCCTGCCGCGGAGGCCCCCGTGGCCGACGCTGGGAAGGAGAGCTAAGCCATGTTGATTCCTCGTCGAGTTAAGTACCGCAAGCAGCACCACCCGACTCGCTCGGGTATGGCTACCGGCGGCACCGAGGTCACCTTCGGTGACTTCGGCATCCAGGCGCTCGAGCCGGCGTATGTGACAAACCGTCAGATCGAAGCCGCTCGTATCGCGATGACCCGTCACGTCAAGCGTGGTGGAAAGGTGTGGATCAACATCTACCCAGACCGCCCCTTGACCAAGAAGCCCGCCGAAGTCCGCATGGGTTCCGGTAAGGGTTCGCCCGAGTGGTGGGTCGCCAACGTCAAGCCGGGCCGCGTGCTTTTTGAGCTGGCCGGTGTCCCCGAGGAGCTCGCTCGCGAGGCCATGCGTCGCGCACAGCACAAGCTCCCCATGAAGACTCGCTTCATTACGCGTGAGGGTGGTGACATCTGATGTCGATCGGTTCGAAGAACCTCATGCCGACCGAGTTGGACGCCATGGAGGACGAGCGCCTTGCTGAGGAGCTCAAGAAGGCGAAGGCCGAACTGTTCAACCTGCGGTTCCAGTCGGCCACCGGCCAGCTGGAGAACCACGGTCGTTTGAAGGCCGTCAAGCGCGACATTGCGCGGATCTACACGATCCTGCGCGAGCGTGAGCTCGGTATCCGCACGGCTCCCACCGCGAAGTCGTAGGAAGAGGTAAGACACTATGTCGACTAAGCAGACCACTGACGCTGCCGAGCAGCGCCCGTACCGCAAGACCCGTCGCGGCTACGTCGTGTCCGACAAGATGGACAAGACCGTGACCGTTGAGGTCGAGGACCGCGTCAAGCACGCCCTGTACGGGAAGGTCATGCGCCGCTCGTCCAAGGTCAAGGCCCACGACGAGTCCAACAGCGCCGGCATCGGCGACCTCGTGCTCATCATGGAGACCCGCCCGCTGTCAGCGTCAAAGCGCTGGCGCCTGGTGGAGATCCTCGAGAAGGCTAAGTAACCGTTCGTTCGACCAGGCTCGCGGAACTACGCCGCGAGAACCAGACGACAGGAGAGAAGAAATGATTCAGCAGGAGTCGCGACTGCGCGTCGCCGACAACACGGGTGCCAAGGAGCTTCTTTGCATCCGTGTGCTCGGCGGATCGCATCGTCGCTACGCCGGCATTGGTGACGTCATCGTCGCCACGGTGAAGGACGCCATCCCCGGCGGCAACGTCAAGAAGGGCGATGTCGTCAAGGCGGTCGTCGTCCGCACCGTCAAGGAGACCCGTCGTCAGGAGGGTTCGTAGATCAAGTTCCACGAGAACGCCGCGGTGATTCTCAAGGGCAAGGAGACGGACCCCCGTGGCACCCGCATCTTCGGTCCTGTCGGACGTGAACTGCGTGACCGACGCTTCATGAAGATCGTGTCGTTGGCTCCGGAGGTGATCTGATCATGGCGAAGATCAAGAAGGGCGACCTCGTCGTCGTCATTGCCGGGCGTGACCGTGGCCAGCAGGGCCGCGTGCTCGAGGTCCTCAAGGACAGCGACCGCGTGGTCGTCGAAGGCGTTCAGCGCATTCAGCGCCACATTAAGCCGGGAACGCGTCGCGACAACATGGAGGGCGGCATCGTCACCATCGAGGCGCCGCTTCACATCTCGAATGTGATGCTCGTTGACCCGGAGACCAAGAAGGGCACCCGTGTGGGTTACCGCACGGAGGAGGTCGAGCAGGACGGCCGTACGCGCACGAAGCGTGTTCGTATCGCCAAGCGCTCGGGTAAGGACATCGACTGATGGCGACCGACACCACCACGCCGCGCCTGAAGACCACCTACCGCGACCAGATTGTCGCGCGTCTGCACGAAGAGTTTGGCTACGCCAACATCATGCAGGTGCCGGGACTTGTCAAGGTCGTCGTCAATATGGGTGTGGGCGAGGCCGCAAAGGACTCGAAGCTCATCGAGGGCGCTATCCGCGACCTCACGGCGATCACTGGCCAGAAGCCGCAGGTGACGAAGGCGAAGAAGTCCATCGCACAGTTCAAGCTGCGTGAGGGCCAGGCAATTGGCGCGCACGTCACGTTGCGCGGCGATCGGATGTGGGAGTTCCTCGACCGCTTGCTGTCGACGGCCCTTCCCCGTATCCGCGACTTCCGTGGGCTCAGCCCCAAGCAGTTCGATGGTCGCGGCAACTACACGTTCGGTCTGACGGAGCAGTCGATGTTCCACGAGATCGACCAGGACAAGATTGACCGCGTGCGCGGCATGGATATCACCATCGTCACATCCGCCACCACTGACGACGAGGGTCGCTCGCTGCTCACGCAGTTGGGCTTTCCCTTCAAGGAGAAGTAGCCATGGCGAAGACCGCCCTGAAGGTGAAGGCGTCCCGCAAGCCGAAGTTCCCGGTGCGCGCATACACCCGGTGCCAGCGGTGTGGACGTCCGCACTCCGTGTACCGCAAGTTCGGCCTGTGCCGCGTGTGCTTCCGTGAAATGGCGCACCGCGGCGAGCTCCCGGGCATCACCAAGAGCAGCTGGTAAACAACTACGCCACAGGTCCGTATTCGTACGGAAACCACGGCGAGGAAGAGTGACTCACTCATGACAATGACCGACCCGATCGCAGACATGCTCACGCGTCTGCGCAACGCGAACGCGGCGTACCACGAGCAGGTCTCGATGCCGCACTCCAAGATCAAGGCGAGCATCGCCAAGATCCTGGAAGAACAGGGCTACATCGTCGGCTCGTCCACCACGGACGCCGAGGTGGGCAAGACCCTCACGCTCACGCTGAAGTACGGTCCCAACCGCGAGCGCGCCCTTGCAGGCGTGCGTCGCGTGTCGAAGCCGGGTCTGCGCGTGTACGCGAAGGCAAGCAACCTTCCCAAGGTCCTTGGCGGCCTGGGCGTCGCAATTCTGTCCACCTCCTCTGGTCTGTTGACCGACCGTGAGGCTGAAAAGAAGGGCGTGGGCGGCGAAGTCGTCGCCTGGGTCTGGTAACCGGGAAAGGAGAGCACTGACAATGTCACGCATTGGCAAGTACCCCGTTCCGGTTCCCTCCGGAGTGGACGTGAGTATTGACGGCTCCGACGTGACGGTCAAGGGCCCCAAGGGCACCTTGTCGCTCACGGTGAAGGAACCGATCATCGTAGAGCAGGTCGACGGCGAGATCGCCGTCAACCGCCCGAACGACGAGCGCATGAGCAAGTCGTTGCACGGCCTGACGCGCACCCTCATCGCCAACATGGTGACCGGGGTGACCGAGGGCTACGAGAAGAAGCTCGAGATTGTCGGCACGGGTTACCGCGTCGCACTCAAGGGCTCGTCGCTCGAGTTCGCACTTGGCTTTTCGCACCCGGTGGTGGTTGACGCCCCGCAGGGCATCACCTTCGCTGTTGAGTCGCCCACCAAGTTCTCGGTGGCTGGCATCGACAAGCAGCTGGTGGGCGAGACGGCCGCAAACATTCGCAAAATCCGTAAGCCTGAGCCGTACAAGGGCAAGGGTGTCCGCTACGCCGGCGAGCAGGTTCGCCGCAAGGCCGGAAAGGCGGGGAAGAAGTAATGGGTATCACGATCAAGGGCAAGGGGACAGGGATTGCGCGCAAGCGTCGTCACTTCCGTTTGCGCAAGAAGATCAGCGGCACGGCTGCACGCCCCCGCCTCGTGGTGACGCGCTCTGCTCGCCACATGGTGGCTCAGGTGGTAGACGACACGATCGGCAAGACCCTCGCGTCTGCATCGACCCTCGAGGCCGATGTGCGCGCGCTCAAGGGCGACAAGACGGCCAAGGCTTCCAAGGTTGGCCAGCTCGTCGCAGAGCGTGCGAAGTCCGCAGGGATTGAAGCCGTTGTGTTCGACCGTGGCGGAAACAAGTACCACGGCCGCGTCGCGGCGGTGGCCGATGGCGCCCGAGAGGGTGGCCTGGCCCTGTAGCCGGGACGAGGAGTGAAGGAAAGACATGGCTGAGAACAATTCGCGTCGCGGCGGTGCCCGCGGCGGTAACGAGCCCGAGAACAAGTTCATCGAGCGCGTTGTCACAATCAACCGCGTCTCCAAGGTCGTCAAGGGTGGTCGTCGCTTCAGCTTCACCGCCCTCGTTGTTGTGGGCGACGGCGAAGGCAACGTTGGCGTCGGCTACGGCAAGGCCAAGGAAGTGCCCGCGGCAATCTCTAAGGGTGTCGAGGAGGCGAAGCGTTCGTTCTTCCGCGTCCCCCGCATTCAGGCCACCATCCCGCACGCCGTGCAGGGTGAGGCCGCCGCTGGTGTCGTGTTCTTGCGCCCCGCTGCTCCCGGTACCGGTGTGATCGCCGGTGGTCCGGTGCGTGCGGTGCTCGAGTGCGCTGGCATTCACGACGTGTTGTCGAAGTCGCTTGGTTCCTCGAACGCGATCAACATCGTCCACGCGACCGTGGATGCGCTGAAGCGTCTTGAGATGCCGGAGGCTGTCGCGGCTCGCCGTGGCAAGACCGTTGAAGAGGTGGCGCCTGCCATTCTGCTGCGCGCCCGTGCTGCGGGGGTGAAGTAATGCCTCGTCTCAAGGTGACGCAAAAGCGTTCAGAGATCGGCACCAAGCCTCAGCACCGCGAGACATTGCGCTCGCTGGGACTGAAGCGCATTGGTGACATTGTGGTGAAGGAGGACCGCCCGGAGATCCGCGGCATGGTCCGTGCCGTGAGCCACCTGGTGACTGTGGAGGAGGTTGACTAATGGCTGAGGAGAAGAAGGAAGCCGCCGCAAAGGCGCCTGCCAAGAAGCCCGCTGCCAAGGCGTCGGCCGCGAAGTCGTCCACGGCGAAGCCGGCTGCGGCGAAGGCTGCGGCCAAGCCTGCTGCCGAGAAGAAGGCTCCTGCTAAGGCTGCTGCCAAGCCGGCCGCTGACAAGGCTCCTGCCAAGGCTGCTGCCGAGAAGAAGGCACCCGCCAAGGCCGCCGCTGAGAAGGCTCCTGCCAAGGCTGAGACCGCGGCTGCCGCGAAGGCTCCCGCCAAGTCGACGGCTACCAAGGCGAAGTCGACGTCGGACGAGCCGAAGGTGACGACGCTCAAGATGCACCACCTGCGTCCCGCCCCCGGTGCCCACACCCCCAAGACCCGCGTGGGTCGTGGTGAGGGCTCGAAGGGTAAGACTGCAGGCCGTGGCACCAAGGGCACGCACGCTCGCAACACCGTCTCGTCCGCCTTTGAGGGCGGCCAGACGCCGTTGCACATGCGTCTGCCCAAGCTGCGCGGCTTCAAGAGCCCCTTCAAGGTGCGCTACCAGGTGGTCAACCTCGACCAGCTGGCAGAGCTGTTCCCCAAGGGCGGGAAGGTCACCAAGGCCGATCTCGTCGACAAGGGCGCAGTCCGTGCCAACCAGCCCGTCAAGGTGCTCGGTGACGGCGATATTGCCGTGAAGGTGACCCTGGTGGACGCCGACGCTGTTTCGCGTTCCGCGAAGACCAAGATTGAGGCCGCTGGCGGCACTGTCAGCGAGGGCTAGGCTCGTCGCGGGTCCGTATTGACGCGGGCCCGCGACACCGCCTTCATCGGAGGATTCATGCTTTCAGGCTTTCTGAGCGCGTTCCGCACGCCGGACCTGCGCAAGAAGCTGTTGTTCACGCTGGGCATGATCGGCATTTACCGTCTGGGTGTGTCGATCCCGACCCCGGGCGTCGACTACGGCGAAATTCAGGCGTGTCTGAACAGCACGTCTGACACGGGCGGACCCCTCCAGATTCTCAACCTCTTCTCAGGTGGAGCGCTCCTCCAGCTGTCGATCTTCGCGCTCGGCATCATGCCGTACATCACCGCGTCGATCATGGTGCAGTTATTGCGTGTGCTGATCCCTCGCTTCGAGACCCTCCACCGCGAGGGCGCTGAGGGCCAAGCAAAGCTCACGCAGTACACGCGCTACCTGGCGGTAGGCTTCGCCGCGTTGCAGTCCGCCTCGTACATCACGATGGCGCGCAACGGCATGTTCTTCCCGAACTGCCCGCCAGTGATCCCCAACGACTCATGGAACATCATCGCCATCATGGTGTTGACGATGACCGCAGGCACCGTGTTCATCATGTGGCTGGGCGAGCGCATCACTGAACGCGGCGTCGGCAACGGCATGTCGCTACTGATCTTCACGTCGGTGGCAGCGTCTTTCCCCGGTGCTGTGTCGCAGATCTGGAACTCCTCGGATCGCGTGCGCAACCTCTTTGTTGTGCTCCTTGTGGTGTTGGCCGTCATTGCTGCAGTGGTTTACGTCGAGCAGTCCCAGCGTCGCATCCCGGTTCAGTACGCCAAGCGCATGGTGGGCCGACGCATGCTCGGCGGTTCGTCGACGTACATTCCGCTCAAGATCAACATGGCGGGCGTGATCCCCGTCATCTTTGCTGCGTCGCTCCTCCAGCTGCCGTACGTCATCGTGCAGTTCCAAGGACAGAACCCGGACGGGTGGGTGCTCTGGGTGCAAAAGCACATCACGGACCCGGCCGCGCCGCTGCACATCGCGATCTACGTGTTGCTCATCGTGTTCTTCGCGTACTTCTACACGGCAATCACATTCAACCCGACTGAGGTTGCCGACAATATGAAGAAGTACGGCGGCTTTGTGCCGGGCATTCGGCCTGGCAAACCGACTGCGGACTATCTCGACTACGTGTTGTCCCGCATCACTGCGGCCGGATCAACGTATCTGGCGATTGTCGCGCTCATCCCGTCGATCACCTTGGCGATGCTCGGCCTCAACTCGCAGATCCCGCTGGGAGCGACGACAATCCTCATTCTTGTCGGCGTCGGTCTTGACACCGTCAAGCGCATCCAGTCGCAGCTTGAACAGCGTCGATACGAAGGGTTCCTCCGGTAATGCGTCTTGTCCTCGTCGGTCCACCAGGAGCAGGAAAGGGAACCCAGGCTGCTCGCCTTGCCGAGCATTACGGTGTTCCTGCTATCTCGACAGGCGATATCTTTCGGGCCAATGTCAAGAACGAGACTGAGCTCGGACGCAAGGCGCAGGAGTACATGAGTGCCGGCGCTTTGGTCCCCGACGAAGTCACCAATGCGATGGTGAAGGACCGTCTCGCTCAAGACGACGTGGCGAACGGGTTCTTGCTCGATGGCTATCCCCGCAACCCCGACCAGGCCGCCGAGCTCGACACGATGCTTGCCCAGCTGGGTGCGGAGTTGAACGCTGTGCTTGAGATCACCGCCGACCACGATGTGGTGACCGCACGCCTGCTCAACCGGGCCCAGATCGAGGGCCGCGCTGATGACACGGAAGACGTCATCCGCGAGCGTCTACGCGTCTACGAAGAATCGACGGCGCCCCTCGCTGCCTTCTACGCGGAGCGTGGCCTGCTGACGAGCGTCGATGGCATTGGCGATGTCGACGAGGTGACCGTCCGCATTCTTGCCGCTCTCGACGCGCGATAGTCATGGCGCGTGGCGTCGAACTGAAATCCCGCGCTCAGATGCGCGTGATGGCTCGCTCGGGTCGCATTACTGCGGAGGCGCTCGCCGCCGCATCGGCGGCTGCTGTACCGGGTGCGACGACTGCCGACGTCGACGCAGCCGCGCGCCGCGTCATTGAGAGCGCAGGAGCGACGCCCAACTTTCTCGGCTATCACGGCTTCCCTGCCGTCACGTGTGTCTCCGTCAACCACGAGGTGGTCCACGGCATCCCCGGAGACCTGGAGATTGCAGACGGCGACGTCGTGTCGATTGATTGCGGCGCCATTGTCGACGGCTGGCATTCGGACTCCGCAGTGACGGTCATTGCCGGCACGGCGCGCGGCGGTCAGGACGCGCACCTTGTCACGAGCACTCATGACGCCTTGTGGTCGGGCGTCGCCGCTCTGGCGACGGCGCAGCGACTGGACGAGGTTGCGGCGGCAATTGAGGATGTGGCCGACGCTGCAGGCCTTCACCCTCTGTTGGGCTTTGTGGGTCATGGCATTGGCACCGCTATGCACCAAGCACCGGATGTGTTGAATTACCGCACCAAAGGTCGGTCTCCTCGAGTCAAGGCAGGGATGTGCCTTGCGATTGAACCGATGTTCGTCATCGGCACGGGTGACTCCGACGTGCTCGACGATGGGTGGACAGTGGTGTCCGCCGACGGTTCGCGTGCAGCGCATTGGGAGCACAGTGTGGCGATTCATGAGGACGGGATATGGGTGCTCACCGCGCCGGATGGCGGGGCCCGTGAGCTCGCGTCGCGTGGTGTGACCCCCGTGGCTCCCTAGCTGAGAGTCGGCGCCCCCTGAAATGGGGGCACCACTTCTGGGGTTACCAGGGATTTCGCCGAATTTCGTGTGGACATTCTCACAATTGGCGCCGAAAACTAGCGCTCCGAGATGTCCGAAATGTATCAATGAGAGCGAGACCACACAGGAGGGCACCTGGTGACGGTCGGCAAAGCCGGCGCGAAACCGCTGGTGCCCTTTTTGCGTTCAGGGAGCAATATGTCCAAGCGCCTATCGACGTCGAGGTCAACAGCCGAGACGGAGCGTGCAGAAGCTGCACGGCCCGGCCTGCACCGGACGCACATCGCGTTGCTCGCACAGTCGCGCCACCGCATCGTCCGCGAGACGATCGCCCGGCGTGACGACGTCCCTCTCGGTGTGCAGGCCGCGCTCGCGAATGACGACTGGTGGGAAGTGCGTGCAGCAATGGCTGCGAACCCGCGGGCAGCCAGGTCCGTCATGGATGCGCTCGCAATAGATCGCCATCATGAGGTCCTGTTCGCCCTCATCGGCAACCCCAATCTTGAGGCTCCCATCGCAGTCCGTCTCGGCCAACACCGCCGCCAGGACGTACGAGATGCGATCGCCCATCGGATTCGAACGGTGCCGCTCGTGGAACCGACGCTCGATCAAGGCGAGGACTATCTCATTCCGGAACTGCGTGAGCGCGCGACGGCGTGGGCCGATGGTGTCGAGACGGCGGCCAATGGCGCAGAGCCGCTGTCGGTCGCGCCCATTGAGATGATCGACGCTGACCAGGCCGCGACGCTCGGTGCGGCGGCTCGTGCAGCCGCGCCCGCGGCTCGTGGTGAGCTCGCACCGATTGCCGCACCGGCGCGCGACGAGGCTGTCGCCCTCTTCGAGCCTGGGCCGGACGATCCGCTTGACGAGCTCGAACGTCCTGTTGGTGCGATCGCACATCCGGGCCACGACTTCCTCGTTGTCACTCTTCCCGACGACCTCGGGCCTTCTCACGCTGGAGCCGCGCACCGATCAAGTGTCGCCACCCCCGCGATGTTTGCCACGCATACGGCGAGCAGTGCCACTTCGCACCGCACTGTGACCCGGACTCATTAGCGACGTAAGGACCAGGTGATATGGCACTTTCCTTGACCCGAACAAAGAGCGAGGACTTGCTCCGCGCGCGCGACCCACAGACGTCGCGCGCCGAGCTGGTGGCGCTCGCCGCACACGGCAAGCCAGAGGTGAGGGCGGCCGTGGCCGCTCGCCTTGACTGTCCACTCGCGACGATGCTGTCGCTCGCGCTCGAAAGCGATGTACGCGTCCTCGAGGCGCTCGCATCCAACCCGAACGCGCCCCGTTCCGTCCTTGAAAGGCTCGTCTCGCACAAGCGTGAGAGCGTGGGCCAACTCGCCCAGCGTCGGCTTCGCACCGCGCGCATGTACGCCTAACCACTGAGTGTCCGGTCCCGAGGCGCACCCCTCAGCCGCGTTGGTGAACCGGGCGGACGGCGGCGGTCCCTCCTGGGATCGCCGCCGTTTTTGCGTCCGACGCTGAGGGCCAGTTCACGCAGACGTTACGTAGAGGCACGGCGCCCGTAACGCGTGCGGCTTAACGTGGAGCTGGCGGCTATCCCCGCCGTCGCAGTGCTTGGCACAGGGGGCCGACACATGGCACGTGGATTCAGGAGCGCACCCGGCGCAAGCCCGGACGTCCGTGCAGCGAGCGATCCTGCACGCACTAAGCAGGAACTTCTCGAACTTGGCCGCAGTCGCAATCACGTGGTGAGAGCGGCGGTCGCCGCGCGGGCCGATTGTCCGCTCGGGCTCATGGTGACGCTTGCGCACGATATCTCGGTGGATGTGCGCATCGCCGTTGCGATGAATGACCATGCACAACGCTCTGTCATGAACTACCTCGCATCCGATCGCGCTGTGCTGGTAGTGATCGCCCTCGTGTCCAATCCGGCATTGCCCCCCGACCTGCTCGAGGAGTTGGCGTTTAACCGGCACGCACGGGTGAGGGCAGCCGCTGTTGAGCGCATGGATGCGGAGCATCGCGCCGCCCTCGCTCCGGAGGGGGCCGATCCGGGCGCCGCACTCGCGCAAGCGGCGGCGGACTTTGCCCACCAAGAAGTGGAGCGGATGATGAGCGCCGACCCACGTGCGCCAGTCCATCGGCCGCCACCGCAGATCCGGCTCGCGCCAGTGCGCGGCTTCCGTGCACCGTGACCCAGATGACCGTTTTGTCTAATTCGTCACAAGGACTCGAAGAGTCCGGCTCGCGCGCTTATCGTGTGGACAGGAAAGAAGGCCTCAGGCCTTGAGAGGACGAGACAACACCATGGTGGGACTGCCTTCCGCGCGGGATGCGGCACAAGACCTCGCACGCGCCACCGATCCGGCGGTGACTGGTTCCGAACTGCTCCCGTACGCTGCTCACCGCTCAGCTCACATACGCGCCGCGGTTGCCGCCCGCGCGGACACTCCGGCGGGTGCGCTCATTTCTTTGGGTCATGATCACGAGCCCGACGTCTTGCTTGCTTTGCTCCGCAATCCACGGACGCCCTCCACCGTGGTGCGCAAACTTGCCGACCACCGCGACGTGCGCGTGTCAGACGCAGCCGTTCAACGGTTGCGCAACGCCTTCCGTTGAGGCCGCGCGAGCATATAGCGGGGGCAAGGGGCCGTGGTTGAGACGCGCCGTCACATGGTCTAGACTTGTCTGTCGGGCGTTTTTGCGCGCCTACAACCCTGTTCATCGACGTTAGCGGAGTATATGGCCAAGAAAGACGGCGTCATCGAGGTAGAGGGCACCGTGGTTGAGGCACTGCCAAACGCGTCGTTCCGTGTGGAACTGACCAATGGCCACCTCGTCCTCGCCCACATCTCGGGCAAGATGCGTCAGCACTACATTCGAATCCTCCCCGAGGATCGAGTGGTTGTTGAGCTCAGCCCATACGACCTGTCCCGCGGCCGGATCGTCTACCGCTACAAGTAACCCGTCGCCGACGCCACAGTCAGCGGCGCCGACGGCGAAGGAAAGCCAACCATGAAGGTGAAGCCGAGCGTCAAGCCCATTTGCGACAAATGCAAGGTGATTCGCCGCAGTGGCCGTGTAATGGTCATCTGCGACAACCCGCGTCACAAGCAGCGTCAGGGCTAGGCGTCAACAACTGAAGACCTCGTTCGGAACCGGGACACCGGTACCCGCGGCTCGGAGGCCGCGGCCCGCAACACACAGCGGGAATCCGAGCGTCAGACCTCCGACTACCGATGGAGTAGAAACAACATGGCACGACTCGTAGGAGTCGACCTCCCGCGCGACAAGCGCATGGAAGTCGCTTTGACGTACATCTATGGCATTGGCCGCACGCGTGCGCAGCAGATTCTTGCCGCAACCGGCGTGAGCCCCGATCTCCGCGTGAAGGACGCCACGGACGAGCAGCTCGTCACGTTGCGTGACTTCATTGAAGGCAACTTCACCATTGAAGGTGACCTGCGCCGTGAGGTAGCCGCCGACATCCGCCGCAAGGTCGAGATCGGCAACTACCAGGGTCTGCGACACCGCAAGGGCATGCCTGTCCGCGGTCAGCGCACCAAGACCAACGCTCGTACCCGCAAGGGCCCCAAGAAGACCGTCGCCGGAAAGAAGAAGTAAGCCATGGCCGCTCCCACGCGCAAGCCGCGCAAGAAGATCAAGAAGACCGTCGCTCACGGTCAGGCACACATTCAGTCGACCTTCAACAACACGATCGTGTCGATCACGGACCCCTCGGGTGCTGTCGTGTCGTGGTCGTCGTCTGGACAGGTGGGCTTCAAGGGCTCCCGCAAGTCCACGCCTTACGCCGCGCAGATGGCTGCCGAGGCTGCTGCTCGCAAGGCGCAGGACGCAGGCATGAGCAAGGTCGACGTGTTCGTGAAGGGCCCGGGTTCGGGCCGCGACACCGCGATTCGCTCGCTGACGGCTGCCGGCCTCGAGGTCACCTCCATCAAGGACGTCACCCCGCAGGCACACAACGGCTGCCGCCCGCCCAAGCGTCGTCGCGGCTAGTGGTGCTGGCCGTCGGACGCTGTGACGCCCGGCGGCCCTCCACTCAGCCCTCGCGCGTACCCGCGCCAATTCCATCTAGTCGTTGACACCTTCCGGAACGGACAACCGGAGGGCACGAGCATCAAATAGTGGGTGCTCGGAAAGGAAGAGAAAGTGCTCATCGCACAGCGACCCACCCTGACCGAAAAGGTCATCTCGGACAACCGCTCGCAGTTCTCGCTCAAGCCGCTCGAGCCTGGCTTTGGCTACACGCTCGGCAACTCTTTGCGCCGCACTCTGCTCTCGTCGATCCCTGGCGCCGCTGTCACCAGCGTCCGCTTCGAAGGCGTGCTGCACGAGTTCACCACCATTGAGGGGGTGAAGGAGGATGTCACCGAGATTCTCCTCAACCTCAAGTCGCTGGTGGTCTCCTCGGAGAACGACGAGCCGGTCATCATGTATTTGCGCAAGTCAGGTGCTGGCGCCGTCACGGCTGCCGACATCGCCCCGCCCGCAGGCGTCGAGATTCACAACCCGGACCTCCACATCGCCACGCTCAACTCGAAGGCGAAGTTCGAGGTTGAATTGACGGTGGAGCGTGGCCGTGGCTACGTGCCCGCCGCCCTCAACAAGTCCTATGACGCAGAGATCGGCCAGATCCCTGTCGACTCGATCTACTCGCCCGTGCTCAAGGTCACCTACAAGGTCGAAGCGACCCGTGTGGCACAGCGCACCGACTTTGACGAGCTGATCCTCGACGTTGAAACCAAGTCCTCCATCTCGCCTCGCGACGCTGTCGCGTCGGCTGGCTCGACCCTCGTCGAGCTGTTCTCGCTCGCCCGCAGCCTCAACGAGGCCGCCGAGGGCATCGAGATCGGCCCGTCGGACACGGACGAGTCGCTCGAGGAGGACTTCAACATGCCCATCGAGGACCTCAGCCTGACGCAGCGTTCGTACAACTGCCTCAAGCGTGAGGGCATCCACACCGTGGGCGAGCTGACTGCTCGTTCCGAGACGGACCTCATGGACATCCGTAACTTCGGCCAGAAGTCGATCACCGAGGTAAAGGAGAAGCTCGCCGAGTTGGGCTTCACCTTGAAGGACGGCGGTCACGATTACGACCCGTCTGTCTCCGGTGTGTACTTCTCCGGCGGCGACGAGTAACAAGGAGAACCACTCAACATGCCTACGCCCCCTAAGGGTCCGCGCCTCGGCGGCGGCCCCGCTCACGAGCGCCACATCCTGGCTAACCTCGCGCAGTCACTCTTTGAGCACGGCCGCATCACCACAACGGAGACCAAGGCCAAGCGCCTTCGTCCCTACGCGGAGCGCCTCATCACCTTCGCCAAGCGCGGAGACCTCGCCTCGCGTCGTCGCGTGCTTGGTGTGATCTCGGACAAGGGTGTGGTCCACACCCTCTTCACCGAGATCGGCCCCGGCTTCGCCGAGCGCGAGGGTGGATACACCCGCATCACCAAGATCGGTCCGCGTAAGGGTGACAACGCCCCCATGGCCGTGATCGAGCTGGTGGAGTTTGGCGCTCCCGCCAAGAAGGCCGTGAAGACCGAGGCGGAGAAGGCCACGAAGAAGGCGGCTGCAAAGCCTGCCGCGGACAAGGCCGACAAGGCTAAGGCGGACAAGGCCGAGGAGGCCGCAGCGGCTGAAGAGAAGGTCGAGGAGGCTCCTGAGCCCGAGACCCAGGTCACGCAGGTCGAAGGCGAGCACTCGGAGGACCCCGCCGAGGGTGCCGACGACGAGTCCGCCGAGGCGAGCGACAAGTAACGACGACGCTGGCGTACGCGCCGCGTTCCAAGGCGGGTTCTCATGACCGAGCTGGATTCCGGCCAGGTTGTGAGGGCCCGCCTTGACTTTTCTTACGACGGCACCGCCTTTTCGGGCTGGGCCGCCCAACCTGGACTGCGTACCGTCCAGGAGACACTCGAAGCGGCGCTTCGCCAGGTGGTCCGCACTGCCAACGGACAAGGCCTCGACGAGCATGCCGCGCGCGTCACGGTGGCGGGCCGTACGGACGCGGGAGTTCATGCGCGCGGTCAAGTTGCGCATGTCGACATCCCTCGGGATGCGTGGGAACGGCTGCCGGGCCGTGCTGATCGTTCCGAAACGGAGGCCTTGCAAACCCGCCTCACGGGCGTGCTCCCGGTCGACGTCGCCATACGGCGGATCTCAGTCGCCCCGCCGGGATTCGACGCCCGGTTCTCCGCCATTCAACGCAGGTACGCCTACCGCCTGTGCGACGAGCGGAGCCTGCGCGATCCACTGACCCGCTACCACGTTGTGTGGCACGATAAGCCGCTCTCTATCGATGCCCTCAATGCGGCGTCGGCGCCGTTACGTGGCCTGCGCGACTTTGCGCCATTCTGCAAAGCCCGCGAAGGTGCGACAACGATCCGCGATCTGCAGGAGTTCTCGTGGGCGCGGCCACTGGAGGGGCCCGACGCTGGTCTCGTTGTTGCGACGGTGCGGGCCGACGCTTTCTGCCACTCGATGGTGCGCGGTCTCGTTGGTGCAGTGCTCGCTGTGGGGGAGGGGCGTCGGGATCTCGAATGGCTCGAGAACATTGCGGCAGGGACGGTGCGCTCGCAAGCGATCGCGGTTGCGCCAGCACACGGCCTCACCCTAGAAGAAGTGCCCTATCCGGCCGACGCTGACCTGGCTCTCCGTGCGGAACAAACCCGGGCGCGGCGCACCACAGCAGGGGACGATGCTTCCGTCGAGAAAAGCGACGAGCGCGCGAATTGACCGTGTGCCAAGCACGGCGGTAGACTTGCCGGTCGTTGTGCGTTCCCCGTGGACTGGTGTTTCCCACTCGCCGCCGCAGGACCCGCCGACCGAAACGTCGCGGTGCTTTTGCACCGCATACCGACTCTGAGTAGAAGGCTTCACAGTGCGTACGTATTCTCCCAAGCCGGGTGACGTGACCAAGAACTGGTACGTCATCGATGCTACTGACGTGGTTCTCGGTCGTCTGGCCTCCCAGGCTGCTGTGCTGCTTCGCGGCAAGCACAAGGCGACCTTTGCCCCCCACATCGACAACGGCGACTTTGTCATCGTCATCAACGCCGAGAAGGTGGCGCTGACGGGTAACAAGTTGACCGACAAGAAGGTCTACCGTCACTCGGGTTACCCGGGCGGTCTCAAGACCAAGCCGATCGGCGAGCTCATTGAGCGCCAGCCCACCAAGGTGATCGAGAACGCCGTCAAGGGCATGCTGCCCAAGAACAAGCTGGCAGGCGCCCAGCTGTCCAAGCTGAAGGTGTACGCGGGCCCTGACCACCCGCACGCCGCCCAGCAGCCCAAGCCCTTTGAGATTTCCCAGGTCGCGCAGTAAGCGCCCGCAGAAGGATTGAACAGATGACTGACGTCACCGCTGAGAACGAGATTCCCACCGAGTACACCACCGAGACCGCGCCCGTGCGTGGCAAGGGTGCCTCGGACATTGCCCCCGGCGCTGGCCTCGGCCGCCGCAAGGAGGCTGTTGCCCGCGTTCGTCTGGTGCCCGGTACCGGTGCATGGACGATCAACGGCCGCACGCTTGAGGACTACTTCCCCAACAAGGTGCACCAGCAGCTCGTGAACTCGCCGTTCGCTCTGCTCGACATCGAGGAGAAGTTCGACGTCCACGCCCGTATTCACGGTGGTGGCCCCTCGGGCCAGGCCGGTGCGCTGCGACTTGGCGTGGCCCGTGCGCTCAACGCCATCGATGCCGAGCACAACCGTGGTTCGCTGAAGAAGGCTGGCTTCCTCACGCGTGACGCGCGTGTTGTCGAGCGCAAGAAGGCTGGTCTCAAGAAGGCCCGTCGCGCTCCTCAGTACTCGAAGCGTTAATCGAGGACATCGCGCGTGGCGCGCTTGTTTGGCACGGACGGCGTCCGTGGCCTGGCCAACCGCGACATCACGGCCGAGCTTGCGCTCAGCCTGTCCGTTGCGGCTGCCCATGTTCTCGCCGAACGCGGCGAGTTCTCCGGACATCGCCCACGCGCCGTCCTCGGCCGTGACACCCGCCTATCGGGTGAGTTCCTCTCGTCAGCCGTGGCGGCAGGGCTCGCCTCGGCAGGCGTTGATGTGCTCGACGCCGGCGTCCTTCCGACGCCGGCTGTCGCATATCTGACGGGGGCTGTCGACGCTGATCTCGGCGTTGTCATTTCCGCTTCGCACAACCCGATGCCGGACAACGGCATCAAGTTCTTTGCGCGCGGCGGGGTGAAGCTGCCCGACGCCGTTGAGGATGCGATTGAAGAGCGCCTCGACGAAGAATGGGATCGCCCGGTGGGTGAGGCCGTAGGGGAGATCACCGACGCGAGTCACCTTGCGGCGGAGTACCTTGCCCATCTCGACACCGCTGTGACGGAGTTTGCTGGTCGCGCCACGCCCTTGGCGGGCCTCACGATCGTTGTCGATGGCGCACATGGCGCCGCATCGCAGATCGGTCCCGCCGCTCTTGAGGCGGCAGGCGCTGCGGTGGTTCGCCTCCACTGTGACCCGGATGGCCGCAATATCAACGCCAACGCGGGCTCAACTCACATGGGTGCGCTGCAGGCCGCAGTCGTCGAACATGGCGCAGATCTGGGCGTGGCTTACGACGGCGACGCTGATCGTTGCTTGGCGGTTGACGCGAGCGGCGCGCTGATCAACGGCGACCACATCATGGGCCTTCTCGCGGTCGCGATGCGGGACAACGACACCCTGTACCACGACACTCTCGTGGCGACCGTGATGTCGAATCTTGGCCTCCACCACGCAATGCGCCGCGAACACATCGACATTGTCGAGACTGCTGTGGGCGACCGATATGTTCTCGAGGCGATGCGCGAGGGCGGGTACACGCTCGGTGGTGAGCAGTCCGGCCACATCATCATGTCGCGCTACGCAACCACTGGCGACGGTGTTCTCACCTCATTGCTGCTTGGTTCCCTCGCGGCGACCAGCGGCTCACTCGCTGACTTGGTGGCGGGGATCGAGACGTTGCCGCAGGTGCTCATCAATGTGGGGGGCGTGGACCGCTCGCGTGTCCACACGGACCCCGAACTCGCCGATGCTCTCACCACCGTGCGCAATGAGCTCGGCGACGGTGGCCGCGTGCTCCTTCGAGCGTCGGGCACGGAACCGCTTGTGCGGGTCATGGTGGAAGCCGGCACGCAAGAAGACGCCCAGCGCCATGCCGACGCTCTCGCTGCGGTGGTCGCGGGGCGTCTCGCCCTCTAGCGCGGTCCGCGTACTCACGCCACCTAGACTGTCCCGGTGAGCGATGTCTGGGACTGGGTACTGCATCTGTCTGACTACATCGAGAGCGGCATTCTCGATCTCGTCGAGTCATGGTTGATTTTCCCTGCCATTTTTGGAGTGTCGTTCGTCGACGCGGTCTTCCCCGTGGTGCCGAGCGAATCCTCCGTTATTGCGGCAGCGTCGGCATGGCAAGCGGTAGGCAAACCCAACCTCGTCCTCGTTTTTGTGGCGGCAGCGGTGGGGGCCTGGTGCGGTGACCAGGTGACGTACACCATTGGCACCAAGGTGGACCTGCGTTCCCACCGCTTCTTCCGCCGCCCCAAAGTGATCGCCGCCCTTGACTGGGCCGAGCACGCTCTTGAGCATCGCGGAACTCTCTACATCATCGCTGCCCGTTTCATCCCGATGGGCCGCGTTGCCGTCAACCTGAGCGCGGGAGCATTGCGGTATCCACGCCGGCGCTTCATGGGAGTGGACGGCATTGCCGTCTCCATTTGGGCGGCTTGGGGCATCGGCATCGGCACCGTGGCGGCCAGCTTCCTGGGGGACAACCTCCTCTTGTCGATCGTTGTGGGCATCACGGGCGGCGTGCTGCTCGGCATCGGGGTGGACCGCGTCCTGTCACTCTTTGGTCTCACCGCGCCTCACCTTCCCGACGTGCGCGAGCGCATTGAAGGCGTGGACGACGACGCCGCCGACGGCGACACCTCGGGCGCTGACGGGGACGTAGGCCCTGAGGAGAAGGTGGAAGTCGACGAGGAATGACGAAGAACCCTTATGGCATCGACGGCATCGTCGACGGTGTGGATATTGAGTGGGCTGACGCTCGGGGTGCGAACCTTGCGAACTGGGAAGACCGTGTTCCTCTTCACCTCGAGGCATACAACCTCACAGCTCTCCGTGAGGACCCCCGGCACCTGAGCCAAGTGGTCACCGATGATCTGCCCGTGTTGACCTCGCACCTTGCGTCGGGCTCGCTTGAGGGCATGGAGCTGTGCCACCTTCAATGCCATATCGGCACGGACACCCTGTCATTGGCGAGGGCGGGCGCACGCGTCACTGGCGTTGACTTCTCTCCTGCTGCGCTCATCGCAGCGCGCACGCTTGCGGCTGAGATCGGTATTGAGGCGCGCTTTGTCGAAGGCGACGTATTGGAGTCCCGTGCGCTTGTCGACGCACAGCTCGGGCCCGACGTGAATTTTGACGTGGTCTACACGAGCATTGGCACGATCTCGTGGCTGAGGGACCTCGACCGGTGGGGAGCCCAGATTGCGACTCTTCTCAAGCCTGGCGGGCTCTTCTACTTCCGAGACGCGCATCCGTTCCTCTTCACGCTCGACGATGAGGCCCCCGACTTCACGGTGAAGTACCGATACTTTGGCGATGGCCGCGCTCTCGCGTGGGATGACGACAGCACGTATGTCGGTGACGGCACGCTCGAACACACGACCACCTTCGAGTGGCCGCATCCCGTTTCCGAGATCGTCTCGGTGTTGTTGCGCCATGGTCTCCAATTGGTCGCTCTTGATGAGGGCACCACGTTGCCGTGGAAGTTCATGGAGCGCATGGAAGAGTTGCCGGACGGTAACTATGTGTTTCCCGCTCACGAGCGCGACAAGATGCCGTGCACCATCACGGTTGTGGCCCGCAAGCCGCTATAGCTTGCGCATGTGGACGGCCTCGACTGCGTGGTCAGCGCCCTTGTGCAGGATGATCGTGGCGCGTGAGCGTGTTGGCGCGATATTGCGTTCAAGGTTCGGCGCGTTGATCGTGTCCCAGATGTGACCGGCCCGCGCAATCGCCTGGGCATCGGTCAGTTCCGCGTAGTGGCGGAAGTAACTGTCCGGCCGTGAGAACGCGCTTGCGCGAAGTGACAAGAAGCGGTCGATGTACCACTGCCGTACTGCGGCCTTGTCGGCGTCGACGTAAATCGACATGTCGAAGTAGTCCGAGACGGCGGGCGCCGTCGCATCGAGGCCGCGCACTCCCGCCGGCTGCAACACGTTGAGACCCTCGACGATGAGCACGTCGGGTTTGCGCACCACGATCGACTCATCGGGAACGATGTCATACGTCACATGCGAATAGACCGGGGCACGAACCTCTTCCACGCCAGACTTCACAGCGGCGATGAACTCGCGCAGGGCGCGGCGGTCATACGACTCAGGGAAACCCTTGCGCGACATGAGGCCCCGTTGCTCAAGAAGCGCATTGGGGAACAGGAAGCCGTCCGTTGTCACCAGTTCAACTCGAGGAGACGCGGGCCCCCGGGCGAGCATTTCTCGCAATACACGCGCAGTTGTTGACTTGCCCACCGCCACCGAGCCCGCGATGCCGACAACGAATGGCGTCCGAGTTGCGCGTTCTTGCAAGAACGCGCTCGTCGCCTCATGGAGACCGCCCACTGCCTCCGAATACAGCGTGAGCAGACGCGCAAGCGGACGGTAGATCTGATCCACCTCGGTGAGGTCAATGGGGTCACCCAGACCGCGCACCCGCCTCACATCATCGGCCGTGAGTGGCAACGGCGTCGTATCGGCGAGCGCCGACCACGCCGCGCGGGTGAACGTCCTGAACGGCGTGGCCGCCTGCTCGTCCGTACTCGTCACCTCGCTATTGTCGCGCACACTCGCCGATGTCCCGTGCGGGCACTGTCTCGACAGGACGAGAACTAGACTGCCTTGCATGTGTGGAATCGTGGGATACGTCGGCGCGGGTGGTTCGAGTGCGCGCGCAGAGGGCGTGGTGATGGGCGGTCTCGAGCGCCTGGAGTACCGAGGCTATGACTCGGCGGGCATCGCCGTAGTGAGCGAGGACCGGGAGAAGCTCGCCGTGGCCAAGAAGGCCGGGAAGCTCAACAACCTCGCAAAGCTGCTCGCTGAATCGCCGTTGCCGGATGGCACGGCGGCGATTGGGCACACTCGCTGGGCCACCCACGGTGGGCCAACGGACTCCAATGCGCACCCTCATGTGGCAGCCGGCGGACGCATTGCGATCATCCACAACGGCATCATCGAGAACTTCGCTGCTTTGCGTAAGGAGCTCACGGCGCAGGGCACCATCTTTTACTCGGAGACGGACACCGAGGTCGCGGGCCACTTGTTGGCGCGCTACGTCGAGGATGGTCTCAGTCTCGCCGACGCGATGCGCACCGTGGCTGGGCGCCTTGAGGGCGCCTTTACGCTGCTTGCCGTCGATGCCCGCGAACCCCACGTTGTCGTCGGCACGCGCCGCAACTCGCCCCTCGTCGTCGGGCTTGGCGAAGGCGAGAACTTCCTCGGCTCCGACGTTGTCGCTTTCATCGAGCACACCCGCACCGCGCTTGAGCTTGATCAGGACGAGGTCGTCGAGATCACTCCCGAAGGCGTGCGGGTGACGAACCTCGCGGGCGAAGAGATCAACCGCGAGCCGTACGAGGTGACGTGGGACGCGTCGGCCGCTCAAAAGGGTGGATTCGCGACGTTCATGGACAAGGAAATCCACGATCAGCCCGCCGCGGTCGCCGATACGCTGCGCGGACGTCTCGACGAGCAGGGCCACCTCACGCTCGACGAGGGAATTGTGGCGGAGTCGGTACTCGCCGCAATCGACAAGATCATCATCATCGCCTGTGGCACCGCGGCTTATGCGGGCATGGTCGCGAAGTACGCGATCGAGCACTGGACGCGCGTTCCTGTCGAGGTGGAACTTGCTCACGAGTTCCGTTACCGAGACCCGGTCCTCTCGGTGAAGACCCTCGTTGTCGCCATCAGCCAGTCCGGTGAGACGATGGACACGATCATGGCGGTGCGCCACGCACAGCAGCAGGGCTCGCCTGTCGTCGCCATTGTCAACGTGCAAGGCTCGACGATCGCCCGCGAGGCCGATGCCGTGCTGTACACACGCGCAGGGCCGGAAATTGCCGTCGCGTCGACCAAGGCGTTCCTCGCGCAGATCACTGCCGCGTACCTCTTGGGCATCTACCTCGCCCAGCTGCGTGGGAACAAGTTCCCCGACGAGATATCTGCGTTGCTGAGCCAGCTTGATGAAATGCCGGCCAAGATTCAGCGCGTCCTTGATGAGGCCGAGCCGATTCGCGCGCTTGGACGTGCAATGGCTGGTGAGAAGACTGTCCTGTTCCTTGGGCGTCACATCGGTTACCCCGTGGCGCTCGAAGGCGCACTCAAGCTCAAAGAGCTCGCGTATATCCACGCCGAGGGCTTTGCTGCCGGAGAGCTCAAGCACGGCCCCATCGCCCTTGTCGAAGAGGGTCAGCCCGTATTCATCGTGCTTCCCAGCCCGCGGGGCCGCGAGGTGTTGCACTCCAAGGTGATCTCCAACATTCAGGAGGTCCGCGCGCGCGGTGCCCTCACCGTGGTGATTGCGGAGGAGGGTGATGAAGAGGCCGGTCAGTTTGCCGATCACCTCATCACCGTTCCCGAGACGCCCACCTTGCTCATGCCACTCGTGACCGTGGTGCCGCTGCAGATCTTTGCCCACGACCTCGCCGCGGCGAAGGGCTACGACGTGGACCAGCCGCGCAACCTCGCCAAGTCCGTCACTGTGGAGTAAGCGTGGCCGTTGTGGGCGTGGGCATCGACGTGGTGGAACTCGAGCGTTTCGACCGCGCGGTGGAGCGATCCGCCACGTTCCTCGAAAGGGTCTTCACTCCCGCGGAGCGCCAACTGGGCCGCAGTTCCCTCGCGGCTCGGTGGGCGGCCAAAGAGGCGCTCGCCAAGGTGCTCGGTGCACCATCGGGTCTCGTGTGGCACGACGCTGAAGTGGTGAAAGACGCCGACGGTCGCCCGCATTTTGAGGTGCGCGGCTCCGTCGCGGCTCGGACGGCCGAACTCGGGATCAAGACGCTTCACGTCTCTTTGTCTCATGACGCTGGCATTGCCTCAGCTGTTGTCATCGCGGAGGCTCCGTGAGCCGCCTCAACGTTTCGGTCGATTACACGGCGATCACGACAAACGTCGCGGCGCTCGCGGCCCGCACTTCTGCCGCGGTGATGGCCGTGGTGAAGGCCGATGGATATGGTCACGGGCTCGTGGCGGCTGCTGCGGCGGCACGTGCGGGTGGCGCGGGGTGGCTTGGCGTGGCTCAACCTCAAGAGGCGCTCGATCTGCGAGCCGCGGGCGACACTGGCCCACTCTTCACGTGGCTTTACGGCCCGGATGACATGCCCGCCCACGACCTTGTCGCGGCGGATGTCGACGTCTCCGTCGCATCGCCTGAGGTGCTCGAGATTGTGGTCGACGCCGCCCGCAAGACGGGTCGCACCGCACGCGTCCACGTGGGTGTGGACACTGGTCTTGGTCGCGAGGGCTGTGCCATGGCTGTGCTTCCCGACCTCCTCGATGCAGTGGCCGCAGCGCACCGAGACGGCGCGATCGACGCGGTTGGGATGTGGTCTCACCTTGCCTGGGCAGATCAGCCCGGTCACCCCACGATCGACGCCCAAGCGGCGACGTTCCGCACCGCCCTCGACATGGCGTCGGCCGCGGGCCTCACCATCACCATCCGTCACCTTGCCAACTCGGCGTGCACTCTCACCCGCCCGGACCTCCACTTTGACGTCGTACGGCCAGGCATTGCCGTCTATGGGTTGCCCCCTGTGCCAGACCCGGCGGATGCGAACTGGGGGCTGCGCCCCGCAATGCGCGTCACATCCCACGTGATCGCGGTGAAGAGCGTCGAGGCCGGTCAGGGTGTCAGCTATGGGCACACGTATGTCACGGATAGGTCCACCACGCTTGCGCTGGTGAGCGCTGGCTACGCCGACGGCGTCTTTCGCAGTGCGGGCAACCGGGGGCCGGTGACGATTCGCGGGCGGCGCTTCACGGTGTCAGGCCGCGTGTGCATGGACCAGTTTGTGGTGGATGTGGGACCCGATGCCGCCATTGAGGTGGGCGATGAGGTGGTACTCATCGGCCCCGATGGTCCAAGCGCCACCGAATGGGCCGACGCTGTGGGAACCATCGACTACGAGGTCGTGTGCCGATTTGGCATCGGCCGGATCAAGGCCATCGCGTGACGCACGTGGCGAGGTACGCCGCTTCAAGCGGCGACGAGATGCGTGCGCTCGGTGAACGCTTAGCGCGCGTGCTCCGCGCCGGGGATCTCCTCATCCTCTCCGGAGGGCTCGGCGCAGGGAAGACCACTCTTGTTCAAGGCATTGGCGCGGGGCTGAAGGTGCGTGGACAGGTGGCGAGCCCCACCTTCATCATCGCCCGCACTCACCCGCCTCTCGCAGACGGCCCGTGGCTTGTTCACGTCGATGCGTATCGTCTCAACTCTCTCGCTGAACTCGACCACCTCGACCTCGACGCTTCGACAGACGAGGCCGTCACTGTGGTCGAGTGGGGTGAGGGCAAGGCCGAGGCGCTCGCGGAAGGCCATCTCCTCATCGAGATCGAACGCCCGCGAGGTGCGATCACTGACGGCGAAAACCCTGCTGCGGGGCAGCGCATCGTCACTCTCACGGCGCACGGTGCGCAGTGGAATGACCGGCTATGGCCCGCGGCCCATGAGGAGGAGCGCGCATGATCGTCGCGATCGACACGTCGGCTGCGATCTCGGTGACGGTGACGGATGTGACGGCCGCCGACGCTCTCGCGGCTCGATCCGTGTACTCACCTCGTGGTCACGCCGAGTTGCTTGGCGAGCTTGTGCGCGAGGCACTGACCGAAGCAGGTGTGGGCCGCGCGGACGTGACGACCGTTGTGGTCGGTACCGGCCCCGCGCCTTTTACCGGCTTGCGGGTGGGGCTCGTCACGGCACGGATGCTTGCCCTTGCCTGGGACGTGCCACTGCTCGGCGTGTGCTCACTTGACGCCGTGGGCGCTTTGCATCGCGATGTGCTCGTTGTCGGTGACGCACGGCGGCGCGAGGTGTATTGGGCGCGGTATGCACGTGGAGAGCGCATCGAGGGCCCCGACGTGGCAAGCCCCACGGACGTGACGGTCACACCAGGTGAGCGGGTTGTCGGTCGCGGGGGCGTGCTCTACCCGGATGTGTTCCCCGGCGCCATTGAGGCGGACCCGGATCCGTTGTGGCTCGCGCGCGAGGCAGTGCGGCGCCGTGCGACAGGGGAGGATCTGCCAACTGATCCGCTGTACCTGCGCCGCCCTGACGTTCACCAGGCATGACTGAGCCGAGACTTCGCGACCTCACCGAGGCGGACCTTGACTGGCTCGCTGAGGCCGAGCAGCACATGTTCGGGGCCGCCGCGTGGTCTCCCGCATTGATTCGCGAGGACTATCGCTGGGGAAGCAATCGTTACCGCGGCGTCGAGATCGAGGGTGAGCTCGTCGCCTACGCGGTCTACGGATTCGAAGGAGATGCCTTCCATCTGCTCAACATCGCGGTAGTGCCTGAGCATCGGCGTGCAGGCCTTGGCAGGCTGCTGTTCGAGGAGTTCCTCGAGGAAGCGCGCCGCCTTGGCGCGGCAGATGTCTGGCTTGAGGTCGCCGT
Organism: Actinomycetes bacterium; assembly: GCA_023411615.1. GTDB lineage: Bacteria > Actinomycetota > Actinomycetes > Actinomycetales > Demequinaceae > Demequina. Next base: position 29,467 of record JAEYOR010000023.1, read on the forward strand.
GGACAACGACGCCGCGCGGGCGATGTACGAGACCTACGGCTTTGAACAGGTGCGGGTGCGGCGGCGGTATTACCAACCAGGCGATATTGACGCGCTTGTCATGCGCCAGGTCATTCGCCCGTTTGCTCCGCAAACGCCCCCAGCGCCTGATTCCGACGGCTAGAGAACGCGAGCGGCGTCCTCCCACGAAGGACGGCCAGCGCGCGGCGCCGTTCCATCCTCGCCCTCGGGGGCGGGGTAGCCCACGGTCAAGATTGCGAGCGCGCTCCAACCGGAGTCCGCAAAGAGCTGGTCAGAGATGGTTGCCATGTCAAAGCCGCTCATGGGGCGCACGGCGAGGCCAGCGGCGCGCAGGCCAACGATGAGGTAACCGAGTTGCAACCATGTGTTCGATGCAGCGGTTGCCACGCGGCGCTCGGGCGCGGCCTCAAGCTTTGCCTCGAGTCCCTCAACTCCCGGTGCCGTGATGTGTGAGAGCCGGTGGTAGTTGCTGTCGGCAGCGACGACGAGCACCATCGGCGCGGTCTCCACCTTGAGGCGGTTGCCACCCGATGCAGCGCCGAGGACCACTCCACGCGCTTGTTCAGAATCAGCAACCGCGATTCGCAACGGCATCGAGTTGCTCGCGGTCGGGCCCCACTTGATGAGGTCGTAGGCGGCGCGAACAGCGTCGACCTCGACGGGGGTGTCGGCAAACGCGAGGGGCGAGCGGGCGTCGATGAACAGTGCCTGTTGAGTTTCGGGATCAAGGCGGAGCATGTCGGTGGAAACGGTCATGTTGACGTGACAACAAATTGGTGTGGATTATTCCCGCGGGGGCGCGCGTGCGCACGCGGATTGGCACCGATGCTCGACCGCTCGACCAACGTTCTAGAGTGGCGTGCATGGAACTGGTCTTGGGCATCGAGTCGACGTGCGATGAGACTGGCGTTGCGCTCGTTCGGGGAAACGAGCTCATTGCCGATGTGGTGGCATCCTCGATGGAGGAACATGCTCGGTTTGGCGGCATCGTCCCCGAGGTGGCCTCCCGCGCCCACCTCGAGGCCTTCGTTCCCACTGTCCAGGAGGCGCTTTCTCGGGCAGGCGCGTCCCTCGATGATGTCGATGCGGTAGCCGTGGCCTCAGGCCCTGGCCTTGTTGGTTCTCTCACTGTTGGTGTCGCAGCGGCGAAGGCGCTCTCGCTCGCGCTTGATCGCCCGCTCTACGGTGTCAATCACGTCATCGGTCACGCGGCCGTCGATCAGTTGGTCAACGGGTCATTCCCTGAGCGCACCATGGCACTGGTCGTATCGGGTGGACACACGTCTCTCCTTCTCGTTGACGACATTGCGACCTCTGTGACCGAGCTCGGGCATACGCTCGATGACGCGGCCGGTGAGGCCTTTGACAAGGTCGGCCGGCTCCTCGGCTTGCCGTACCCCGGCGGGCCGCATGTTGACCGATTGGCACGCGAAGGAGACCCCGAGGCGATTGCCTTTCCTCGGGCGCTGACGGCACCCAAGGACCGCGAGCGCCACGCGTATGACTTCTCCTTCTCCGGCCTCAAGACTGCGGTGGCACGCTGGGTCGAGGCCTGCGAGGATTCGGGCCGTGCGGTGCCGGTCGCGGACGTCGCAGCATCCTTTGCGGCAGCCGTGGCTGATGTGCTCGTGACCAAGACTCTCGATGCCTGCGAGCGTCATGGGGTAGACACCTTGATCATCGGTGGAGGCTTCTCCGCGAACAGCCAATTGCGCGACCTCGCGAACGCACGCGGGGCTGAGCGCGGCATCACAGTGCGGATTCCACCACTCAAGTACTGCACAGACAACGGTGCAATGATTGCCGCCCTGGGAAGCGCCGTCGTAGCGCGGGGCGTAGCGCCAAGCGCACTTGGCATCGGCGTCGACTCCTCGATGCCCTTGGAGCGGATCACCGCGTGAAGCGGTTGCTAGCCCCCCGCATCGTCCCGCTTGCCGTTGCGGCCCTTGTGGTGACGGCGTGTTCGGGTGCCAGCGATCACGACGCCTCCCCCTCGCCCGCGGTGGTGACGGTGCTTGGCCCCTCTTTTGACGCGGGACCAAGCAAGGTCGCTCACCTCGCCTGGGGTCCAACGGTGGTGGACGCGGCACATGCACGCGTTCGGGCGTCGGCGCTGCCGCTTGAAGAGGCGGCCGGCATGGTCATTGTCGCCGCGTGGAACTCTACGGACTCGGCAGGCGCCGCGGAGCTCGTTGAGAACGAGCATCTCGGCGGCGTCATCCTCATGGGCGATGCCATCGCAAGCCGTGAGCAGGTGATGGAGACAACGTCGGCCGTGGCCTCCGCTGCCGCCCGCGACTCGCGGTGGTGGCCCGCCATCATCTCGACTGATCAAGAGGGTGGCCCCGTTGCCCGCTTGCGAGGACTCGGCCCCGACTTGCCCGCTTTCATGGCGGCTGGTTCAGCGACCGACCTCGCGTCCGTCACGGAGGCCTACGCCGCTCAAGCGCACGATATGGCACAGCTCGGCTTCACTGTTGACTGGGCACCCGTTGCGGATGTCACCGTTGGCTCAAGCGATACAACGATTGGGGTGCGCTCCGCTGGCACGGACCCAACCCGGGTGGGCGCCACCGTTGTCGCTGCGATGGACGGCTTCCTGAAAGCCGGCGTCATGCCGTCCGCCAAGCACTTCCCCGGCCATGGGTCGGTCGCGACGGACTCCCATGTGGGCCTTCCCATGCAGACGGCTTCCCTTGACGAACTCGCCGCGCGGGACTTCGTCCCTTTTGCCGACGCCATCGAGCAGGGCATCCCGATGGTGATGACGGGGCATATCGCGGTGAGCGCATGGGGCGGCGAGCCGGCCACCACCTCGCCCGCCGCTTACGCCTTCCTGCGTGACGAGCTCGCGTTCACGGGAGTGGTGGCGACCGACGCGATGAATATGGCGGCCGTGACGGATCGGTATGACCCTGGGGAGGCGGAAGTGGCGGCGCTCGCCGCAGGCGCGGACCTCATCCTCATGCCGCGCGATCCTGCGCTCGCACGTCAGGCGATCATCACTGCCGTCACGGACGGGACGCTTTCGCGCTCGCGGCTTGATGAAGCGGTGGGTCGCGTGGCGCTCATGATGCAGTGGCAATCACACCGTGCAGCGGAGGCGGGCGAAGAGCCGGTGGACGGCGGCTACGCACGCCGCGTTGCCGCCACGTGGGCCACGGTGTCTTCGCCATCATGTGGTGGGCCGCTTGTTGGAGATTCGGTGACGCTGCGTGGTGGTTGGCCCGCAGAGCGAGAGATTCTCGCCGAGGCTCTCGCTGAGCATGGCATCAGCCAAGGCGGGGGCACATCGGTGCTCCTGCTCGGCTCAGCGCGAGCATCGGGCACGGCCGACGTGGTGGTCGCCATGGATGCGCCGTGGGGGCTTCCCGCTTCCTCAGCAACCACGTACATCGGCTTGTATGGTCGCTCGGCTGACGCTCTGCGCGGCCTTGCGGACGTCCTCGCGGGCGCCGTCGCTCCAGGCGGCACGTGGGCAATCCCCGGGATGCCCCCCGCCTGTGCTGACAGCGTCGGCTGACGCTGCCGCATTACGACAGCGACGCGAACGCGATCGATACGCTGTGCGCGTGACCCTTCTTGCGGGCTTTGGTCTTGGGCTGTCTCTCATCATCGCGATCGGCGCGCAGAACGTCTTTGTCCTCCGCCAAGGGCTTGCGCGTTCCTATGTCGCACTCGTCGTCGTCATCTGTGCCGTCTCCGACGCCGTCCTCATTGCATCGGGTGTTGCGGGCCTTGGTGCGCTCGTCGAATCAACGCCGTGGCTTGTCACCGCCGCTCGGGTGGGAGGTGCCGCCTTCTTGTTGGTTTACGGTGCGCTCGCCGCGCACCGCGCGTGGCGGCCAAGGGGCGAGTCGCTTGATACGGCGCCGGGCACTGCGCCGCGTGCCGGGAAGGCAGCCTGGGGCGTTGCCGTCACGGCGCTCGCACTGACGTGGTTCAACCCGCACGTCTATCTCGACACCGTGTTCCTCCTGGGATCGATTGCCGCAACGCATGGGGATGAGCGGTGGCTGTTCGCTGCCGGGGCGATGGCGGGAAGCGTCGTGTGGTTCACCGGTTTGGGTTACGGAGCCCGTCTGCTCAGCCGGTGGCTGTCGAGACCGTCGGCATGGAGGTGGCTCGACGGCGGCATTGCCGTCGTCATGGTGGTGCTCGCCATCCAGTTGCTGCGCGGTGCCTAGGTGGTGGTGTGGAGCGGCTCCGCGATGAGAGCCCGACGCTGATCGCCCACTCGCGTGAGGATCACGGTGGCCGATTGGTTGCCCGCCAGCTTCAACTGTGGGCGCAGCGCCTCGGGGGTGATGTCCACACCGCGCTTCTTGATGTCAACAACGCCGACGCTGCGTTCGCGCAATGCGCCAGCGATCAGCTTTGTCTTGAGCGGCAGGTTCTCGATCACGCGATACCCCCGCACAAAGGGAGAGGCAAGTGCGGCGTCGGCCGTGAGATAGGCGATCGATGGCGCGATGAGCCGGGCATCGAGATCATCGGCAAGCGGTCCGACGAGTCCCGCACGGATGACTGCCCCGTCTGGTTCGTAAAGGAACTCGCCGAGCGGACCAGTCTCACCGGGCACAGGGTCGCCATCAAAGACGTGCGCCCGTCCGTGAGAGAAGATGAGAGCGCTGTGGCCTGCGCGTCTGGCGAGGTTCCCCGACCACAAGCCGAGTTCAACAACATCGCCTTCGACGCTCACCCATTGGGCCTCAACGCCGTCCGGCACGGCGTCGTGCGGGAGTGCGGGGCCCACCTTGATGCCGATCTCGGGCCACCGCGAACGCAATTCGAGAATGTCCTCAAGGGGTGGCGAGTAATCGGAGGTGTGATGGCGCCGGCCGTGTCCATCGCGGCGGGCGGGATCCGCGAAAACGGCCTCGACATCGAGATCCCCCGCCGCAAGGGTCGCCATCGCGTCGGCAAGGACAACCCGGGCGTGATCCCAGTGGCGCAGGTTGTAGTCAGCGATGAGCGCCGTTGCCTCATCACGCTCGAATGCGATGACGCCGACGCCAAGCGTTGCCGCGGCCATAGCGTCGGCCCCAATGCCGCACGTGAGGTCCGCGATCCGCGTGACGCCCGCGTCGCGATACCGCTGAGCATGCAGCGCCGCGACCGTGAGGCGCGTCGCCTGCTCAAGCCCATCCTGAGTGAAGAGCATGCCGCGCGCGAAGTCACCGAACTTCGCCTGCGCCGCCGCGCGGAGGCGACTCTGCGTCAATACGATCGACACGAGTTCGGGAGATACACCCTGCGCACGCAAATGCTCGGAGCGTGTCAGTGACTCCAAGGCGACATAGGGAGGGAGCGCGTCGAGGAGCGCTATAGCCGTGGGGCTCGTCGCGAGGCGAGCGGCGGCGGCGTCCATGGCTCGATCCTGGCACGTCCCGCGTTCTCCATGCGCGAATCTTGACCGTTTGCGGTTAGCACTCAGGTCCCGTGAGTGCTAAATTGCTAGTGCTCCATGAGGAGTGCGGACGCAGCCCGACCCCCGCGACGGCGGGCCTGAGCCGCTCACAAAACGTTACGTTCAAGGAAGGTGAGGTCCGCAGTGTCGGTCTCTATCAAGCCTCTCGAGGACAAGGTTGTGGTGAAGCCGGCAGCTGCCGAGCAGACCACGGCCTCCGGCCTCGTGATCCCTGACACCGCCAAGGAAAAGCCCCAGGAGGGCGAGATTGTCGCGGTAGGCCCTGGTCGTGTTGACGACAACGGCAACCGCGTCCCGCTCGACGTCAAGGTGGGCGACCGTGTTATGTACAGCAAGTACGGCGGCACCGAGGTCAAGTACGCGGGCGAGGAGTACCTCATCCTGTCGGTGCGTGACCTGCTCGCGGTTGTCGAATAAGACGACGCCGCTCAGTCTTCGCTGACGCGAGAGAAGGGCCCCCCGGCGTGGGCGG
>JAEYOR010000024.1 GCA_023411615.1 Actinomycetes bacterium
GGCCGGCCCTGGCAAACGTGGCTCATTCTCGGGGGCCGCGGTTCGGGCAAAACTCGCGCGGGGGCCGAATGGGTTCGTGCGCGTGCTCTCGGACACGACGCCGGCGATGACGAGCCGGCACGCCGCATCGCACTGATCGGCCTTACCATCGCGCAGGTCCGCAGCGTCATGATCGAAGGCGTGTCCGGTCTCCTCGCAGTCCACGCGCCGCACGAACGCCCGCACTACGACGTCTCACGCAATCAGATCCAATGGTCGAACGGAGCCATCGCCCAGATGTACGCCGCCGACGATCCCGACAACCTGCGCGGCCCGCAGTTCGACGCCGCCTGGTGTGATGAGCTGGCGAAATGGCGCCGCTCCCAGCACGCCTGGGACATGCTCCAGTTCGCTCTTCGCCTTGGGCGCCACCCGCAAGCCGTCGTCACCACCACGCCTCGCCCGATCGCGCTGATCAAAAAACTTCTGGCTGACGCCGCAACAGTCACCTCGCGCGCCAAGACGACCGATAACGCCGCCAACCTCGCGCCTTCGTTCCTCACGAGCGTGCTCAAGCGCTACGGCGGCACGGCCCTCGGCCGCCAGGAGATCGACGGCGAGATTGTCGAGGACCGCGGCGGCGGTCTCTGGCGCAAGAGCTGGCTCGATCAGCATCGCATCGCGGCGCCGCCGGAACTCACACGCATCGTCGTCGCCGTCGATCCGCCGGTCACATCGAACGCGAACTCGGATGCCTGCGGCATCATCGTCGCCGGTCTGGGCGAGGACGGGCGCGCCTACATCCTCGCCGACCGCACCATCCGCGGTCGCGAGCCGACTGTGTGGGCCCGCGCCGCCATCGCCGCTTACCGCGACTTCGCCGCCGATCGCATCGTCGCCGAGGTCAATCAGGGCGGCGATCTCGTCGTCGGCGTCATGCGCCAGGTCGATGCATCCGTACCCATCCGCGCCGTGCGTGCCACGCGCGGCAAGTGGGTACGCGCCGAACCGGTTGCCGCACTCTATGCCGAGGGCCGCGTGATCCATGTCGGCGAGTGGCCCGATCTTGAAAGCCAGATGTGCGCATTCGGCGCCGACGGTCTTGCACAGGGCAAGAGTCCCGATCGGCTCGACGCACTCGTGTGGGCGCTTACCGATCTCATGCTCACGAACCCGCGCAGCCCAACCATACGGACGCTCTGAATGACCCCCATATCCGTTGCGACCTCGCTCGGCGCCGCCCTCGGCCGCTGGGTCGGCAGGGCTATGCCTGCGCGCACCAGTCCGCCGCATCTCCCATCCGAATCGAAGGCAAGCGCCGTCGGTCCGCTGATCGCGCTCGATACGCTTCGTCAGCCCGCCTGGACTCCACGCGACTATGCCGCCTTCGCGCGAGAAGGCTTTATGGGCAATGCGATCGTCTATCGTTGCGTGCGCATGATCGCCGAGACGGCGGCGTCGGTTCCGCTCCTGCTGTATCGCGGCGAGGAAGAGATCGAAGCCCACGCGCTTCCCGATCTCATCGGCCGCCCCAATCCCGCACAGGTCGGCCCGGAGTTTCTCGAAACGCTCTTCGGCCACTTGCTCGTCGCCGGCAACAGCTACATCGAAGCCGTCGCCATCGACGACGAGATCCGCGAGCTGCACGTGCTCCGCCCGGATCGCATGAAGGTCGTGCCCGGCACCGATGGCTGGCCGGAAGCCTACGAGTACACCGTCGCAGGCCGGTCCGCGCGCCTCGCCGGCGATTGCGTACCGGGCGTGCGCAGCGTTCTGCATATGAAGCTCTTTCATGCCGCACACGACCACTACGGCATGAGCCCGCTCGAAGCCGCAGCCACAGCCATCGACCTGCACAACACCGCAACCCGCTGGAACAAGGCGCTGCTCGACAATTCCGCGAGACCTTCCGGCGCCCTCGTCTACACCTCGCGTGACGGCAACCTGACGGCTGAACAATACGAGCGCCTCAAGGCCGAGCTCGAACAAGGTTTCCAGGGCGCAGCCAATGCCGGCCGGCCCCTTCTTCTCGAAGGCGGGCTCGACTGGAAGTCCATGTCGCTCTCGCCCAAGGACATGGATTTCCTCGAAGCCAAGAACGCTGCTGCCCGAGAGATCGCACTCGCCCTCGGCGTGCCTCCCATGCTGCTCGGCATTCCCGGCGACAACACCTACGCCAACATGGCCGAAGCCACGCGCGGCTTCTGGCGCCAGACCGTCATCCCCCTCGTCGGCCGCACATCGAAGGCGCTCTCGCGATGGCTCGCCCCCGCGTGGGATGCCGAACTCGAGCTTCGCCCTGATTTGGATGCCGTCGAGGCGCTTTCGCCGGAACGGGAAGCCCTTTGGGCTCGCCTCGAAAAGGCATCCTTCCTCACACTCAACGAGAAGCGGGCCGCCGCCGGCTACAGCCCGCTCCCCGAGAGCGACCTGCCACCCTCGCCTCCTGCCTGATTGCGCGCCCGCGCAACCTCACTCGAAATCGGAGCGTTCCATCGTGATCGAAGCTCGATCTGCGACACCTCTTCGCGCGCGTCCGCACGAAGCGAAGTTTACGGCCATCGACATGAAAAGCGTTGCCGATGACGGCGCTTTCGAGGGCTATGCCTCGCTCTTCGGCAGGCAGGATCTCGGCCGCGACGTCGTCATGCCCGGCGCATTCCGCGATACGCTGGCCGCCCGCGGATCTGGCGGCGTGCGTATGCTCTTCCAGCACAATCCCGCCGAACCGATCGGCGTGTGGGAAACGCTCGCCGAAGACTCCAAGGGCCTCTTCGCCCGCGGCCGTCTCATGCCGACTGTGGCCCGTGCCCGCGAGGTGCTCTCGCTGATGCGCGCCGGTGCCATCGACGGCCTCTCCATCGGTTTCCGCACTGTCAAGGCTCATCGCGATCGCGCCCGCGGCGTGCGCCGCATCGAGAAGATCGATCTCTGGGAAATCTCCATCGTCACGTTTCCGCTGCTGCCCGAAGCCCGCATCGCCACCGTCAAGTCGCGGGGGGGGGGGCCCCGCCCCGCCCCCCCACTTCACTAGACTCGCCACCGTGCATCTCAAGACGCTGACGCTTAGGGGATTCAAGTCCTTCGCGTCCGCGACCACTCTTGAGTTCGAGCCTGGAATCACATGCGTGGTGGGCCCAAACGGCTCCGGTAAGTCGAACGTCGTCGACGCCCTGGCGTGGGTGATGGGCGAGCAGGGCGCCAAGACACTGCGCGGCGGCAACATGGCCGACGTCATCTTCGCGGGCACCTCGGGGCGCCCTCCTCTCGGCCGCGCCGAGGTCTCGCTCACGATCGACAACTCGGATGGCGCGCTGCCCATCGAGTACACGGAAGTGACGATCAGCCGCACCTTGTTCCGATCGGGCGGTTCTGAGTATGCGATCAACGGCACGCCGTGCCGTCTGCTCGATATCCAAGATCTCCTTTCGGATTCAGGCCTTGGCCGCGAGATGCATGTCATCGTGGGGCAAGGGCAACTTGATGCGGTCCTGCGTGCCACTCCTGAAGAGCGCCGCTACTTCATTGAGGAGGCTGCTGGCATCCTCAAACACCGCCGACGCAAAGAGAAGGCACTTCGCAAGCTCGATGCGATGCAAGGCAACGTGACGCGGGTCCAGGACCTCACTGCGGAGATCCGGCGCCAACTTGGACCGCTCGGCAAGCAAGCCGAGGTCGCGCGCCAGGCACAGACGATCCAGGCGCTCGTGCGCGACGCGCGCTCACGCCTCCTCGCAGACGACATCGCCACCTTGTCGCAGTCCATTGCCAAGGACAAGGCAGACGAATCCGCGCTCACGGAACGCCGCGAAGCCGTCGAGACCTCGCTGACGGCCGCGCGCGCCACGATCGCTGAACTTGAGCGCCTGGCCGCGGAGGCGACTCCCGCACTGAGCAAGGCCAACGACGTCTACTACCGCCTGTCTTCGATTCGCGAGCGGCTGCGCAACCTCGGTGCGCTCGCGGAGGAGCGGGTGCGCATGCTGGGATCGGCAGTCGACAGCGAACCGATCACCGATCTTGTCGAGATGGCCGAGCAGCTCGACCGTGCTCACAGTGCGCGCGCCGAACTCGATGCCGAGGTCCGTGAGGCCGCCGCTGCTCTCGAAGCTGCCGTTGCCGCTCGTGCCGAGGCGGAGGAGGGCGCCGTTGCGTCCGAGAAGCACCTCGCTAATCTCTTGCGCTCGGTGGCTGACCGTCGTGAGGGGGTCGCGCGCCTCGCGGGCCAGGTAGCGGCGCGGCGCTCTCGGATCGAGGCGATGGAGGCCGAAATCGGCCGTTTGCGAGAGGCTCGCGACGACGCGGCACAAAGGGCGCACGACGCAACGTCCGAGTTCCAACGGCTTGAGACCACCGTGGTGGATGTCGAGCGGGGAGAAGAAGACCTCGATGCAGCCCACGAGTCTGCGGTGGCGGCATGGGACGAGGCAAAGGCGGCGCTTGAGGCGATTCGCGACCAGTTGCGGCAAGCCGAAGGTGATCAAGCAACGTGGTCGGCAAAGGCCGAGGCGCTCAATCTCTCTCTTGCGCGCCGCGATGGCGCGGGAGAACTTCTCGCCTCGGGCGTGCGTTTCGTGCGCGGCACGGTGGCGTCGCTCATCGATGTGCGTGACGGCAATGAAGATGCGATTGCCGCTTCGCTTGGGCCGCTTGCCGAGGCGCTCGCCGTTGACTCGGTTGATGACGCGGTTGACGCCATCAGGTGGCTTCGCGATGAGGACGCGGGCAGGGCCCGCTTTGTCGTTGGCGATCTCGCGGCTGGCCCAGTGAATCCCGAGGTGGCGCTTCCAGCGGGCGCGGTGTGGGCGTCGGACCTCGTGGAAGGTCCCGACGCTCTGGCGGCGACAGTGCGTCACCTCCTCAGCGGGATCGTCGTTGTCGATGACCTTGCCGCGGCGCGCGCACTCGTTGCGGCGCACCCCCAGGTCGTCGCCGCGACGCGACGCGGCGACGTGCTCAGCGGAACGAGCGCGTCGGGCGGTGCGGGCGATGCGCCAAGCATCATGCACCTCCAGGCCGCTTACGATGACGCGTGCGCTCAACGCGATACGGCGGGACGGCTCACGGAGACGAAGCAGTTCGAACTGCGCGCCGCTGCCGAGGCTGAGCAGTCGGCACGCGAGGTTCATGACGCGACGTTCGCACGGCTCAACGAGTCCGACGCTCGCATGGCCGCAGTCGCTGAACAGCTCGGGCATCTCTCGGCGTCGGCCCGCGCGGCTCGCGCGGACGAGGAGCGTCTGGCGGGCCAAATTGACGAAGCTGTTGCGCGGGTGGCGGCTGATCAGGAAGAGCTTGCGGGCCTTGTTGAGCGCTTGGTGGCAGCTCAAGCCGAGCCTGAGCAGACCGAGGCCGACACGAAGGCCGCCCAGATTCGCCGTGACGAGGATGAAGAGGCAGCGCGTCTTGCTCGTGCGCGGGAGACGGAAGCACGCCTTGCATTGCGGACCGCCGAGGAACGGGCGCGTGCACTAGAGGCGCGAGCCGAAAGCCTTGAGCGGGCCGTCGAAGCAGAACGGGATGCACGCGAGCGCGCCGAGGCGGCCGCGCAACGCCGTGAACGCCAGGCGCAGGCGGCACGGGAAGTCATCGCGGGCGTACAGGCGACCTTGCCACGCATCGACGAGGCCGTGGCGAAGGCCGATGATGCCCGCGCCGAAGTGGAAGCGCGCCGGTCCGAGCGGACGTCCGCTCTGGCCACGGTCCGCACCGAGTTTGATCAGTTGACCGGTGAGTATGCGCGCCTCACCGATGAGTCACACCGCGATGAGGTGGCCCGCGCGCAACAGCAAGTACGACTCGAGCAATTGCAGCAGCGTGCGATCGACGAGTTGGGGATGGACCCCGAACAGCTCGTCGACGAGTACGGGCCACATCATGAGGTCCCCGTCACCGATGACAACGGCGAGGCGCACACCGAGCCGTATGTGCGTGAGGTCCAGGAGAAGCGACTGCGGCAGGCTGAGAGGGCGATGAGCCAGCTCGGCCGCGTCAATCCGCTTGCTCTCGAGGAGTTCGCGGCGCTCGAAGAGCGCCATAAGTTCCTGCAAGATCAGCTCTTGGACCTCAAGAAGTCTCGTGAGGATCTCCTCAACATCGTCACGGAGATCGACCAACGCGTCGAACAGATATTCGCTGCTGCGTACGCCGACACCGCCAAGGCCTTCGATGAGGTCTTCCCCCGGCTCTTCCCAGGGGGAGAGGGGCGCCTCGTTCTGACGGATCCGACGAATATGCTCGAGACCGGCATCGAGGTAGAGGCGCGCCCGGCGGGCAAGAAGGTGAAGCGACTGTCCCTCTTGTCGGGAGGCGAGCGCTCTCTCACGGCCGTCGCATTGCTCGTGTCGATCTTCAAGGCCCGGCCAAGCCCGTTCTACGTGATGGACGAGGTCGAGGCGGCGCTTGACGACACGAACCTTGGCCGTCTCCTCGAGATCATCCGCGAGCTTCGTGAGGACTCTCAGCTCATTGTCATCACTCACCAGAAGCGGACGATGGAAGTGGCAGATGCACTCTACGGGGTCACGATGCGCGGCGATGGCGTGACGACCGTCGTGAGTCAACGTCTGAACCCTGACGCCGCGTAGCAACGCCCCTGGTCTCAGGTGAAACTGGGCCACGAGGGAACGAGACTGCGACTCATTGCGTTCTAGGATTCGTGCGCGTCGCGCGAAAAGCGCGTTTGCGCGCAGGTCTCAACGGCGAGACGATATATCCGAATTGTCCGTTTTTTGGAGGCCCTGCATGTTCAGATACATGACAGATGTGCTCGCATGGTGCGTCGTCATTTCCTTCATCGCGTTCGGACTCGCTTTCGCGGCCGAGGGCCGCGGGCTTCACGTATTGCGTGTCGTGCTCGGCCTGGCTCCGCGCAAGCACGGACTTGATAACTTCACGTCGGTCCCGCGCGATGAGGGAGATTGGCGACTCGTTGAGGTTCTTGACGATTCCCGCCGCCGTGAGACCACCGTTTCAAGCGAGATTCGCCGCGAGCGTGTGTTGCCCCGTTCGTCGTAACTGACCACCTCCTGGCGTGCCCCGGCTACCCGGGGCATCTTGACTTTGGGACACTGTTGTCGTGAATGTCACGTGGATTCCTGGCGATGGCGACGCCATCGTCGTTGCCGTCGTCGCCGTCATCGCCGTTGCGAGCGCTGTGTGGGGATGGCGTGCTCGTCGTTCCAGCGCGCCGACGTCTGAAGCAGACCGTGCCGAACACGCCCCATCTTCGCCCGCTGCTCAAGGCGGCAGTGACGCGCCCGAAGCACCAACCGAGCGCTTTGACCGACTCCGTTCGCGTCTCAACGGCGGCCTCGGTGCGCGACTCGCAGGCTTCTTTGGCCGCAAAGAACTCGATGATGACGCATGGCGTGATCTCGAGGACACGCTGTTGCTCGCGGACGTGGGTGCGCAGACCACGGAGAAGGTCCTCGCCGATGTTCGCGACCGCATGCGCGATGCTGATGTGAGCCCGCACGCCGCCGTGCGCGAGGCGCTCGTGGCTGCGGTGGATCCTCATCTCGACCGTCGCCTTCGTGTTGGCAAACCCGGGGACGGGGACGCGGTGCCCGTTCTCGTCGTTGGAGTCAACGGCGTCGGGAAGACGACGTCAGTCGGGAAGATTGCGCGGGTGCTCGTCGCCGAAGGTCATTCGGTTCTCCTTGGCGCCGCCGATACGTTCCGGGCGGCGGCGGCAGACCAGCTCGAGACGTGGGGCGCCCGTGTGGGAGTGACGACCGTGCGCGCTCAGGCGGATGGCGCGGACCCCGCGTCGGTCGCTTTTGAAGCTGCTGAGGCGGGCCGTGACGCTGGGGCTGACGTTGTCCTCATCGACACCGCTGGTCGACTTCAGAACAAGGCGGGCCTCATGGACCAACTCGGCAAGATTCACCGGGTGGTGTCCAAGGTGTCCGAACCCCGCGAGGTCCTTCTTGTCATCGACGCAACCACAGGCCAGAACGGGCTGTCGCAAGCCAAAGTGTTCAGCGAAGCGGTACCGCTGACTGGGATCGTTCTCACCAAGATGGATGGAACCGCCAAGGGCGGAATTGTCCTCGCCGTTCAACAAGCACTCGGCGTGCCCGTCAAGTTCGTCGGTCTCGGCGAAGGTGCTGATGACCTCGCGCCCTTCGACGCTGAAGGCTTTGTTGACGGTTTGCTGGGGCGGTGAACATCTCGGCGTGGGCCTGACCGGCTCTCAAGCGCTCAACAAGTTTCCCTGATCCTCATCATCCGGACTCAGATTCGTAACGAAGTGCCGACACAGTGAGCACTGCCGGGTGTTTATGTGCGACCCGGCTTGCTGACTGAGGGAGCGCATCGTGATTGATACAGGCAATACGGCATGGATGTTGATAGCGACCGCCCTGGTACTGCTCATGACACCGGGACTTGCGCTCTTTTACGGGGGCATGGTGCGAGCGCGTTCGGTGCTCGCCATGATGATGCTGAGCTTTGGTGCCATCGGTGTTGTCGCTGTCGCATGGCCGTTGTGGGGGTACAGCCTCACGTTTGGCGACGGATGGCTTGGCGGACTTGTGGGCAATCCGGCGACCTTTGCTGGCCTCAACGGGGTCGATGAGACTGCCTCTCTTGGCGCCGCGACGGGTGTGCCTTTTACCGTGATGGCGGCGTTCCAGGGCGCCTTCGCCATCATCACGGTGGCTCTCATCTCAGGAGCGGTTGCCGATCGCGTGCGCTTTGGGCCGTGGCTCCTTTTCTGCGCTGCTTGGCTCACCGTTGTTTACGCGCCAATCGCACACGCTGTGTGGGGTGGCGGTTGGGCCTCGCCGGGTGGGGCGATCGCCGAGGTGCTGTCGACCCCCATTGACTTCGCCGGTGGGGCCGTTGTCCACATCAATGCGGGTGCCGCCGCGCTTGCAGTGGCGCTTGTCGTCGGCAAACGAGAGGGCTTCGGTGTAGTGCCCTTCCGCCCGCATCACTTGCCGTTCGTCATGCTCGGTGCCGCCTTGCTGTGGTTTGGCTGGTTTGGCTTCAACGCCGGTTCTGCCGGAGCGGCCGACGCTGTGGCCGGCCGAGCATTCCTCAACACGGCTGTTGCGCCGGCGGCGGCTATGCTCGCGTGGCTCCTTGTCGAGAGAATCCGCGACGGCAAGCCGACATCTCTTGGCGCGGCGTCCGGAATCGTCGCGGGACTCGTTGCGGTGACCCCTGCTGCCTCCGCGGTCGATTCTTTCGGTGCCTTGGCAATCGGTGTGGCTGCGGGGGTTTTGTGTGCATTGTCAGTGACGCTCAAGTACCGGTTCGGCTTCGATGACTCTCTCGACGTCGTGGGCGTCCACCTTGTAGGCGGCCTGGTCGGAACCGTGCTCATCGGCGTCTTCGCCAATCTGGACGAGGGCTCGACATGGGCGCCAGACGGTGCTCTCAACGGCCTCTTATACGGTGGCGACGCAACCCAACTCATCACTCAGTCACTGGTGGCGGTCTTTGCCTTGGCGCTGTCCTTCGGGATGACCGCGCTCGTGACCGCACTCATCAAGGCCACGGTCGGTTTCCGCGTCAGTGCCGATGTCGAGCAGTTCAGTGTGGACCTCGCCGAACATGGTGAGGTTGCATACGACGCGTCTTGAGTGATCTCCCTATATCGCGAGGCGGCGGTGGGGCCCTACAGTGTGTCGCAAGAACTCGCGCAAAGGGGAAACCATGGCCACCCAACCAGGTTGGTACGACGACGGCAGCGGCCAGCAACGCTACTGGGACGGCAACGAATGGACCGAGCACGTCGCAGGAGCCGCGCCCACGGCGGCCAGCCCTGCTGGGATTGTCCCGGGAGCGGGTGCACCAAAGAAGCGTCGGGTCGGGATGTGGATAGGCATCGGTATCGGCGCCTTCGTCCTGCTGTGTGGTGGTGGAATCGCCGCCATTGTCGCGATCGCGGTCAACGCGACGTCGGGGCCCCGCGACACCGTCAACGCGATCTTCGACGCTATTGAGGAGGGCGACTGCCCGGCCGTCTACTCTCGCCTGCACGAGGACATGACCTTCGGCGCATCCGAAGCGGAGTTCTGCGGTGAGAACGAGTTGGACCCCACCGACGTCTCCCACTCCATCACGTCAACGTCGGTGACGAACGGCGATGCGACTGTTCGGGTCAAGGCGACGATCGGCGAGGGCCTCAGCGCGATGGAGGGTGAGTGGGATTACTTCCTCGTGAAGGAGGATGGCAAGTGGCTTGTCACAAGGATCGAGCCCATCCCCTAGGTCGAAGCGCCATCCGCCGCCTGTGCAACACGACTTTTACGTACAAGCTGATTAAGTAACCGCCTCGAAACACGCGGGCCGTTCAGGAGAAACGGCACTGCGGAAGTGTGACTCTCGACTAGCCGCGCGGCTAGCGAAAAGGAGTTAACACTATGGAAGAGGCAATGGCTTATGCCGACAGTGTGGGCGCCACTGCGTGGCTGCTCGTGTCGGCATCGCTGGTGCTGCTGATGACGCCAGCCTTGGCGTTCTTCTACGGCGGCATGTCGCGAAGCAAGTCCGTCCTGAACATGATGATGATGAGCTTCGGCGCGATGGCAGTCGTCGCCGTCGCGTGGATCGTGGTGGGCAACTCGCTGTCGGGGGGCGACAGCGTCGCGGGCGGCCTGTTCGGGGACCCGACGTCCGATTGGTTCCTCAGTTCAACGTTCGCTTCAGGGGACGCGGAGACGATCATCGCGGGTGGTTTTGGTGCCACCTTCGCCATCATCACCGTGGCGCTCATCTCGGGCTCGATCGCTGACCGCACCAAGTTCAGCGCATGGCTCGTGTTCGCGTTCGTGTGGGCAATCGTTGTGTACGCACCCGTCTCACACTGGGTATGGGCGGGCGGCATTCTGTCCGACGCTGGGCCGATCTTCTCCGAAGACTGGTTCCCGCAGGACTTCGCTGGTGGCACCGTGGTTCACATCAACGCTGGTGTCGCGGGTCTCGTGCTTGCGCTCCTCATCGGTGTCCGTAAGGGCTTCGGCAAGGAGCCCTTCAAGCCCCACAACCTGCCGTTCGTCATGTTGGGTGCTGCGCTCCTGTGGTTCGGCTGGTTCGGTTTCAACGCCGGTTCGGCCTTCGCCGCTGACGCGTCGGCGACGGCCGCCTGGGTCAACACGACCGCTGCCACTGCCGCTGCCATCCTCGGCTGGCTGCTCGTTGAGAAGATCCGTGACGGCAAGGCGACGTCTCTTGGCGCCGCTTCCGGCGTCGTCGCAGGTCTTGTTGCCATCACGCCCGCCGCTGTTGCGGTGGACCCGTGGGGCGCGCTGCTCATCGGTGTTGGCGCCGGTATCTTGTCGGCCCTCGCTGTTGGCCTCAAGTACAAGTTCGGCTACGACGACTCGCTCGACGTGGTTGGCGTCCACTTGGTCGCAGGCCTCTGGGGCACGCTCGCAATCGGGCTCTTCGGTACCACCACATTCGGTGCGTGGGAAGGCCTCTTTGTGGGCGGCGGGCTTGCCGGCCTTGGCGCTCAGGCAGTTGCTGCTCTTGTCAGCATCGTCTACTGCGCCATCGCGACTCTCATCATTGGCCTCGTCATCAAGGCCACGATCGGCCTGCGCGTGAGCGAGGATGTTGAGGTTGCTGGAATTGACCTCGCCGAGCACGGCGAGACTGCCTACGAGGAGGCCCTGTAACCATGAAGCTCGTTACCGCAATCATCCAGCCGCACCGTGTCGATGAGGTTCGTGCCGCAGTTGAAGCCGTTGGCGTCAAGGGTGTCACCATCTCGGAGGCTGCCGGTTATGGCCGCCAGAAGGGACACACCGAGGTCTACCGCGGTGCTGAGTACACCGTTGACCTGGTGCCCAAGACCCGCGTGGAGATCCTCGTTGAGGACGCCGACGCTGGTGCTGTGACCGACGCCATCGTCTCGGCCGCGCAGACCGGCAAGATCGGTGACGGCAAGGTATGGGTCATCCCTGTCGAGGACGTCGCCCGCGTTCGCACTGGCGAGCGTGGCTCGGACGCCCTGTAACAGCGGCATCGCCATGAGCCGTTCGGACTCAGTCCGTCCCGGCTCACCTGCTGAGGTGCCCCCCCCCCCCCCGGGGGGGGGGACCTCAAGCGTGTGCGGGTGGAACTCGCACGATCGATGCGCACCGCTCCGGGTGGCGAGCGTCGGTCCGCTCTCGCGGAACTCGTGTACGCCCGCCTCGCCGAACACTTCATGGATGTGGTGGGGGCGGGTCAGGGACTCACTCTCGCCGCTGTGGGAAGCGTGGGTCGCGGCGACGCGGGTCCCCACTCCGACCTCGACCTCGTCTTGCTCCACGACGGATCGAAGGAAGGGAAGGAGACGGCTGCCGAGGCGGCGCGGGCGCTCTGGTACCCGATGTGGGACGCGGGGCTTCAACTTGACCACTCGACACGTTCTCTCGTGGAGTGTCGGCAAGTCGCTTCGAAGGATCTCGCCGCTGCAGCGGGGCTGCTCGATGTACGCCACGTTGCGGGTGATGAGGCCCTTGCCCACCAGGCTCGATCTCACATCCTCGCCGATTGGCGTGCAGCAGCCCGCACCCGCCTTCCCGAGCTGCTCGCGGCCTCCCGCGCGCGGGCCGAGAGGCATGGCGAGCTCGCGTACCTCATCGAGCCGCACCTCAAGGAGTCGCGCGGCGGGCTGCGTGACTATGTGAGCCTTGCCGCATTGGCGGCGACCTGGCTCACGGATCGACCTCACGGGCGCGTGGATGAAGCAGGAGAGTTCTTGCTTGACGTACGCGATGCGCTCCACATGGTTGCCGACAAATCTGTCCATGTTCTCGGACGGCATGTGGCGGCCGACGTCGCGGCATGGCTGAACGTCGACGACATCGACGAGCTCTTTGCGCGAATCGCGGCAGCGGGGCGCGTCGTCGCATTTGCCGTCGACACCACTGAGCGTGGAGCGCGTCGATCGCTCGAGAAGTCCGGCGTCGGCTCCCGCGCCTTCTTGGCCAGACGTCGGCGTGCCGCCCCCCGCCATGTGCCGGTCGCCCAAGGACTTATCGACGTTGACGGAGAACTCGCGCTGGCTCCCGGCTACGCGGCGGAGGATGACGCGGTGTTGCCGTTGCGTGCAGCAGCGGTCGCAGCGGGCACCGGGTTGTCATTCACGCCGAGCCTGCTCGACACATTGGGACGCTGCCCCGAGTTGCCGCGGCCATGGCCGGCGGATGCGCTCGGCTGCTTTGTCGATCTGTTGTCGAGTCCGGGCCACCTAGTCGCGGTATGGGAAGCGCTCGACGTCGCGGGGCAGATCGTGAGGTGGATTCCCGGCTGGGCGCCGATTCGCAATCGCCCGCAACGAAACCCTTTCCACATTTACACCGTGGACCGGCACCAAGTGGAGGCGGTGGTGTTCGCTAATCGGTTGCGACGATCCGCCAGCCAGCCCGATCTGCTTCTCTTTGCTGCGCTGTTCCACGACATCGGCAAACAGGCGGGATTGGCCGACCACTCGGTCGATGGGGCGGCACTCATTCCCCCGCTTGGCACCGATCTAGGCCTCGCCCCCAGCATGATCGATGATCTCGCCGTGCTCGTGCGCGAACACCTCACGCTCGCCGAGTTCGCGACGAGCCGCGACCCACGCGACCCAGGCGTAGCGGCTGAGTTGATCGATCGTTTGGACGGGCGCGTGGACCTCTTCGAAACGCTGAGACTCCTTACCGAGGCTGATGCCCGTGCCGCGAGCCCCAAGGCATGGACGGCATGGCGGGAGCAGCTCATTGAGACACTGACCGAGACAACGCGGTCCGTTCTGCGTGCAACGCCACAGGTAGGCTAGACGGCACCGCTCACACCGAAGGGAGAGCCGTGTTCGCGAGCCTGTCCGACCGCCTCACCGCAACATTCAAGACCCTCCGGGGCAAGGGCCGACTCACTGAGGCCGACATCGACGCCACAGTGCGCGATATTCGCCGCGCCCTTTTGGATGCGGACGTCGCCTTGCCGGTAGTGACAACTTTCACCGACAGGATCCGAGAGCGGGCTCTAGGTGCTGACGTATCGCAGGCACTCAATCCGGGTCAGCAGGTTGTCAAGATTGTCAACGAGGAGCTCATCCAGATTCTCGGCGGCGAGTCGCGCAGTCTCCACACGGCAAAGACAGGCCCCACTGTCATCATGCTTGCGGGTCTTCAAGGTGCCGGTAAGACGACTTTCGCTGGCAAGCTCGCTCATCTGCTCAAGAGCGAAGGTCACACACCATTGCTCGTCGCCGCTGACCTCCAACGTCCCAACGCTGTCACACAGCTTGAAGTGGTCGGTGAGCGCGCAGGCGTGCCGGTGTTCGCACCGGAACGGGGTGTGACGCGGGATGACGAGAAGGCCAAGGGCAACCCCGTCAAGGTCGCCCGTAGTGCCATCAAGGAGGCACAAAAGCGCCAGCACTCGGTGGTGATCGTTGACACGGCGGGTCGTCTCGGCGTCGATGAAGAGTTGATGCGCCAGGCCGGCGACATTCGCAAGGCGATCGAGCCAGATGAAGTGCTCTTTGTCATCGACGCGATGATCGGTCAGGATGCCGTCGCCACCGCACACGCCTTCCAGGCCGGGGTCGCGATGACGGGCGTCGTCCTCACCAAGCTCGACGGTGACGCGCGCGGTGGTGCCGCGCTGTCGGTTCGTGAAGTGACCGGCGTGCCCATCCTGTTCGCATCGACAGGCGAGAAGATCGATGACGTCGAGGTCTTCCATCCCGAACGCATGGCGGGGCGCATCCTCGACATGGGTGACATCCTCACGCTGATCGAGCAAGCCGAGCGCACCTTTGACCAGGCTGAAGCCGCGCGGATGGCCGAGAAGATGTCCAAGGGCGAGGATTTCACCCTCACGGACTTCCTCAGCCAAATGCAGCAGCTGAAGAACATGGGCTCGATGAAGAAGATGCTCACCATGCTTCCCGGAATGGGCCAGGTGCGCGATCAGATCGACAACCTCGACGAACGCGAACTCGCGCGCACTGAGGCGATCATCCAGTCGATGACTCCTTTTGAACGCGACAACCCGAAGGCACTCAACGGCTCGCGCCGCTCGCGCATCGCGGCCGGTTCCGGAACATCCGTCGCCCAGGTGAACTCCTTGGTGAAACGCTTTGAGGATGCTCAGCGCATGATGAAAGCGATGGCCGGAGGCGGCGGTTTGCCCGGGATGGGCGGCATGCCGATGATGGGCCCGGGTGGGCTCCCCGGAGGCAAGAAGTCAAAGGGAAAGCAGGCGCCGCAGCGCAAGGTCAAGGGCAAGTCTGGCAACCCCGCCAAGCGCGCTCAGCAAGAGCGTGCGCTCCAGCGACGCGGCAGCGAAACCTCTGCCCCAGGAAGCGCATTCGGCATCGGCGCACCGCCCGCGCAACCCGAGTTCGACCCGCGTGATCTGCCGAGTCTCGGCAAGTACTTGCAGGGATGACCGCCTACGAACTAGACGGTCCCGTCCTCGCCGAAGACGGCGTCGAGCACGCGCGCGCATGGGTGCTTGATGGGCGCATCACGTATGAGCGCCCGCGCCACACCGACGTCGGGACGATCCCAGGCTGGACGGTGCCCGGCTTCGTCGACATGCATTGTCATCTCGCGGTGGGTCCGTCAGGTCCGGTGGACGGCGACCTCATTGCGAAGCACGCGGTCATCGAGCGCGATGCTGGGACCTTGCTCGTGCGCGACACGGGCTCCACAGTGGCGCTCGACGTTCTCGATGGTCGAGACGACGTCCCTCGCGTCATCCGCTCGGGCCGGTTCATCGCGCGGCCCAAGCGCTACCTCAAGGGCTACGCCGTCGAAGTTGAGGCCGACGAGCTTCCGGCCGAGGCCGCCCGGCAAGCCACAGCGTCGGCCGGGTGGGTGAAGATCATCGCGGACTGGATCGACCGTGACTTGGGGGACGCCGCCGATCTCACGCCGCTGTTCACACGCGAGCAACTTGAGGGTGCGGCGCGTGAGGCGCATGCGGCGGGGGCGCGTGTCACCGCGCACACCTTCGCGACGGAGTCCCTCGATGATCTCCTCGACGCGGGCTTCGATTGCATCGAGCACGGCACGGGCATGACGGCGGTGCACATGGAGCGTGCCGTCGCGGCGGGAGTGCCAGTAGTGCCGACGCTCTTGCAAGTGGCGAACTTCGCAGGCTTCGCGGCGCAAGCGGGGGAGCGCTTCCCTCGTTTCGCGCAACGCATGCAGCGGATGTACGAGCGGCGCTATGTCCACGTGGGCGAGATGCACGACGCCGGCGTCACCTTGCTCGTTGGCACCGACGCGGGCACGTCGATCGCGCACGGTGATCTTGCGCGGGAAGCGGCCGAAATGGCCCGTTGCATGCCTGCAGCCGACGTGGTGGCCGCAGCGACGTGGAAGGCTCGCCGATTCCTCGGAGCGCCGGTGCTCGCAGAAGGCGATCCGGCCGACGTCGTCGTGGTCAAGGACGATCCGCGTACGAACATCGACGTCCTCGCGGACCCCGTTGCGGTCCTGCTGCATGGGCGCCGTTTCCGGTGAGCATGCGATCGGGGAATGCGCATGCACGAGGCGACGTTGCGCACACCAAGATCTTCTCGCACCACCTAAGGGACGCACCATGACACCGGACGCTGCGCTCCTGCGGCGTAGCCGCGCGCGGTCATGGCACCGGGACGGCGTCGAAGCCGTCCCTTATGTTGTCGCCGCCGTGGCGATCGCCTTGATGATCGCCGATGGTGGCTTGCTCACGGTGACGAGCATCGACTACGTGTATGCCGGAGGGCGCGCGCTTGGCCTCGTGGCCGCCGTCCTCATGTTGAGCCAGGTGGCGCTCGCGGCTCGCGTACCCCTCATCGAGAGGGCGATCGGTCACGATAGCGCGATCGCCGTGCACACGCAGCTTGGCAAGGCTGCCATCATCGCGATGGCCGTCCACGCGGGTGTCATCCTGCTGATGTCGGCCCATTACGCCAATGTCGCATGGTGGGACCAGGCCATCACGATGTTCACGTCACAGTGGTATCTCGCGATGGCGCAGATCGCCCTTGGGCTCTTTGCCATTGTCTTTGCCACGGCGCTGGTAATTGTGCGACGCCGGTGGCGCTACGAGACCTGGCATGCAGTCCACCTCATCACGTACGTGGCCGTGGCCACCGCGATCCCACATCAGTTCCTCGAGGGCTCGACCTTCCGCGAGGGCGGGATCGCAACGGTCTTTTGGCTCGTGCTCTACGTTGCCGTGTTTGGCTCGCTCATCTTCTTCCGCATGATCCGTCCATTGCGCCGATGGCGACGGCACGGTCTGAGAGTCGCGGAGGTGGCGGCGCAGGGTGACTCCTACACGTCGGTCAGGGTGGCGGGGGACGACCTCGAGCGTCTCGGTGTGCAGCCGGGGCAGTTCTTTTTGTGGCGCTTCATCGACAGTCAGCGCTGGCGGTCGGCGCACCCCTTCACCGTTTCCGAGGTATCCCCGGATGGTCTGCGGCTCACGGCAAAGGCGGTGGGCGATGGCTCACGCGAGCTTGCGACGGTTGCCGTGGGAACGCGGGTCCTCATCGAGGGACCATTCGGAGTCTTCACCCGCTCATCGCGGAATTGCCGCGGCGCCGTTCTCGTTGCTGCTGGCATCGGCATCACGCCCATCAGGGCATTGCTGGCCGACTGGACCGAGACGGACGGACCGGTCGCCGTCATCGTGCGGGTGCGGTCGCGTGACGACGCGCCGCTCCTTGACGAGGTCGAGACCATCGCCACAGCGAAACGTGTGTCGCTCACCGTGATCGAAGGCTCTCGCGACGAAGGATGGGGTGCCACAGGACACGCTGCTCGGCTCGTGGAGATTGTCCCTGACGTAGCCGAACGCGATATATACGTATGCGGACCGGCCGCATGGGCACAGCGCGTAATCGACGACGCAGTGGCAAGTGGTGCGGCACGGCAGAACGTACATCGAGAGGTATTTGGATGGCATCGGGAGAACGTATGAAGACGGCGCCACTGCTGTGGGCTGGGGCCTCTATGTCCTTGCTGACGGCGTGCGCCGGAGGGGGAAGCGACACGTCAGGCGCTCCTGCGGTGCCCACCGTCGCGGGCGACATCGCATATGCCGATGGCGTCTACGTTGGCCCCCGCGTCACCAACATCAAGGGCGGCTATCAAGCTCAGGTGACCATCGACAACGGCATCATCGTCAAGGTGGAGCCGATCGAGGCGGGTACGCAGGATCCCGAGTCGCTCCAGGTCAATGCTTTTGCTGTGCCGGAGCTCGTGAAGCGAGTGCTCACGGCTCAGAGTGCCGACGTTGACTACGTGTCCGGTTCATCGTTCACCTCGCCGGCTTTCCTCGAGTCCGTCGACGGCGCGCTCAAAGAGGCAGAGGCGGCGAGTTAGTCATGCGGGTCTCACGTGCCGTCATCGTCACTGGCGTCTGCGCTGCGATTATCGCCGCGGGCTATGTGGCCGCGCCGGACAAGCTGCCGACGCTTGACCTCGTGGTGCCAGCGTCGGGCTCGCCCACCAGTGCGAGCGACGCGACGGAGGTGCCCACGCCGTGAATGGCGCGACCTTCTCGAGCACGGTGCATGCCATGGGCATGCCCTTCACCGTTCAGGTGCGCCTTCCCTCGTCCGATCGGGCCGCGACGAGCGCTGTCGACACTTTTCACCGCGAACTGTTATGGGCCGATGACGTGTTTTCGCTTTTCCGGGAAGACTCGCAACTGTCGCGCCTCAATCGCGGTGAACTCGCCGTCGATGAATGTGCCCCCGAAATGCTGGAGATCCTCCAGATGTGCGAGTGGTACCGCTCGGCGACTCTTGGCGCCTTCGATGCGCGCAGGCCCACTCACCTTGACCCTTCCGGCATTGTCAAAGGCTGGGCCGTCGCACGCGGAGCTGAGGCTCTCGATCGGCTCGGAGCCGCCTCATGGATGGTCGGCGGCGCGGGAGACGTGCTCGTGTCCGGCGAGGGCAGCACGTGGCGGCTCGGCATTGCCGACCCGCGAGTCAAGGGCGATCCGATGGGCACCCCCGTCATCGACGTCGTCGCGATCGGGGGAGAGTTCCGCGCGCTCGCGACCTCGGGCGTGGCACAGCAAGGGTTGCACATCTGGGATCCCAAAACGGGAGCCGGTGCTCAGCATTACGTGCAAGCCTCAGTTGTCGGCCCGGACATGGTGACGGCGGATGCATGGGCGACGGCGATTGTGGCCGGAGGCGATGAGGTGCTGGCCGCGGCCCTCGATGAGGGGCTCGAAGCACTTGTGGTGACAAAGGACCACGGCAACGGGTCGTTCACCGCGGAAGCCTCGGATGACTGGCCCACGATCCTCGACTAGATCCAACTCGCTTGAGGGGCGCGCGATCTGGCATACTGGACCGCTGTCGCGCGTCCGTGCGGCAATTCGTCTTGTCAGGCGAGGCACAGCCCGCCCGGCTCACACCGAATACAAGGAGAGACAGTTATGGCTGTCAAGATTCGCCTCAAGCGCTTCGGCAAGAAGCGCGCCCCGTACTACCGCGTTGTGGTGATGGACTCGCGCACCAAGCGTGATGGCCGCGCCATCGAAGAGATCGGCAAGTACCACCCGACTGAGGAGCCCTCGGTCATCGACATCAACTCCGAGCGCGCGCAGTACTGGCTCAGCGTGGGCGCCCAGCCCAGCGAGCAGGTTGCGGCACTCCTCAAGCTGACGGGTGACTGGGGCAAGTTCAAGGGCGACAAGAACGCGAAGAACACTGTGAAGGTCGCGGGCGACAAGGCAGACGCCGAGGCCGCCATCAAGGCGCAGGCCGACGCTGCTGAGAAGGCCAAGGCCGCTGCGGCAGCCGAGAAGGAGAAGGCCGCCAAGTCGGCCGCAGAAGAAGCCGAGAAGACCGTCGCTGACGAGTCGAGCGAAGTGCCTGCCGACGAGGGCACCGAGGTTGACGTCGAGATCGCCGAGGGCAACCCCTCCGATGGCGATGCCGAGGTCGAGGGCACCCTGGGCGAGGAGAACTAAGCCATGACCCACGAGGCCCTTGAGTTCCTGGTCCGTTCGATTGTCCGCAACCCGGACGACGTACGCGTGACGGAGCGCACGGGCCGCCGGGGCGTCACCCTGAACGTCGTGGTTCACCCCGACGATCTGCCGCGCGTGATCGGCCGTCACGGTCGCACCGCGTCGGCCATCCGCACGGTCGTTGACGCAATCTCGCGTGACGACGTGCGGGTCAATATCGTCGACGTCGCTTAAGCGCACAAAGCCCCGACTCCGGTGGGAGTCGGGGCTTTTGCGTCCTCGCGTCCTGTCGCCTATCGCCCCTGCCGCGCACCGATGCCTGGCCGGACCGATACCCCCGCTGCCGCCCCGTGCCTCCCGCAGCGTCGTGCGAGCACCCGAGACTGCGGGTGCCGGGCGCTTGCCACACGGGGAGCACAGCGCGGAACTGAGATTTGGGGTGCGCGCGCGACGGGCACCACGTCGCAGTGCGCCGCGCGCGAGCGCTTTAGGCTTGGCGTCATGAAGGTGACGGTCGCGCGAATCGGCAGAGCGCATGGGCTCAAGGGTGAACTCTCGGTGGAACTGCGCACGGATGTACCGGATGAGCGCTTCTACCCAGGCGCTGTGCTCGACACCGAACCCGCATCCGCGGGCCCACTCACCGTCGCGCACGTGCGCCAACAGGGCGGGCGGTGGTACTTGCGTTTTGAGGAGATCACCGATCGCACGGCCGCCGAGAACGCGCGCGGTGTCGAACTGCTCGTCGAAGCAGATGAGGATGAAGAAGACGACGCCTGGTTTGTGGGCCAACTCGTCGGCCTCGCTGCCGTGCGGCCGGACGGCACCTCGATCGGTGAGGTGGTGGAGGTGATGCCGATGCCTGCCCAGGACGTCCTCGTGATCCGACAAGCGTCGGGCTACCGCGCGATGGTGCCAATGGTCGACGCCTTCGTCCCGGAGGTGAACATTGAGGAAGGCGTCATCACATTGACCCCGCCGTACGGTCTGCTCGAAGGCGAAGAGCCCGAGGCCACGGGCGAGACTCGCGGCGAGGCGTAAGCGATGCGCCTCGATATCGTGACGATCTTCCCGGAGTTCTTCTCCGTGCTGGACGTGTCGCTCCTGGGGAAGGCCCGCGAGGCCGATCTCGTCCACGCCCATGTCCACGATCTGCGTGAGTGGGCCGCTATCAAAGCGGACGGCACCCCCGACGTGCACCGGACAGTTGACGACGCCCCATTCGGCGGTGGCGCCGGGATGGTGATGAAGCCGGACGTATGGGGACGCGCTCTCGATGACCTCCTCACGCACAATGGTGTCCTCATCGTGCCGACGCCTGCGGGCATCCCCTTCACCCAAGCGCTCGCAGCCGACCTCGCCACCTGTGAGCAGCTCGTCTTCGCTTGCGGACGCTACGAAGGCATCGACGCTCGCGTCCCGGAGCATTATGCGGCGGCCGGCTACCGCGTCCTCGAGGTGAGCATCGGGGATTACGTTCTCAACGGGGGAGAGGTGGCGACGATGGCGATGATCGAAGCGATCGCGCGCCTCGTCCCGGGCTTCATGGGTAATGCCGAGTCAATCGTCGAAGAGTCCCATGCCGACGGTCTGCTTGAGTACCCGTCATATACGCGCCCGGCATCGTGGCGCGGTTTGGATGTGCCACCCATTTTGCTCTCGGGCCACCACGCGAATATTGCCGCGTGGCGACGTGAGCAACAGCTAGAACGCACGCGCGAGCGTCGGCCGGATCTATTGAATGCGCCCGACGCCGGGGCAGCCGGCACTGGTACGTAACGGCGCATTGGTGGCACCGGGGAGGGGTGTGGCAGAATATCCCCTCGGTGCGTACGGCGCCTGGACCTGCCACAGGGGGTCCGGCTCAGCCCGTCGCGCACTCTCACTTTCGATTGCCGTGAGGCAGAGATCGCGAGCGACCTGTGGCGAGCGCGAGGAGAGACACGTCATGCAGAAGCTTGACAATGTGACCGCGGCTCAGCTCCGCGATGACATCCCGGCCTTCCGCGCCGGTGACACTGTTAAGGTCCACGTGAAGGTCGTTGAAGGCAACCGTTCGCGTGTCCAGGTGTTCCAGGGCGTCGTGATTTCCCGCCAGGGCCGCGGCGTTGGCGAGACCTACACGGTCCGCAAGATTTCCTTCGGTGTTGGCGTCGAGCGCACCTTCCCGCTCCACACCCCGACCGTCGAGAAGATCGAGGTCGAGCGTCGCGGTGACGTGCGCCGCGCCAAGCTGTACTACCTGCGCAACCTGCGCGGTAAGGCCGCCCGCATCCGCGAGAAGCGCGAAAGCTAAATCATCAATCCCGCACGCGACGGCGTGGTGGACGGCCCAGCGCCCTCCGCCCGTCGTCGTTTGTGGTTATGGGCGCGTGAAGTCCTCATCGTCGTCGCTTCAGCGCTTGTGCTGTCGTTGCTCCTCAAGACCTTCGTTTTCCAGTCCTTCTGGATCCCCACCGGGTCAATGGAGAACACCCTCGAGGTCAACGACCGCATTCTCGTGTCGCTGTGGCGCCCGGGTCCCCTCGACCTGCGCCGCGGCGACATCATTGTGTTCAAGGATCCGGGCGGCTGGCTCGCTCCGTCAAACGAGGATGACAAGAGCGGCGTTGCCAAAGTGTGGGACGACGTCGCCACGTTTGTTGGCCTGCTCCCGCAGGACGCGGGGGAGCATCTCGTCAAGCGCGTCATCGGTTTGCCGGGAGACACCGTCGCTTGCGATCCCGCCGTTGGCATCGTCACCGTCAACGGCGTGCCACTCGATGAGGGCTACATCAAGCCCGGCACGTATAGCTGTCCGCACCCGTGGTCGGTTGACGTACCGGAGGGGCGCCTTTGGGTACTTGGTGATAATCGATCGAACTCCGCAGACTCACGCGCGCATCTTGGCGACCCTGGTGGCGGCACCATTCCCGAGAGCGCTGTAGTCGGTACCGTGTTTGTGACCGTGTGGCCCGTAAGCCACTGGAGCACGTTCTAGACATCAGATCTGGAGTTATGGCGATGGTTTCCCTCGACGTTGAGACGACGCTGTGGGATTCAGGTGCCCGCGTGGTCATCGGCGTCGATGAGGTAGGGCGCGGCGCACTTGCCGGTCCTGTCAGCGTCGGCGTTGCCGCAGTGTCGAGGTGCGATGTGTGGCCGGAGGGGCTCGCCGACTCGAAGCGCCTTACTGCCACCGTGCGCGAAAACCTCGTCCCAGCGATCCGATCCTTCACTGTCGCCCACGCGGTGGGCCATGCCTCGCCGCAAGAGATTGACGAGGTAGGCATCGTCGCGGCTTTGCGGCGCGCCGGTTTGCGGGCTCTCGGGGCGATTACGCGTGCGGGCGTGGTTGCCGACGCTGTGCTCCTCGATGGCTCTCATGATTGGCTCTCCGCGCCCGCTCCCGGTTTGTTTTCGGACGACGCTGAGGAGACCGTCAAGGTCCCGCGCGTGACGATGGTGGTGAAGGGCGACGACACCTGCGTGTCGATCGCGGCCGCCTCGGTGCTCGCCAAGGTTGAAAGAGATGCATTGATGAAGGCGGCCCACGACGACCACCCGGCCTACGGGTGGGCCGCGAACAAGGGTTATGGCGCTCAGGACCACCTCGCCGCATTGCGCGAGCTCGGTCCGAGCCCGCTGCACCGCGTCACATGGAAACTCCCTGCCGTTGCCGTGTAGCGCGCCCCGGCCACTGGATCGCCGGTTATCGGTCATGATGGTGGGGTGAGCAGCGAAGACCTGGAGAACTACGAGACCGAGGCGGAACTTGCGCTGTATCGCGAGTACCGCGACGTGGTGGGACTGTTCCGTTACGTGGTCGAGACGGAACGTCGGTTCTATCTGTGCAACAAGGTTGATTTGCAGGTCCGCTCGAGCGGTAGCGATATCTACTTTGAGGTGTCGATGGTCGACGCCTGGGTATGGGACGTGTACCGCTCCGCGAGGCTTGTGAAGAGTGTGCGCGTTGTTACCTTCCGCGATGTCAATATCGAGGAGCTCGTGAACGAGGACGCGATTCCGGATTTGCGCCAACTGCGCGGCCGTTGAGTCGTCGCGTCGTTCGCTCCTCGCGTTCCCGCGCGTCGAGCCTGCCGTCTTTCTAGCCAGCTGTCGTTCTAGCCGGCCGGCTTCATAGCCCTCTGTCCCCAGCGCCGGTTCGACCGCGTCGTCCACACAGTGAGGAGCATTGTCGCGCCATGTGAGATCCCGCCCGCCACAGTGGCGTGGTGGAGGTGGGACATGGCGGTGAAGGACGTGGTCGGCGAATACGGCGAGCGGCTGGTGGCGCGCACCCTGGCTGACCAGGGCTGGACGGTCGTTGACCGCAACTGGCGCTGTGAGCACGGCGAGATTGACATCGTGGCGATCGACGGTGATTGCCTGGTCATTGTCGAGGTGAAAACACGCAGGAGCGACACTTTTGGGGGCGCGATCGAGGCGGTCACTCGCCGCAAGCTCATGCGGTTGCGCAAACTCGCCGCGAGTTGGTTATCAGCGCATGGCGGTGGATTTGCGGCCGTGCGAGTCGATGTCGTCGCGGTGACCTTGCCACGAGCAGGGCGTGCTCAACTCGATCATCTGCGGGCAGTTGCATGATCGGCAGAACGCTTTCGGTGGTGTTGACGGGAGTGGCAGGTCACGTCATCGAGGTGGAAGCTCACCTCGCCGCATCCCTGCCCGCCTTCACCTTGGTGGGCCTGCCGGATACGTCCCTCAACGAAGCACGCGACCGGGTTCGCGCCGCCGTGTCATCCTCCGGCCTTGCCTGGCCGCAGCGGCGCATCACGGTCAACCTATCCCCAGCGTCCTTACCAAAATCCGGTTCGGTCACTGACCTTGCCATCGCCGTATCCGTCCTTGCTGGCGCCGGCATGATCGAGGGCGGTGCCCCCGCGAGTGCCATTCATTTGGGGGAGTTGGGCCTCGACGGTCAATTGAGGCCTGTGCGCGGCATCTTGCCCGCCGTGGCATCGGCTGTAAATGCGGGCCATTCACGAGTCGTCGTCCCGCGCGCCAACGAAAAAGAGGCCCGCCTCGTGCCGGGAGCACACGTCATCGCCGCCGAGACCTTGGCAGAGGTGGCATCGCTTTACGGCAATACCGATGCCCGTCCTGCGTCGAGACCGCGCCAGGCGGAGACAGTTGAGCCGCACCCAGCCATTTCCACGCCACCGCCCGACCTTGCGGATGTGCGCGGCCAACACGAGGCACGATGGGCCCTTGAAGTGGCCGCGGCAGGCGGGCATCACCTGTTGATGGTGGGCCCTCCCGGAGCGGGGAAGACGATGCTCGCCTCGCGGTTGCCCGGGATCCTTCCCGATCTCGCGCCCGCAGACGCTCTTGCCGCGACATCTATCCATTCGGTTGCAGGCACTCTCGATGCCGCACGCGGTCTACTAGCGCGGCCACCGTTTGAGGCGCCACACCATTCGGCGTCAGCTGCGTCGATCGTGGGAGGGGGTGCACGGCTGGCGAGGCCCGGAGCCGTTTCTCGCGCGCATGCTGGCGTGCTTTTCCTTGACGAGGCTCCTGAGTTCCCGACGGCCGTCTTGCAGACATTGCGCCAGCCAATAGAGAGCGGCGAAATCGTGTTGCATCGGGCCTATGGCGCCACGCGATACCCGGCGCGTTTCCAACTTGTCCTTGCCGCCAACCCGTGCCCGTGCGGCAAGTTCTACGGCAGGGGAGAGGGGTGCAGCTGCACCGCTGTCCAGCGGCGGCGGTACTTCGGACGCCTCGGCGGGCCCTTACTCGACCGCATCGATCTCCATGTAGACCTGATGCCAGCTCGACGCGGGGCGGAGCCCGATGGCGAACCCTCTTCGGTGGTAGCGGCCCGTGTTCGCGAGGCACGCGATCGTGCCCACCGACGTTTCGCCGACGTGCCGTGGAGCACGACGGCAAACGCACCCTCAGCGTGGGTGCGCTCGGCGACTCCGGCAGACGCAGCGGCGATTGCGCTCGCGGCGCTTGATGCGGGCCGGCTTTCTGCACGGGGCGTGGACCGCGTCCTGCGCGTGGCGTGGACTCTCGCAGACCTTGCTGGCGGCGACCGTCCCGCCCCGTCCCATGTGAGCGCCGCCATGCTGCTCCGCGCGCGGGACGGTGGCGTGTGAGCGAGAGCCAAAGGACAGCACTCATTGCGTGGAGCGCACTCGCTGAGCCTGGCGACATCGTGGCAGGCGCGGTTGTCGAACACCTCGGAGCTGCCGAGTCGCTCGAGTGGTTGAAAGGAGCCGTGAAACAGCCCGAGCGCGCAGTCCATGAGATTGCTCCCGCTCTCGATAGTCGCCACGTGCGCTTTCTCCTCACCGCGATCGACCGGTGGAGCAGGAGGTGGGAGTTGTGTGACGGCCCTCATGAGCGCCGCGCACAAACTGTGGGCGCGCGCGTCCTCGTGCGTGATGAGGACGGGTGGCCGCAGGCTTTCGACGGGCTCGGCACTCTCGCGCCTTTCGCCCTCTACGTGCGTGGTGAGGCCAATATCGATGAACTATGGGCGAGGTCTGGGGCGGTCGTCGGCTCCCGCGCGGCCACGTCCTACGGATCACACGTGGCAGCGGAGATTTCGCAGGTCGTCGCGGGAGCGGGTGGAACCGTCATCTCAGGAGGTGCGTACGGCATTGACATCGTCGCGCATCGAGCCGCGCTCGCCATGGGAGCGCCATCCATAGCCGTGATGGCGGGCGGGATTGACCGCCTTTACCCCACCGCACACGCGCCGACGCTGGCGGAACTCGCGCGTGACGGAGCGGTGGTGAGCGAGGTGCCGCCAGGGTTTGCACCCCACCGGTCTCGGTTCCTCAGCCGCAACCGGCTCATCGCGGCCGCCACCGCCACAATCGTCGTTGAGGCGGCAGCCCGCTCAGGGGCCTTGAGCACAGCGCGCCATGCGGCGGAGCTGCTGCGCCCCGTCGGTGCCGTGCCGGGGCCGCTGACGTCGGCGTCGTCGACGGGGTGCCACGATCTCATCCGTGACGGCGCCGCAGTCCTCATAGGTTGCGCCGCCGACGCGGTGGAACTCATGGTCTCGACTTCCGAATGGGCGCAGCAGCACCCAGCTCGTTCAGCGCAGTCCGTGGCCAACGATCCAGTGCTTGATTTCGCAGACCCGCACGAAAGAGCTGTTTTCGATGCGGCGTCGTCTCGCGCGTGCGACATCGACACTCTCGCCGGACGCACTGGTCTTGATCATCAGTCGACGCGCAGCGCAGCGGGCGCTCTCGCCGCTCGGGGCCTCATTGAGCCTTTTCAGGGCGGATGGCGAAAGGTGCCGATACGGTCGAAGAAGGGGAGAAAATAGGGGAATTCACGCATATGTCGTGTGGCTAATGTGACAAAAGTGATCAGCGGGGTTGCTTTGACTGCTGTGACGATGCCACAGTGGCCTCATGTCGACGTCGCATGATGTGCTTGAGCGATACGTGGCTGCCATGCGCCATGGTCGCGGCGCGTCTGAGCACACGGTGCGTGCCTACGTCGCCGACATTCGCGCTTTGGCGGACTTTCTTGAACTCGACGACGACGCGACGTGGGGTGATGTCACACTCACCGATCTGCGCGCATGGCTTGCCTCCCAAGCGGAAGCTGGCTTGAGTCGCTCCACTCTTGCGCGACGCGGGGCAGCGGTTCGAGCATTCTTTGCATGGGCCCATCGGGAAGGTTTGGCAGGGCACAACCCGGCGTTGCGCCTCGCATCAGCGCGGCCATCGCAGACGATTCCTAGCGCCCTTGCCGTAGACGAGGCACGCCTCCTCCTCGACACAGCGAAGACGCGTGCGGACAGTGAAGAGCCACTCGACATTCGCGACTGGGCAATCGCCGAATTGCTTTACGCGACTGGGATTCGCGTTGGCGAGCTGACAGGCATCGACATCGACGATGTCGACGTGGCCGAACGCACCCTGCGAGTCCTCGGCAAAGGAAACAAGGAGAGGGTTGTGCCCTTCGGACAACCCGCGATGAGCGCACTCGACGCGTGGCTCACCCGTGGGCGGCCGCGCATAAGCCCGGATTCAGCTGCCGTGTTTGTCGGTGCGCGCGGCAAGCGCGTCGATCAGCGCCAAGTGCGCTCGGTCATTCACGAGCTTGCCACTGCCGCGGGAGTCCCGGATCTCGCGCCCCACGGCTTGCGTCACTCGGCAGCGACCCACTTGCTCCAAGGCGGTTCGGACTTGCGATCAGTGCAAGAAGTGCTCGGCCACGCATCACTCGCCACCACTCAGCGGTACACCCACGTCTCGGCAGATCGCTTGCGCTCCGCGTACGCGCTCGCACACCCGAGGGCATGAGGAGAGGAAGTCATGTATCTCGATGAACTAGACACGCCCGGAGTTGCACGGGACGCCCGCGTGTCAACTGACTGGCAGCTGTTCACCGACGGCGATGAGGCTCAGCGCCGTGAAGCGCGTGACCGGCTCATCACGCAGTACGCGCCTCTCGTCACCCACGTCGCTTCGCGCATGATTGGGCGTCTGCCAGAGTCCGTTGAGCTTGCAGACCTTGTCTCGTACGGAATGTTCGGGCTCATCGACGCGGTGGAGAAGTTCGAGATTGAGCGCGGATTCAAGTTCGAGACGTACGCATCGACACGCATTCGCGGCGCCATCATTGACGAACTGCGCGCGGCTGACTGGGTTCCGCGCTCTGTTCGTTCCAAGGCGCGCGCAGTCGAGACAGCGCTCCGGGCCCTCGAGCAGCGCTTGCTCCGCCAGGTGACCGATGATGACGTCGCCCAAGAACTCGGTTGGGAGATCGCGGAGGTCCGGACGGTCCGGGCACAAGTGGCATTGAGCCACGTGGCCGCTCTCGATTCGCTCGGAACCGAGCCGGACGCCGGTGGCATTGAGGCGCTTGCTTCGCTTGCGGTGCCCGGAGTGTCGAGTTCTGTCGAGGTTCGCGAGACCCACGCCCTTCTCGCCACCGCTGTCCAGGGAGTGCGTGACCGAGAGCAACAGGTGCTCCACCTCTATTACTACGAGAACCTCACGCTGGCGCAGATCGGCCAGGTGCTCGGCGTGACCGAGTCGCGCGTTTCGCAAATCCATTCGGCTGCCGTGAAGAAATTGCGCGAGAGCCTCATCAAGACGGGCGCTTTCGCCTGACTCTACGAAAGCGGCAAGAGCACGATGTCGCCGAAGCCGGGTAGGCAGGTGAGCGGGTCGATGTAGTCGGCATGACGTCTCATGCCCCAATGCACGCACGTGTCAGGCCCGCAATGCCCGGGTGCTGAGGCGATCACACCCACAGGTGCCCCCTGCGCCATCACGTCACCCACCTTCAGGGTTGTCTCGACCGGCTCAAGGGACGTACGGAGGCCGCCCGCATGCCGCAGTGTGATGACGGGCCGGTCAACGACAAAGCCGACAAACTCGATGGCGGCCTCTGCGGGGGCGACCACCTCGTCTCCCACATCGGCAGCCATGTCCACACCGCGATGCCCGGGTTTCCACGGTGCGAGGGGTATTCGTGCGAGCGCCACCACCCGAGCGTCGGGCACTGGCAGTACGCACGGCGCTGCAGCGGAAGGCGACGCGTCCCGCACGCGGGGTGAGGCGTCGGCCGCGACAAACGATACGGCGGCCGCCACGAGTCCGACGCTGCCCGCCAGAAGTCGTCGCCGTACAGTCGCCGTGAAGAACACCATTGTCGGAGTCGACCACTCGACGAACGCGGCGGGTGCACGTCGGGACCAGCACAGGGGATGAGCAATAGATCCGAGGCGTGTGAACATCGACGTCGGGTGTGAACCGCATGAGCGGATCGGCTACGATAGTTCCGCACCCGTGTGAGCGGGTGACAACGCGTGCCATTCGCCCGTCTGCTCAGCAGGAGGGCGCCGGTGAAGCAATGGTCCGGGTTCACACCCGGTGCGGAACCGCGTTGGCACTAGGGATGTGGACCACCCGGTCACCATCGTCAACCGAAAACTCAGGGAGTCTCCTCCCGCTCCTCAGCACGCATGCGTGCGGACAAGGACAATCGCCATGGCAGTCGTGACCATGCGCCAGCTGCTTGACGCTGGTGTCCACTTCGGACACCAGACCAGCCGCTGGAACCCCAAGATGAAGCGCTTCATTCTCACGGAGCGCAACGGCAACTACATCATCGACTTGCAGCAGTCGCTTGCCAAGATCGACGTCGCGTACGAGTTTGTGCGCGACACGGTCGCTCACGGCGGCACCGTGCTCTTTGTCGGCACCAAGCGCCAGGCGCAGTCGACCATCGCCGAGCAGGCCGCGCGCGTTGGCATGCCGTACATCAACGAGCGCTGGCTCGGTGGCATGCTCACCAACTTCCAGACGGTGAGCAAGCGTGTCTCACGCCTCAAGGAACTCGAAGAGATCGACTTCGACGACGTTGCCGGCTCGGGTCGCACCAAGAAGGAACTCCTTGGTCTGCGACGTGAGAAGGACAAGCTCGACAAGGTTCTCGGCGGCATCCGTGACATGGCGAAGACGCCCTCTGTCATCTGGATCGTCGACACCAACAAGGAACACCTCGCCGTTGACGAGGCGCGCAAGCTCGGCATCCCCGTCGTCGGCATCCTTGACTCGAACTGCGACCCGGATCACGTCTCGTACGGCATCCCGGGCAACGACGACGCGATTCGCTCGGTGGGTCTGCTCACCCGCGTGATCGCCGACGCCGTCGCTGAAGGCATCAAGCAGCGCCACTCGGGCAAGAGCGTGGACGAGGCTGGCGCCGACGCCGAGCCGCTGGCCGAGTGGGAGCAGGAGCTTCTCGACGGTGCAGAGGCTGCAACCGAGGCTCCCGCCGCCGAGGAGGCAGCTCCGGCCGCCGACGCTGAGGTTGCTCCCGTCGCCGAGGAGGCAGCTCCGGCCGCCGACGCTGAGGCCGACGAGAAGTCTGAGGCCGATGAGAAGCCTGCGGCCGACGAGAAGCCTGCGGCGAAGAAGCCTGTGGCGAAGAAGCCCGCCGCGAAGGCCGCAGCCGACACGGCTGAGACAGAGGAAAAGCCGGCCGCTACCAAGAAGGCCCCCGCCGCCAAGGCCGCAGCGAAAAAGCCTGCTGCCGCCAAGGCCGACGAGAAGTAAGGACTGACATGGCGAACTACACCGTCGCTGACATCCAGGCGCTCCGCGAGCGCACCGGTGCCGGCATGCTGGACGTGAAGAAGGCTCTCGACGAGGCGGACGGCGACCTTGACAAGGCCGTGGACATCCTCCGCGTCAAGGGTCTCAAGGGCGTCACCAAGCGCGAAGGTCGCTCGGCTTCCGAGGGTCTCGTTGCATCGCACATCGCCGAGGGCGATGGCGGCCAGGTTGGCACGCTCATCGAGCTCAACTCCGAGACGGACTTCGTCGCGAAGAACGACAAGTTCGTGAACCTCGCCAATGACGTGCTGCAAGCCGTCGTCGCCGCTGGTGCGGCCGACGTCGACGCTGCGCTCGGTGCGCCGCTCCAGGGCAAGACCGTCAAGGACATCATCGACGAGAATGCAGGCGTGCTTGGCGAGAAGATCGTCCTGCGCCGCGTTGCCCGTGTCGAGGCGCCGGTCGTGGTCGACTACCTCCACAAGACCAACAAGGACCTGCCCGCGCAGGTGGGCGTTCTCGTTGGTTCGGACGCAAAGGCGGCAGACGTCGCTCGCGATGTCGCCATGCACATCGCCGCGTACTCGCCGCTGTACCTCACTCGCGATGAGGTCCCGGCGGACGTCGTCGACAACGAGCGTCGAGTGGCCGAGGAGACCGCCCGCAACGAAGGCAAGCCCGACGCGGCGCTTCCCAAGATCGTTGAGGGCCGCATGAACGGCTTCTTCAAGGAGAATGTGCTGCCTGAGCAGGCGTTCGCCAAGGACCCGAAGACCACGGTCGGCAAGGTGGTCGAGGCCACCGGCGGCGAAGTTACGGCCTTCGCTCGCTTCCGTGTGGGAGCCTAAGACCCACAGCCTGTAGCCACGCGCCGCGAGGAGGACCTGATGCCCGAAGAAGCAACCCATTCGGGCTCGGTGACTCCCGCGGCGCGTCGCGTTCTGCTCAAACTCTCCGGCGAGATGTTCGGCGGCGGCTCCGTGGGTCTTGACCCTGACGTCGTCCGACGCATCGCTGGTGAGATTGGCGAAGCCGTCCAACAAGGCGTCCAAGTGGCCATCGTGGTGGGTGGAGGCAACTTCTTCCGGGGCGCCGAGCTGAGCCAGGCCGGTATGGAGCGTGCACGTGCCGACTACATGGGCATGCTCGGCACCGTGATGAACGCGCTCGCTTTACAGGACTTCCTCGAGCAGGCAGGCGTCGTGACGCGCGTGCAGACGGCGATCACGATGGGTCAGGTGGCGGAGCCGTACATTCCGTTGCGCGCGATTCGGCACCTCGAGAAGGGCCGCGTCGTCATCTTCGCCGCTGGTGCTGGAATGCCGTACTTCTCCACCGACACGGTCTCCGTCCAGCGTGCGCTTGAGACGGGCTGCACGGAAGTGCTCATGGGCAAGAACGGTGTGGACGCTGTCTATTCGGCTGACCCGCGCAAGGACCCGAACGCCGAGCGGCTTGAGGAAGTGACATACGCCGACGCTCTTGTGCGCCGTCTCCAGGTGATGGATCAGGCGGCGTTCTCGCTCGCAATGGACAACAAGGTGCCCATGGTGGTCTTCGGGCTTGACACACCTCGCAATGTGACGCGCGCGCTTGTGGGTGAGAGAATCGGGACGCGTGTGACCGCCTAGGTCGCCGCACGAAGGGAATGACGTGATCGACGAGATCCTCCTCGAAGCCGAGGAGAACATGGACAACGCGCTCAACGTGGCGCGGGACAACCTCGCCTCCATCCGCACGGGTCAGGCGTCGACGGCGCTGTTCGCCAACATCGCGATTGAGTATTACGGTGCGCCGACTCCGCTGCAGCAGCTCGCTTCCATCTCCATTCCTGAGCCGCGCACTGTGGTGATCCAGCCCTATGACGCGAGCGCCAAGAAGGACATCGAGAAGGCACTTCGCACATCAGACCTCGGTGTCAACCCCACCGATGATGGCCAGGTCATCCGCATCAACATGCCGGCAATGACGGAAGAGCGCCGTCGTGACTACGTGAAACTTGCCAAACAGCGTGCGGAAGAGTCGCGTGTGACAGTGCGCAACATGCGTCGCAAGGCCAAGGATGCGATCGATGCAGCGGTCAAGGCAGGCGACGTCGGCGAGGACGAGGGCTCGCGCGCGGAGAAGGAACTTGACGCGCTGACAAAGAACCACGTCGACAAGATCGACGCCATGCTCGCTCGCAAGGAGAGCGAGCTTCTCGAGGTCTGATGACCGGCGAGGACGCCGAGCCTACGCCCGCCTCCCCGGGCCTTGAGGACGTAGAGGCAGCACCACCCAAGGGCAGGCGTCAGCGTGCCGCTGACCTTTTCTCGCCGCACCGGTATCGCGCTTTGCAGTTATCTGTGTTTGAACGGCGGGGCCGCGCTCAAGCTGAGCATGTTGATCCGACTCCATCGGAGGCATGGGGCTATCCGGGCGAGGACGACGCGGTGGACCCGCCTCTCGACTCGTCCGCACCCGCCGCGATCGCGGCACGTGCCCGGCTCGCTGGTGACGAGGGACCGCACCACGCCGATCCACTTGAGCCCGTGCCGTGGCCCGATGCCGAGGACACGGTCGATCTCGGCTTGCCGGACGAGGAGTTCCGCATCCCTCAGGATGGCGAGACGTGGCCCGCGGGTCCGCACTTCCCGGGCCTTGTCACCACGGAAGAACTTGCGATCGACGCGCTCGCGGATGAGCCGATGGACGGCACGGTTCCCGCCAAAGGCGGGCGCAACATGCCGGTGGCCACGGTCGTCGGCCTTGGCCTTCTCGCTCTTGCGGTCGGCGCCGCATGGGCGAATCCGCTCGTCTTTGCGATCGTCCTCTACGTCTTTATCATCGGCGCGCTCATCGAGTGGAAGCGGGCTCTCGAGAAGCATGGTCGGCGCATCCCGCTGGTGCCGCTCGTCGCGGCCACTGTCGGGATGGGCATCGCGACGTGGTTCGCCAAGCCTGAGGGGCTTGTCGTCGCGCTTCTCGTTGGCTGCGCCGGCGTTGTCGCGTGGCGACTCGGTGATGAGCGAGTCGAGAACACGCTCGCTGATTCTCTCGCTGGTGTGCTGTCGCTCTTGTGGATTCCCTTCCTCGCATCGTTCCTGCTCTTGCTCGAACTTGCGGAGGATGGCTGGCTCCGCGTCATCCTCGTGGTGCTCGCAGTTGTCGCGAATGACACCGGGGCGCTCGTCGCCGGAATGCGTTTCGGTCGCCACAAACTCCTTGAGCGAGTGAGCCCCAAGAAGACATGGGAGGGCGCCATCGGTGGCGTCGTGCTTGGTGTGATCGTCGCCTCGATCGCCGCCCACTTCTTCTTCGACGGGGAGTGGTACATCGGCACTGCGATCGGCTTTGCGTGTTCGGTGGCTGGGGTGGTGGGAGATCTCGCGGAGAGCGCCCTCAAGAGAGACATCCATATCAAGGACATGTCGAGCGTCATCCCCGGGCACGGTGGGGTCCTCGACCGAATCGACTCGCTCCTCTTTGCCGCTCCCGTCGCCTATGTGGTATTCGCGGTCTTCCTTGGCACCCTCGGCGGTGGTGGCCTGTGAACGAGGCAGCCCCACGGCCGCTCTTGCAAATGGCTGCCCCGCCACGGGGCAAGGCACCTGTGCACTTCGCCGACCTGGACGCCGACGCCCGGGCGGCGGCAGTTGAAAGATTGGGCCATCCCGCCTTCCGTGCCAAGCAACTTGCCACGCATTACTTCGCGCACCTCACGATCGACCCTGATGAGATGACCGACTTGCCCGCGAATGCTCGCGAGGAGATGGCGTCGGCGCTGTTTCCTCCCCTCATGTCGGCGGTGCGGACCCTCGAGGCTGATCGCGGTGCCACGGTCAAGACGCTGTGGGCGTTGCATGACAACGTCAAGGTCGAGTCGGTCTTGATGAAGTACCCGGACCGCGCCACCTTGTGTGTGACGAGCCAGGCCGGCTGTGGCATGGCGTGCCCGTTTTGCGCGACGGGGCAAATGGGTCTCACTCGCAACCTGTCAGCTGCCGAGATCATCGAGCAGGTACGGCTTGCCGCCCGCGCGGCCCGCGACGGGCAACTGGGGGAACCCGTGCGCTTGTCCAACGTCGTCTTCATGGGGATGGGTGAACCACTGGCCAACTACAAGGCAGTGGTGTCGACCGTGCGCACGCTCATTGCGCCGCCGCCGGTTGGATTTGGGCTTTCCGCACGCCATGTCACTGTCTCGACCGTGGGCCTTGCTCCGGCGATCGATCGTCTGTCCAAAGAGGGCCTCCAGGTTACTCTCGCCCTGAGCCTCCACGCCCCAGACGATGAACTTCGCAATGAGCTGGTGCCGATCAACACGCGCTACAGCGTCGACGAGGCCCTTGACGCGGCGCGGCGCTATTTTGACGCGACCGGCAGGCGCGTCAGCATTGAGTACGCGCTCATCCGCGACATCAACGATCAGGCGCACCGGGCGGACCTGCTCGGACGCAAACTCAATGAACGTGGACGTGGGTGGGTTCACGTCAACCCCATTCCGCTCAACCCGACGCCAGGAAGCAAGTGGACGGCATCGGATCCTGCCGTGGAGCGAGAGTTCGTCGACACGCTTTCATCTCACGGAATCCCGGTGACGATCCGGGATACTCGGGGAAGCGATATTGATGGCGCGTGCGGCCAACTCGCGATCAAGGAGGACGAATGACCGACATGTTCCCGCATGAGATGTTCCTGAAGAAGGGCTACAACCGGGCGCAGGTCGACGAGTTCTTCTCGAACGCTCGCGTCGCCTACGAACGCCCTGCCCTCGATGCCGAGGCGATGTCGTCTTTCGACGTGCGTCGCGCGGCCTTTGACATGGTGTTCGGTGGCTACAAGCCGGCGGAAGTCGATGCAGCACTCGATCGTCTCGAGGCGGCGTTCGCTGTGCGAGCCCGGGACGAGTATGTCCGGACGCATGGTCAGCAGGCATGGATGGAGCGACTCGCGCACAACGCGCAGGTCTTGTACCCGCGCTTGCGCCGTCCGCTGGGCCAACGCTTCCGCTCGCCAGACAAAGCACACCGCGGTTACGACGCTCGCGAAGTCGACACCCTGCTGAATCGGCTGATCGCCTTCTTTGACTCGGGCCAGTCACTGACGCCGGACGACATTCGCAATGCGGTCTTTCGCAGGCGAGGGCGACGCGGCGCATATGACGAACGGGTCGTTGATGCGTACCTCGCCCGCGTGGTGGACATCCTTCAAGGAGCCCAATGAGCCGTCGGACGGTGAGCCTCCTCGGCTCCACCGGTTCCATCGGTGTTCAGGCGATTGACGTCATTGAACGCCACGCGGAAGCGTTCGACGTCGTTGCGCTTGCCGCCGGTGGAAGCTCGCCCGAGGTCATCGCACAGCAGGTGCGGCTCTTACGCCCGTCCTTTGTTGCCGTCGCTCGAGAAGAAGCCGTCCCTGCTGTGCGGGACGCCCTCGGCGCCGTGAGGGGGGTTGAGCTTGCCGGTGGTGCCGACGCCGTGGTGGAGGCTGCGCGTCGGGGCGCCGATGTGGTGCTCAACGGGATCACGGGTTCTGTCGGGCTACGGCCCACCCTTGCGGCGCTTGATGCGGGCTCGACGCTCGCATTGGCGAACAAAGAGTCGCTCGTGGCCGGCGGCGCGATCGTCGCCAATGCGATGAAGCGCCCCGATCAGATCGTGCCGGTCGACTCCGAGCACTCTGCCCTCGCGCAAGCGCTTCGCAGCGGAACGCCACAGGAAGTGCGTGCGCTTGTACTCACGGCTTCGGGGGGCGCCTTTCGAGGATGGGATCGCGCTCGTCTCGAAACGGTGACCCCGGCGCAGGCGCTCACACACCCCAACTGGGATATGGGCCCGGTCGTCACCATCAACTCCGCAACACTCGTCAACAAGGCGCTCGAAGTGATCGAGGCCCATTGGCTGTTCTCGATGCCGTATGAGCAGATCGAGGTGGTGATCCACCCCCAGTCGATCATTCACTCGATGGTCGAGTTCATTGACGGCTCGACGATCGCCCAGGCATCGCCGCCCGATATGCGTCTGCCGATCGGTCTCGGCCTCAGTTGGCCCGAGCGCATGGACGACGTCGCACCAGCCATCGATTGGACGCGCGCTCAAGAATGGACATTTGAGCCCCTCGACTCGGAGACCTTCCCCGCAATCGACCTCGCCCGCGCTGCCGCGGCGGCGTCGGACCTTCACCCGGCAGTCTTCAATGCCGCCAATGAGCAATGTGTGGCGGCCTTCGCAGCGGGTCGATTGCGATTTGTTGACATCGTCACCACGGTGCGCACCGTGGTCGAAGAATTCGAGGTGCCGGGAGAGCTCACTCTTGAGGCGGTCGACGAGGCAGAAGCCTTTGCGCGACGCCGCGCCGACTCCCTCATTTCCGCACAGTAGCCGCCCCTCGCTGGCCTACAGTGGAGCCATGCTCGCACTGCTTGGCATCGTGGTGGTCGTCATCGGCCTGCTCGTGTCAATTGCGTGGCACGAACTCGGCCATATGTGGCCCGCGAAACGCTTTGGTGTCAAGGTCTCCGAGTACTTCGTCGGCTTTGGACCCACGCTGTGGTCGACAAAGCGCGGCGAGACCGAATACGGCATCAAAGCGATTCCGTTGGGCGGCTACGTGCGACTTGTCGGCATGGTGCCGCCGGCGTACGCCGTGAAGTCAGCGTCGGTGCGTGGATGGGGCAAGACCCTCGTCGCGGACGCCCGGGCCGCGTCGGAGGCCGAGATCGGCGAGGACGATGGGCGGGCCTTTTACCACTTGGCATGGTGGCGCAAAGTTATCGTCATGGCAGGTGGCCCGGTGATGAACCTGGTCCTTGCGATCGTGCTTTTCACGGTGGTGCTATCGGCCATGGGC
This sequence comes from Actinomycetes bacterium, assembly GCA_023411615.1. GTDB lineage: Bacteria > Actinomycetota > Actinomycetes > Actinomycetales > Demequinaceae > Demequina. The sequence goes on from JAEYOR010000024.1 coordinate 37,782, forward strand.
GTTCCCACTCAGAGCCTCACTGTGCGCGACACGATTTCCTGTGTGCCAGCTGCCGGAGCCAATGAGTGCACCTCGGGAGACCCACCTTCTCCCGCCGTCCTCGCCGGACTTCAGCCGGGCGACACCGTGCTCTCGGCTGACGGCATCGAGCTCGACGGATGGTCGGACCTCACGGGCTACGTCTCGGAACGCCCTGGGCAGCCGGTCGTCTTGACGATCGATCGTGACGGACGCGTGTTCGATCTCGGCGTGACCCCAGCCGCGCGGGATCGCGTAGGTGCGGTGGGGGAGCAGGCCCAAGCGGTTGGATTCCTTGGCGTCTACTCACTCGTCGAGGATGAGCGCCAACCCATCTGGTCGGGTGCGGAGATTGCGGGCACCTACACCGTGGAGACAGCCAAGATCGTCGCGACGCTTCCGGTCCAGCTGTATCACGTGACCCGCGCCGCCATCGGACTCGAAGACCGTTCTCAGACCTCAGTCATGGGAATCGTGGGCATCGGCCGCGCAGCGGGCGATGTCACGTCAACTGAGATCGAGGGTGTCACGCTGAAGGATCAGGTTGCGCAGCTTCTCCTCCTGCTCGCCGGACTCAATCTCGCGTTGTTTGTGTTCAACATGATCCCGCTCGTGCCCCTCGACGGAGGCCACATTGCCTCTGCACTCTGGCAGGCGATGAAGAACGGGTGGGCGCGAGCGCGCAACGCTCCGCGACCGGCACCCGTTGACGTAGCGCGAATGATGCCCGTGGCATACGGAGTGTTCGGAATACTCATTGTGATGAGCCTCGTTCTCATCTACGCCGACATTGTGGCGCCGGTGCGCATCACATGACCGGCCCAACGAAGGAGTGACTGCTGTGACAATTGGCCTGGGAATGCCGGGCATGCCCGCCCCGACCCTTGCGCCCCGGCGCGTGACGCGCAAGATCAAGGTGGGCACCGTCGATGTCGGTGGCGATGCGCCGATCTCGGTGCAATCGATGACCACCACCAAGACGCATGACATCAACTCGACCCTCCAGCAGATCGCGGAACTCACCGCGTCAGGTTGTGACATCGTGCGCGTGGCATGCCCTACGCAGGACGACGCCGACGCCTTGCGGGCCATCGCGACCAAGTCGCAGATCCCCGTCATTGCGGATATTCACTTCCAACCGAAGTACGTATTCGCGGCGATCGAGGCGGGTTGCGCGGCCGTGCGGGTGAACCCGGGCAACATCAAGAAGTTCGACGATCAGGTCAAGGAGATCGCCCAAGCGGCAAAGGACCACGGCACATCGCTGCGCATCGGCGTCAATGCCGGTTCGCTCGACCCTCGCCTTCTCGCCAAATATGGCAAAGCCACTGCCGAGGCACTCGTCGAATCCGCCGTGTGGGAAGCGAGCCTCTTTGAGGAGCACGATTTCCACGACTTCAAGATCTCGGTCAAGCACAATGACCCCGTCGTCATGGTGCGTGCCTACGAGATGCTCGCCGAGCGCGGCCAGTGGCCACTCCACCTCGGCGTCACCGAGGCAGGCCCGGCCTTCCAAGGCACCATCAAGTCGGCGACGGCCTTTGGCGCGCTCCTCAGCAAGGGCATCGGCGACACGATCCGCGTCTCTCTGTCCGCTCCTCCGGTCGAGGAGGTGAAGGTGGGCATACAGATTCTCCAAGCTCTCAACCTCCGCCCGCGCAAGCTCGAGATCGTCTCGTGCCCCTCATGCGGCCGTGCGCAGGTGGACGTCTACGAGCTCGCAGAGAAGGTGACCGCTGGCCTCGAGGGCATGGAGGTGCCGTTGCGCGTTGCTGTGATGGGTTGCGTTGTCAACGGCCCCGGGGAGGCGCGCGAGGCGGACCTTGGTGTGGCATCCGGGAACGGCAAGGGCCAGATCTTCGTCAAGGGCGAAGTCATCAAGACGGTTCCGGAGAGCATGATCGTCGAGACCCTCATCGAGGAGGCAATGCGCTTGGCCGAGACGATGGAGCCGATCGACGGTGCCTCGCCTCAGGTGGTGCCCCTCTCATGACAGACGCGCTGCTGCGCAGGGGGCACGAGGTCTTGTCCCCGGTCCAGCGGCGTGATCTTCCTCGAGCGCTCGCACTGTGCGCACGTGATCCGGTCTCGAGCGTCGTGCCAGCGATGCACCTGGAGACTGCCGCGCGTTCTGGTGTGATCCCCACTGGTTTGTGGGCGGTGAGACAGCGCGGGCATCGCGAGATCTCGGGCGTCGTCTGGTGCGGCGCCAACCTCACCGCGGTCTTGCCCGGCGACAACATCGCCGACGCTGACGACCTCCGCGCCGAACTCGCCGAGGGCATTCTGGACCGGCTGGTGCGCCCCGCAGCGTTGGTGGGGGAGGCGGGCCTCACTCTCGATCTGTGGGGCCGAATCGAGTATGCCTGGGGTCCCGCCCGCCAAGAGCGAGTGCGGCAGGTGTCGATGGTGATGACAGCCGATCCCGTCACGCCCCACAGCCAGGACGCCGTATTCGTCGAGCCGCTGCGGCGTTCCGTCATGAGTGACTACTCGGACATCCTGCCTGCCGCCGTCCACATGTTCATTGGCGAGGTTGGTTACGACCCACTCCTGCATGGCAGGGATGCCTATGAGGACAGGTTGCGCCACCTCATTCGCAGGGGGCGCAGCTATGTCCAATTCGGCACTGTCAATGGCGAGCGCACTGTTGTCTTCAAGGCTGAAGTGGGCGTTGTGGGCCTTGGCGTCGCCCAGGTGCAAGGGGTTTGGGTGCACCCGGATGTGCGCGGGCTTGGCGTTGGCGCCGCCAGCATGGCAGAGCTCGTGAAACTCGTGCGCACTGACCACGCGCGGACGGTGTCTCTTTACGTCAATGACTTCAACGAGGCCGCAGTGCGTCTTTATGACTCGGTGGGTTTCTCGCGCGTCGGCCACTTCGCCACAATCATGTTCTAGACGCCCACGGTGCAGATGCCCACGGTGCGGGCGTCGTCATGAGGCGAGCGCCTCGTCGAGAAACTCAAGCACAGTCTGTGTCCACAGGTCACGGTCGGCGCTGAGGCCGCCCGTGTGGGAAGCGCCTGCAATCGTGAGGACCTCAACGCGAGGATTGGCGTCACTGATCCATTCCGCTGCCCGCGACTCATCGGCCACGGTGCCCGCCACAATGAGGAGCACGTCGGCGTCGGTGGTCATGGCGGATGTGCGCAACGTGCCCGGCCTCGGCGCTGGCGTCATCGCGGCGACAAGCAGATCCCGTGCCGAGTCCATGCGCCGCTGAATCCAGCCGCCCACGCCGCGCGGCAACCACCCATCCTTGTCCGCAGCGGTGCGCTGGGTCGCTCCTTCGGCCACAACGGCTCGCACCCGTGGGTCGGCCGCGGCCGCCCCGAGCGCCTGCTCTGCGCCCATTGACAGCCCGACGACGCCGATGCGCTGCGCGTCGACATCCGGCTGCGTGACGAGCGCGTCAACGGCGCAACGCAGGTCGTCATCTCCCCACCAGCCGAGGTCCATCGCCGCTCCCGTGGAACCACCGTGACCGCGCGCGTCGAGCATGAGCACGCCATATCCCGCGTCTGCGAGAACCTCCGCGTGAGCGATGGTTGCGCCGCGAGTCGACCCAGCACCGTGAGCGAGCACCACGGCCGCGCCGTTCTTTGACGGCAGATACCAAGCGGCGAGAGTGGCTCCGCGTGTGCATTCAATGCTGAGGTTGGCTGCACCCGGAGGTGCTGAATGCGTCTCGCGAGCGTACGACGGGTAGACCGCCCACACAGCCACCGCGGGCGGGAGCGCTGTCACAGCAACGAGGGGCAGGGCGATGACAATGACAACTGCACGGGCCCACCACCGCTTCGCCGCACGCAACGCAAGCCACACGAGAGCGACGCAGCACGAAAGGGCGCACAGGCTTGCCGCCACGCTGAGCGCAGACACATCGCCCCGCGCTATCCGCGCAGGCCCAAGCGCAATGACGGCACCAAAGACGCAGGCGATTGCCCACGCCGCCGCGATGCCGCCTGCCGCCCACAGAATCCGCTTCATTCCCGCCACCCCCACTATGCGCGGACGGTACGCGGGCAGCGAGGGCCGCGCGACGGACATGAGTCCCGGTGTGAACCCGCTCGCCGCGTCGGTGGGCGCGCCTCGTAGGCTGACGCCATGGGTCTTTTGCCAAGCGGTCGCCACAAGCAGGCGGCACATCTGACGGCTCTGTGCGCGCTCGCACTGACCGTCGCGGCATGCCAGGCGTCACCCGCGACGCCACCGCCTGGTCCCTCGCAAGCCACCGGTGCCGCGGCGGAAGTGGCGGCTCCAACCTCGGCGGGATTTCCCGTGCAAACACCCGGCATCGCCGTCGCGACTGACTTCACGAGCGCGTCGTCGCTCACCGTTGTCGTGACAAAGCGCCGTCCGTTGGATCCCGTCGATTACGTCCCGGAGAACCTCGTGCTGCTCGCAGACGTGCCGGTGGTCGGCGAGCCGAGACTGCGCGAGGATGCCGCGATCGCATATACGGCAATGTGGGCGACGGCTGAGGCGGAAGGTGCGGGCTTTGTCGCCGTCTCCGCGTATCGCTCGTACGAAGAGCAGCGGGCGGAGCACGAGGACTACATCAATCGCTACGGTCGACAAGCAGCGGAGCGGGCGTCCGCGCGTCCAGGGCATTCGGAGCATCAGACGGGCTTGGCGGTCGACGTCAATACGAAGGCGGTGGTGAGTTTCTCTGCCGACTTTGGCTCGACCACAGCCGGCCAGTGGCTCGCGGCTCGGGCCCAAGAGTTCGGATTCATCATCAGTTACCCGGCGGGCAAAGAGGCCGTGACGGGCTACAAGTGGGAACCATGGCACTTGCGCTACGTCGGCATCGATGCCGCGGCGGCAATGCGGGCCGCGGGGGCGACCACTCTCCAGGAGTTCGCGGGCCTGGAAGCCTCTCCCGATTACGGTTGAGCCCGCACCGCCAGCGAGTGCGGGGCGACTACGCTGGGCCCATGCTTCGCATGTCCACTCTCTTTCTGCGCACGCTGCGTGAGGACCCTGCTGACGCCGAGGTCGCGTCGCACAAACTGCTCGTGCGCGCGGGCTACATTCGACGCGCGGCACCGGGCATCTATACATGGTTGCCGCTCGGTCTCAAGGTCTTGGCCAAAGTCGAGGCCATCGTTCGCGAAGAGATGGATGCGGCGGGCGGCCAAGAAGTCCACTTTCCCGCGCTGTTGCCACGTGAGCCATATGAGGCCACTGGCCGCTGGACCGAGTACGGCCCCAACTTGTTCCGCCTTGCCGACCGCAAAGGCGGGGACTATCTGCTTGCCCCCACCCACGAGGAAATGTTCACGCTGCTCGTGAAGGACTTGTACTCCTCGTACAAAGACCTGCCGCTGACGATCTACCAGATCCAGACTAAATACCGCGATGAGGCGCGTCCGCGCGCGGGCCTCCTGCGCGGGCGTGAGTTCATCATGAAGGACTCGTACTCCTTCGACACGTCGGACGAGGGCCTCGAGGCGTCATACCAGGCACAGCGTGAGGCCTACATCCGCATCTTTGACCGCCTTGGTCTTGAGTACGTCATCGTCAACGCGATGTCCGGCGCCATGGGCGGCTCGAAGTCCGAGGAGTTCTTGTCGCCCACCACTGTGGGTGAAGACACGTACGTCCGCTCTCCCGGCGGTTACGCGGCCAACGTGGAAGCGGTGACGACGCCCGTGCCCCCGGCACTCGATTGGGCCGACGCTCCTGCCGCCCACGTCGAGGACACCCCGGACACCCCGACGATCGCCTCGCTTGTCGACCTGGCAAATGCCCGCTTCCCGCGCGCGGATCGGCTGTGGGAAGCGTCGGACACCCTCAAGAACGTCGTCCTCGCTGTGACGGACCCTGCGGGAAACCGCAGCCTGCTCGTTGTGGGCATGCCGGGGGACCGGGACGCCGACATGACGCGCCTTGAGGCGGCACTGGCGCCCGCTACCGTCGAGCCAGCCGCCGACGAGGACTTCGCTCGTCATCCACACCTTGTCAAGGGATACATCGGCCCCGGCGTCCTCGGACCTCAAGCACGCCCCGAGGGTGTTGCCCGCGGCGACGAGGGCGATACGGCCATCCCGTACCTTCTTGACCCTCGCGTCGTCCCCGGCACTCGCTGGATCACCGGCGCCAACGCAGCTGGCCGGCACGTCTTTGATCTGACGGCCGAGCGTGACTTCACCGCGGACGGCACGATCGAGGGTGCAGAAGTGAAGGCCGGCGACCTCGCTCCCGACGGCTCGGGGGCCTTGGAGCTGGCACGCGGCGTCGAGATCGGTCATATCTTCCAGCTCGGACGCAAGTACGCCGAGGCTCTCGACCTCAAAGTGCTCGACGAGAACGGGAAACAGGTAACCGTGACGATGGGGTCGTACGGCATCGGCGTCACCCGTGCCGTCGCACTCCTCGCGGAGAACAATCACGATGAATTGGGCCTCGCATGGCCCGTGCACGTGGCGCCCTATCACGTCCACATCGTGGCGACAGGCAAAGACGACGCGGTCTTCGACAAGGCGGCATCGCTCGCTGCGGAGATTGAGGCTGCGGGCATCGAGGTGCTGTACGACGATCGCCCCAAGGTATCGCCGGGTGTGAAGTTCAAGGATGCCGAGTTGATCGGCGCCCCCTACATCCTCGTCGTGGGCCGCGGCCTTGACGAGGGCGTCGTTGAGCTGCGCACTCGGGCTTCGGGGGAATCCGCGACGATCGCCGTCGAGCAGGCCGCCGCAGAAGTCGTGAGGATAGTCTCGGCCGCACTTGGTAGCTAGCGGCAGCGAGCGCTGAGGCGTGGCGTACTCTCGGGGCATGAACGCCTCAAGGGGGGCATGGGAGCCGTTGCTCGACGCAGTGCGCCGCTACCCATCACCGCATAACAGTCAGCCGATCCGCGTCCGTATTGTCGACGACGCCGTCGCGGAGGTCTTCTACGACCTTGATCGCGGCCTTCCCGCGGAGAACTTTGGCATTCCTTTCGGTCACGTGTGCGCGGGCGTATTCCTCGAATCCGTTGCGGTGGTCGCGGCTGCGACTGGATGGGGGATACACGAAGAGCTCCACCTGAGCGAGATGGACTTTGCCGCGGCGGATCGTTTGCATCCCATTGCCACGCTCACATTGGTGCCACAGGAGGTCACGGCAGACGCGACGGCACGGCGAGACGCCTTTGACCGTCGCCGTACGAATAGACGCCCGTACGACTCACGGCGCGTGCCCGACGGCGATCTTGAGGTGGTACGCGCGCTTGCGGCGGCCGGGGGCCAGGAGTTTCGCTGGAACAACGACCCTGACGTGGTCGCGCAGATCATTCACGTCAACCAAGAGACGCTCTTTGACGATCTGCGAAACGATGCAGTCCACGCGGAGATCCTTGAGTGGTTGCGCTTCAGCGAGCGCCGCGCGCGCGTGACGGGGGATGGACTGAGCGCGAGCACCATGCTGATGCCTGGGTGGGCGCTCAAAATCGCGATGCGCAGCAGGGCCTTGTGGGATGCACCGGTTATCGGCGCACTCATGCGGTGGGTATATGTGCGAACGATGCGCGGCGTGCGCCAGATCGCGTGGTTCGAAGGTCCATTTGCGGGCCCGCAGGACTATCTCGAATCTGGCCGAGTCTTCATGAGATGTTGGCTCGAACTGACTGCCCGTGGCGTAGCGCTGCATCCGCTTGGCACCGTCATCACCAACCCGCGCTCGCATGAGCGCTTTGTTCGAGCGGCAGGCATCGATGAAGATGCCACTCGAATGGCGTGGATGCTCGTTCGTCTGGGTTATGCGAAAGAACCGCCTGCGGCGCACCGCCGTGGCCTTGAGGAAATGGTGGTGCCGTGAGAGCAATCCTGAAGTACCCGCTGTTCGGCCTCCTTGCCCTCATCGATTTTGTTGTGCGGCAGTTGACTCGCAAAGTCTCAACTCATCGTCTGCTGTTGGGCCCAGGAATCGAGCCGTTGAGGTGGCTCCTTGGGCGGGCGCGCGCATGGCGCACATTCCATAAGGCCGCGCGGCGGGTGCCGGCTTACGGTGAGTTTCTCAAGGAGGCAGGACACGGCCGCTCGCTCGCCAGAGGAGTGCCGCTCGCGGAGGCGCTATCGCTCATCCCTGAGATGGATAAGGCGACGTATATCAAGCGGTGGTCGATCACCGAGCGGAGTGTGGGAGGGCGCTTGCCGCGGCGCGGGGTTGTCGTTGACGAATCATCTGGATCGTCGGGCATCCCCACCAGCTGGGTGCGCGGGCCCGACGAGCGCCTCGCCACGCGCCAGCTCTTGCAGTTTGGTTTTTGGCGCACGTCGCGGACGTTGACAAAGCAACCTTTCATCCTCAATTGCTTCTCGCTTGGCGCCTGGGCCACCGGGATGAACGTCTCGGCTTCGCTCACCGACATCTCCATGATCAAGTCCATCGGGCCTGATCCCGACAAGGTGATTCACACCATCGAGGAGTTCGGCCCGCATTACACGTATGTCATCACCGCTTACCCGCCCTTCCTCAAGGCCTTGTTTGACGATGATCGCCTTGACTGGTCTCAGTACGACATCGTCACGGCCTTCGGTGGCGAGGGCATCAGCGAGAACATGCGCGCGCTCATCACGCAGCACGCATACAGCGCTTATGGCTCGTACGGCGCATCGGACCTGGAGATCAACATCGCGATCGAGACGGACTTCTCGATCGCCTTGCGCCAAGCAATCGCCGCCAAGCCCCGCCTCGCTGAGATGCTCACCAAGAAGTCCGAATACGGTGTGCTGCCAATGGTGTTCCAGTTCAATCCGTTCGACTACCTGATGGAGACCAATAAGCACGGAGAACTGCTTGTCACCATCACCCGCGACACGAACATCAACCCTCGTATCCGTTACAACATTCATGATCGCGGCCACGTGTTGCGCATGCGGGAACTTGACGGCGTGCTCAAGGAGTTTGGGCTGATGCACCTCACCAAGTTGCGCATCACCGACCTGCCGCTCCTGTTCCTATACGGCCGCTCAGACATGTCTGTCGATTTCAACGGCGCCGTGGTTGCTCCGGACACGGTGCGCGATGTCCTTTTTGGTGCGCCCGACCTCGCGGAGATCGTCACCAATCACCGTCTCATCAGTTATGAAGACGACGCTGGAAACAGGCAACTTCACATCGCCTTCCAATTGACGGAAGGGACGGTGGCTCCCGACGAGGCCGAGGTAGGCCGGCGCGTCTTTGCGGCCTTGCGCGAGTCAAATGGTGACTTTTCGAACGCGATCCGCACCGCTCCTGATGGCACCCTGCCCACTTTTGGTCTCTACCAGTTCCGCGAAGGCCCCTTTGCTCAGGACGGTCAGAAGCTCAAGAACGAGTACGTATGGGTCCTGGATGTCGGCCAGATCGATCAGTGGAATATCCGCGCGGGCTTTACGGCGCCGCGTCAGCCCTGACTCGGGTCGGTGACGGTCAGCCCCGGCAAGGGCGTGAGGAACTCGGGGCCAGTGCCGGCGTCACGTGCCGCGAGGTACGAGGAAAAGGCCGCGTTGAGGAGCCACTCGCGGTCGCCGCTTTGCGCCGTGGTGGCGAGAGCCGCATATGTCAGTGCAAGGTCCTCCTCGAGGCCGCGCAGAAACTCGTCGCGAGTCACCGCGTCGCCTAGGTTGACGTTGCGGAGCTGGTACACAGCGGTGCGCTCATCAGGTGCGCTTGTTGCAGCAGCGAGTGCGTCCGCGCGCGCGCCATGCGCACCTGCACGCTCAAGCGCTTCATCCCTCTCGTGCGCAAAGACGTGGGCGGCTGCTGTTTCGTACGCAAAACGAGCCTGGTCGTGGGCCACAGCGAGGCGTGCCACAACGTCGGGCGCTAATGCCGTGGTGAGTACGGGAGAGAAGCCCGCTGTCGATTCCGTGCCGTCCGGAAGGGGCAAGGGCGACCCGTCCGGAGCAAAGGCGTCGGCGTCGGTATCGGTGGCAGCGTCGGCGTCATTCCATGCCTCGTGCACGGCCCAGGCCAAGTCAATCGACGTGGCGATTGCCGCGAGATTGGCGTCGGTTGAGTGCGCCGCGATGTCTCGAGCAGTTGTCCGCAAGCTCGCGACAGCGTCGTCAAGGCGAAGTGGGGCGGTGGCCGTCGGGCTCGCGGTCACGTCGGCATCTGGATAGGCGACGTAGACGCCGCCCAGAGCGTCACGTTGAGCCGCCGCGATCTCGCTAGCGCGTGGATCCGCGCCGCCGTCACGTGTCTCAGCCGCAATCGCGACGGCGTCGACTGCTGCGGCGAGGGCGTCTCGATCGAGGGTCGCTTGATCCGCGACGGGAACCGGACTTGGCTCCGTTTCCCAGCGCAGGCCGCAGCCCGATGCGAAGAGGATGGCGACGGACATGACGGTCGCCACAATGGCACGTTGTGCGATTGTGCGGCCCGCCATGGGCGATAGTCTCGCACGCCCTCGTGGGGGTCACTAGACTCATGCCGAACCCAAGTACACAACGGGCGTGAGCAGCACGCTGGGAGGCGACGGATGGACCTAAGCGACCGGATTGCCAACCTGGCGGCCCCTGCAACGCAGGAGGCAGGCCTCGTTGTTGATGACGTGCGCGTCACCTCTTCCGGATCCCGCACGCGCGTGCTCGTCACGGTGGACCTTCCCGAAGACGAGGTCGGCTCCGCAAGCCTCGATGCGATCGCATCGGCATCACGCGGCATCGGCGCGGCTCTCGATGAGGCGGGCGTCCCAGACGGCACTTACGTGCTTGAGGTGTCAACGCCTGGCATTGACCGGCCCCTCACCGATCGCCGTCACTTCACACGTGCGCGTACCCGCCTTGTCGCTTTTGCGTTGACCGACGCGAGCTCGGTCACGGCACGCATCCTCGACGTGGATGACGCTGGTGTCCACGTGGAGCGCGACGGCGAGCCACTGCTCCTTCCGTGGGACACCATTGAGAGCGGCGAGATCCAGATTGAATTCAAGAAGGCTGAGGACTGAGCGGTATGGACATCGATCTCGCCGCATTACGCGGGCTCGAACGCGAACGAGATCTCCGCTTCGACGTATTGATCGATGCGATTGAACAAGCACTCGTCAGCGCGTATCACAAGACGCCTGGTGCGCACGCTCACGCTCGCGCGCACGTCGATCGTGATTCAGGTTCTGTCAGCATCTGGGCTCGCGAAGTCCTCGAGGACGAGGAACTTGGCCCGGAGTTCGAGCACACCCCACACGACTTTGGCCGTATCGCGACGGCGACGGCACGGCAGGTCATTGTCCAGAGGCTTCGGCAGGTGGGCGACGACGCTGTGCTTGGCCAATACGCGGACAAGGAGGGCCAACTCGTCTCGGGAGTGATCCAGCAAAGCTCGGATCCGCGCAACGTCCATGTTGACGTGGGTGACGTTGAGGCGCTGCTGCCAGGGCACGAGCAGGTCCCCACGGAGACGTACGAACACGGCCAGCGCATCCGCGGATTTGTGCTCAGCGTCTCGCGCGGTGCGAAGGGGCCGTCGATCACCTTGTCGCGCACCCACCCTGGCCTTGTGCGCCGACTCTTCGAACTTGAAGTTCCCGAGATCGCAGACGGCACCGTTGAGATCATGTCTCTCGCTCGCGAGGCGGGTCACCGCTCCAAAATGGCGGTGAGGGCCACCGTTCCCGGCGTCAACGCAAAGGGCGCGTGCATTGGTCCGATGGGCGCTCGCGTGCGTGCCGTCATGAGCGAGCTGCGCGGCGAGAAGATCGACATTGTCGATTGGGATGACGATCCCGCGACGTTTGTTGGCAATGCACTGTCACCGTCGCGAGTGGTGTCCGTTGAGGTAGTCGACCTTGAAGCGCGCGCCGCGCGCGTGATCGTTCCGGACTATCACTTGTCACTCGCCATTGGCAAGGAAGGCCAGAACGCGCGCCTCGCCGCGCGCCTCACTGGCTGGCGTATTGACATCCGTTCCGACGAGGCACCCGACACGCCGGGTGCCGCCAACTGACCGGGAGCGCTAGACTGGTTCCGCCGAATGCCCAAAATGCTGCGGGCGCGCGTCAAGTTGGTGATCAACCAGCACGGACCTGCGTCGGTTGCCGCACTACGGACAATCGGTCGGTTCTCGTGCGAGTGGTGCTGATCGACGGCCGTGCCGCGGTCGACGAAAATGCGTCGTTGCCTGGACGGGGTGCTTGGCTCCATCCCAACAGGCAATGCCTCTCGCAAGCGATGAAACGCCGCGCCATTGGTCGTGCTCTCCGCGCGCCCGAAGCGGATGTGTCGGCCCTGGCCGCTCATCCGGCGTGGCTGTCAACGTGAGAACCGCAGCCCACCATCGACAGGACGGGATGAAAGCCCATGGCAATCCAATGAGTGCCTCGAAATGACTACCCACCGGTAACGATGGTTCGACCCTGTCTCGGTCGAACCGAGACAGGAGAATTGTGGCAAAGCCCCGCGTTCATGAGATCGCGAAGGAACTTGGAGTTTCTAGTAAGGACCTCATCACCAAGCTCAATGAGCTAGGTGAATACGTCAAGGGACCGTCCTCCACCTTGGAGGCGCCCGTTGTGCGCAAGGCCCGCGAGGCCTTCCCCGCCGCCTCAGCAGCACCAAAGGTCGCGGCCGCCAAGCCGGCCGCGGAACCAGGCGTTGCCAAGCCGGGTGCGCCCAAGCCCAAGGCGCCCACACCCGCGCCCCCCGCAGACACGGCAGACGTCGCCCCTGCTGACCCAACGCCCGAGCCCCGCACGGCACCGGCAGCGCAACCCGCTTCCGAAAGCGACGCAACGCAGTCTCCCAAGAGCGCGTCGCCCTCGCCGTCGGACATGCCTCGCCCACGCCCCCGTCCAGGTGGCAACAACCCGTTCCAGACGGCGCGTCCGGGTGCTCAGCGCCCCCGTCCAGGCGGCAACAACCCGTTCCAGACGGCACGTCCGGGTGCTCCGCGCCCGCGTCCCGGAGGTGCCCCCGGCGGCGCTCCCGGTGGTGCACGCCCGGGCGGTCCGGGTGGAGCTCGTCCGAGCCCTGGCGGTCGTCCAGGCAGCTTCGCGCCCCGTCCCGCAGGCGGTGCACCTGGCGCCGGTGCAGGTGCCGGTGCACGTCCCGGTTTCGGTGGCGGTGCTCCGGGAAGCCGCCCGGCTGCCGGCAGTCGCGGTCGCGGCGGGGGCACTGCTGGTGCCTTTGGTCGTCAAGGAGGCCGTCCCGCACGCGGACGCAAGTCAAAGCGGGCCAAGCGGCAAGAGTTCGAGCAGCAGCAAGCACCGTCCATCGGCGGCGTGCAGATCCCACGCGGTGATGGCACAACGCCGATCCGCTTGCGGCGCGGTGCGACGCTGACCGATTTTGCAGAGAAGATCGACGTCAACCCCGCTTCGCTCGTCACGGTGCTCTTCCACCTCGGTGAAATGGCAACGGCGACCCAGTCGCTCGATGAAGACACGTTCGAGGCGTTGGGCGTCGAGCTGGGCTACAAGATCCAGATCGTCTCGCCAGAGGACGAGGACCGCGAGTTGCTCGAGGACTTCGGCCTCGATCTCGACGCAGAACTTGCTGCTGAAACCGATGAGGACCTGCAGCCCCGTCCGCCAGTGGTGACCGTCATGGGTCACGTTGACCACGGTAAGACCCGACTTCTCGACGCGATCCGTCGCGCCGACGTGCAGTCGGGTGAAGCCGGCGGCATCACCCAGCACATTGGTGCATACCAGGTGCGTCGTGAACACGACGGCAAAGTCCGCGCCATCACCTTCATCGACACCCCGGGTCACGAGGCATTCACCGCCATGCGTGCTCGTGGTGCGCAGGTCACCGACGTGGCGATCCTCGTGGTGGCGGCGGACGATGGTGTGATGCCGCAGACGATTGAGGCACTCAACCACGCGCAAGCTGCCAACGTGCCGATCGTCGTCGCCGTCAACAAGATCGACAAGGAATCGGCGAACCCCGACAAGATCCGTCAGCAGCTCACCGAGTACAACCTCATCGCCGAGGAATACGGCGGCGACACGATGTTCGTGAACGTCTCGGCGACCCAGAAGACGGGTATTGACGAGCTTCTAGAGGCAGTTCTCCTCACAGCCGACGCGGGCCTTGACTTGCGAGCGAATCCGAACAAGGACGCGCGTGGTGTCGCTGTTGAAGCGCACCTTGACAAGGGTCGCGGCCCCGTTGCCACGGTGCTCGTCAATTCGGGAACTCTCCGCGTTGGAGATGCGATCGTCGCAGGCACGGCGTACGGCCGTGTCCGCGCGATGTTCGATGAGCACGATGCCCCGGTCGAGGAGGCTTTGCCTGCACGCCCGGTCCTCGTCATTGGTCTCACCTCGGTGCCCCGCGCAGGTGACACCTTCCTCGCAGCCGAGGATGACCGTACGGCCCGTCAAATCGCTGAAAAGCGTGAGGCCGCTGAGCGTGCAGCTCAGCTTGCCAAGCGTCGCAAGCGCATCAGCCTTGAGGACTTCACGAAGGCCCTTGAGGACGGCAAGGTCGAGACCCTCAACCTCATCATCAAGGGTGATGTGTCCGGTGCTGTTGAGGCGCTCGAGGATGCGTTGCTCGCCATTGAGATTGACGACTCCGTCCAGCTGCGCGTCATCCACCGCGGTGTGGGTGCCGTCACGCAAAACGACGTCAACCTCGCCACGGTCGACAACGCGATCATCATCGGCTTCAACGTGCGGCCGGCCGAGCGTGTCCAGGAGCTCGCTGACCGCGAGGGCGTCGACATGCGCTTCTACTCGGTCATCTACCGTGCGATCGAGGACGTGGAAGCCTCGCTCAAGGGCATGCTCAAGCCCGAGTACGAGGAGCGCCAGACTGGCGCAGCGGAGATCCGCGAGATCTTCCGTTCGTCCAAGTTCGGAAACATCGCGGGCTGCATCGTTCGCGAAGGCGTCATCAAGCGCAACGCAAAGGCCAAGGTTGTCCGCGACGGCGTTGTTCTCGGCGAGCCGACGATCGACACGCTCCGCCGCTTCAAGGATGACGTCACCGAGGTCAAGGACGGCTTCGAGTGCGGTATCGGCCTCGGCAAGTTCAATGACATCCAGGTGGGCGACATCATCGAGACCTTCGAGATGGTCGAGATTCCGAGGACCTGATGGCTGACAGCCCTCGCGCACTCCGGGTCGCGGGCACGATCAAGAAGATCGTCGCCCGCGCCCTGGAGACAGAGATCAAAGACCCCCGCCTCGGCTTTGTCACCGTGACCGACGTTCGTGTCACGGGCGACCTTCAGCAAGCGTCGGTGTTCTACACGGTGCTCGGCTCGGAAGAGGACCGGGCCAACACTGCAGCGGCGCTGTCGTCTGCCAAGGGACGCATTCGGTCCCTTGTGGGCGCTGAACTCGGGATTCGTCTCACACCGTCGATCGAGTTCCATCTCGACGCGGTGCCGGAGACGGCTGCTTCGCTCGACAAGGCACTCCATGAGGCGCGCAAACGCGATGAAGAAGTCCGTCGTTTGCGTGAAGGCGCCCAGTTCGCTGGCGACGCAGACCCGTACCGGCATGACCCCACCGAGGGCGAAGAGGACTGACGCGATGGCGCGCGACGCCGAGACCAGCGTCGACGGCCTGCTGCTTGTCGACAAACCGCAAGGCTGGACGTCACACGACGTTGTCGCGCGCTGCCGTCGGCTTCTTGGGACGCGCAAAGTAGGTCACGCCGGAACTCTCGACCCGATGGCGACGGGTTTGCTCGTTCTTGCGGCAGGCAAGGCGACGCGGCTCCTCACGTACGTGACGGGCCACAATAAGTCCTACGAGGCGACGATCCGGCTGGGTGAGGCGACGGTGACGGACGACGCTGAAGGCCAGGTGACAGCGTCGGCCGATGCCTCAGGGCTGACGGGCGAGGCAATCCGCGCGGCCGTGACGGCTTTTGTTGGCGACATCCGGCAGCGGCCAAGCGCTGTGAGCGCGATCAAGGTCGACGGGCAGCGCGCCTACGCACGCGTGCGAGCGGGGGAGGACGTTGTCCTCGCCGACCGGCCCGTGACGGTCACTCGTTTCGACGTGCACGAGATCCGTCTGGGCGATCGCGTGGTCGATGTCGATGTGACCGTCGACGTGTCGTCGGGAACATATGTGCGGGCGCTGGCTCGCGACGTGGGGAAGGCTCTCGGCGTTGGCGGCCACCTCACTGCGCTGCGGCGCACCCGCGTCGGCGGCCTGGCCGTTGAGGCGGCGCACGACCTCGCGGAGCTCGGTGCTCAAGTGGAAGCGGGGATCCCCGTGAGCCTCACGCCTCTCGACGTCGCGGCGGCAGCCGTCTTGCCAATCCTCAGCGTGAGCGACGTAGAGGCACGCACCATCGGCTTTGGGAAGGAACTGCCTGGCCGTGGCGGCGAGCTTGCGCGTCCCGCTTCGCGCGATGATCACACGGCCGACGCTGTTGCCGTTGATCCCGCGGGCGCGGCCATTGCGGTGGTTCGCAGGGCGGGTGCCGATGTGCGTCCCGTCATCGTGTTTCGGCCGTCGACCTCTGCTGTGTGACGGGGCATCTCAATGGTGCGGCACAATGACCGAGTGACTCACGTGTGGCACTCATTGGCGGATGTGCCGCGCGACCTCGGACCCACTGTCGTCACTGTCGGCAACTTTGACGGTGTTCATCGTGGACACCAGGCGGTGCTGTCCGCCGTGGTCGCCACCGCGCGGTCCCGAGGCGCCAAGGCGATTGCGGTCACATTCTTCCCTCATCCCAAGGCCGTCCACGATCCCGAGCATCAGCCGGAGCTCATCACCGGCATCGAGGATCGCGTGTCTCGCATGGCGGCGACAGGTCTCGACGGGATCGTCGTGCAGCCGTACACGATCGAGTTCGCACAATCGACCGCCGAGGAGTTCGTCCGCGACTACATTCGCGACGGCCTCAATGCGTGCGCGGTGGTCGTGGGGCGCGACACTCGCTTTGGCCGGGGGAACGCCGGTGATGTTGACACCCTCCAAGAACTTGGAGAGCGGCTCGGCCTTGACATTGACATCGTCATTGACGCCGCAGCTGGCACCGAGGACGCCCGCCGCTGGTCATCCACGTGGGTGCGCGAACTGCTTGACGCGGGAGACATGGATGGTGCCGCCGAGATTTTGGGCCGCTACCACCGCCTGCGCGGCACCGTGGTCCATGGTGACAAATTGGGGCGCCAGATCGGCTTTCCCACCGCAAATCTCGATGTCTCCGCTGGTTTCATTCCCCGCCACGGCGTTTACGCGGCGTGGCTGGAAGTGGTCGACGCACAAGGCAACGAGAGGGCCGCTCGCTGGATTGGGAAGCGGTTGCCGGCGGCTGTCAGCCTCGGCATCAACTACACGGTGGGCGGCAGTGACTTACGCGTCGAAGCCCACGTGTTCGACCACCAAAGCCTTGATCTGTACGACGCGACCGTCGCGCTCGATTTGGTGCGGTGGCGTCGGCCGATGCTCGATTTTGGAGGGCTTGAGCCGCTGGTCGAGGCGCTCGGAGAGGACGTCGTGTGGTGCCGCGACGTCCTGTATGCTTGATCGTCGCCGTATAACGGCCGCGGATTGTAGAGCCCCGGAGAACAGGCCCGGGCGCGCCGCGCAACGACTATGAGGAGAACCCGTGCCGCTTGACGCAGCTACCAAGAAGTCCATCATGACCGAGTACGCCACGTCCGAAGGCGACACCGGTTCGCCCGAGGTTCAGATCGCCCTGCTCACGCAGCGCATCAAGGACCTGACGGAGCACCTCAAGGAGCACAAGCACGACCACCACTCGCGTCGTGGGCTGTTGCTCCTCGTCGGTCAGCGCCGGCGTCTGCTCGGTTACCTGCAGAAGGTCGACATCGAGCGTTACCGCTCGTTGATTGAGCGCCTCGGCTTGCGTCGCTAGTCCTCTCGGACCGACGCGCGAGTCGCGCTCAGGCCCGGTCGCTCAGCCCTTTACGGGTCGAGCGGCCGGGCCTTTCGCTTTTCCCAGTTTGCCGCGCTCCGGCGAGACGCACATCCGGGGCAATGAAGCGTCGGCCTGATAGCATGGTCACGCTTCTCGCAGTTTGCGAGGAGAGATATCCGAACACCAGCAGGCCGGCTGAACGCTGATCCTCGGTGGAGATGAGCAGAGTGCGCACGCCGTGCGTCTCTCTGAGCGTGTCGACTGACGATCAGCCCCAGGCCGCATGCCGCATCCGGTATACCGCCAAGTTCTGCCTGCCTGCTCCTTTACAGAAAAGGAGCGACCATCCGCATGGAAGGTCCCGAAATCCACTTCGCCGAAGCAACCATCGACAATGGCTCGTTCGGCACCCGTACCGTCCGTTTTGAAACCGGACGCCTCGCCAAGCAAGCCGCCGGCTCGGCCGTCGCCTACCTCGATGGCGAAACGATGTTGCTGGCCGCGACCA
Source organism: Actinomycetes bacterium (assembly GCA_023411615.1). Classification (GTDB taxonomy): domain Bacteria; phylum Actinomycetota; class Actinomycetes; order Actinomycetales; family Demequinaceae; genus Demequina. Next base: position 56,079 of record JAEYOR010000024.1, read on the forward strand.
CGGCCTCCAAGGCTCCGCGGGACGGCTTTGACTTCTTCCCGCTGACCGTGGATGTCGAGGAGCGTTCTTACGCTGCCGGCAAGATCCCGGGTTCGTTCTTCCGTCGTGAAGGCCGTCCCACCACGGACGCGATCCTCACGTGCCGCCTCATCGACCGCCCGTTGCGTCCGTCCTTCGTGTCCGGGCTGCGCAACGAGATCCAGGTGGTCGTTGACGTGCTCGCGATCCACCCGGATGACATGTACGACGTCCTCGCCATCAACGCGGCCTCGATGTCGACTCAGCTTGCAGGCCTCCCGTTCTCCGGCCCCATCGGTGGTGTGCGTGTCGCGCTCGTTGACGGCCAATGGGTGTGCTTCCCGCGCTACTCCGACATGGAGCGCGCCGTGTTCAACATGGTCGTTGCCGGTCGTGTCGTGGGTGACGACGTCGCCATCATGATGGTGGAAGCCGAGGCGACTGACGACTCCTTCAACCTCATCTCCGAGGGCGCCCAGGCACCCACCGAAGAGGTCGTGGCACAGGGTCTCGAGGCCGCCAAGCCGTTCATTCGAGTGCTGTGCGCGGCGCAGGTGCAGGTTGCCGAGAAGGCAGCCAAGGAGACCGCTGACTTCCCGCGCTTCCTCGACTACCAGGATGATGTGTTCGCGGCCGTCGCCCCTGCGATCGAGGGTGACCTCGCTGAGGCGCTCACTATTGCCGACAAGCAGGCTCGTGAGAACCGTCTCGACGAGATCAAGGATGCCGCCCACGCGCAGTTCGACGCTCAGTTCGAAGGCCGTGAGAAGGAAGTGTCCGCTGTAGTGCGTTCCGTCACCAAGCGCACGATTCGCCAGCGGATCCTCAAGGATGGCGTTCGCATCGACGGACGCGGCTTGCGTGACATCCGTCCGCTCGCCGCTGAGGTCGAGGTGGTGCCGCGCGTGCACGGCTCCGCGATCTTTGAGCGCGGTGAGACCCAGATCCTCGGTATCACCACGCTCAACATGCTGAAGATGGAGCAGCAGATCGATTCCTTCTCGCCTGAGACGCACAAGCGCTACATGCACCACTACAACTTCCCGCCCTTCTCGACGGGTGAGACGGGTCGTGTCGGTAGCCCCAAGCGTCGTGAGATTGGCCACGGTGCCCTCGCCGAGCGCGCCCTCGTGCCCGTGTTGCCGGGCCGTGAGGAGTTCCCTTACGCGATTCGTCAGGTCTCGGAGGCGCTCGGCTCGAACGGCTCCACCTCGATGGGTTCGGTGTGTGCATCCACGTTGTCGCTCCTCCAGGCCGGTGTGCCGCTCAAGGCGCCCGTTGCGGGTATCGCGATGGGTCTCGTCTCGGACACGGTCGATGGTGAGACGCGCTACGCAGCGCTGACCGACATCCTCGGTGCGGAGGACGCCTTTGGTGACATGGACTTCAAGGTGGCAGGCACGCGCGAGTTCATTACCGCTATCCAGCTCGACACCAAACTCGATGGCATCCCCGCCTCCGTGCTTGCAAGCGCTCTCGCGCAGGCCAAGGAAGCACGTCTGCACATCCTCGATGTGATGGCCGGTGCCATCACGGAGCCCGATGAGATGAGCGCCACCGCGCCGCGCATCATCACGGTGAAGATCCCCGTCGACAAGATCGGTGAGGTCATTGGCCCCAAGGGCAAGATGATCAACCAGATCCAGGACGACACCGGCGCCGACATCTCGATCGAGGACGACGGCACCGTGTTCATCGGTGCGACCGACGGCCCCTCGGCCGAGGCTGCGCGTCAGGCCGTCAACGCGATCGCGAACCCCCACATGCCTGAGGTGGGCGAGCGCTTTGTCGGCACGGTCGTCAAGACGGTGGCCTTTGGCGCGTTCGTGTCGCTGACCCCCGGTAAGGACGGTCTTCTCCACATCTCGCAGATCCGCAAGCTTGTGGGCGGGCAACGCGTCGAGAACGTCGAGGACGTCCTCTCCGTTGGCCAAAAGGTTCAGGTCGAGATCACCGAAATCGACCCTCGCGGCAAGCTCTCGCTTGGAGTTGTCGAGCAGGAGGCTGCTGACGCCGCTGGCGAATAACGCTCAGCAAGACGACGCAGGGG
>JAEYOR010000036.1 GCA_023411615.1 Actinomycetes bacterium
CCGCTGGCATGTCTGGGGGCCTGTGCCGGGCGTCGCGTGGAAGACTCAGCATCATCGTCTGAGGCTGGTTTCTCGACGCTCACGGACTGAGGGAATCGTGGTGAAGAACACCGCCGCCGCCGCGTTGGCGGCACTCTTGCTGACCGGGTGTTTGGCGCCTGCGGCGTTGACGGAGGGCGAGGCGTCACCGCCTGCTCTGCCAGCAGCGTCTGAACTCATCGCTGCGGCGGAGGCGTCGCCGTCAGCGTCGGCCTCAGCGTCGGCGCCCGTCACGCCTGAGCCAAGTGAGGCGTCGGCAACCGCCGGGACGGCCCTCGCCGCACTCGAAACCCTTGCAGTCAAAGGACGCGCACCCAAAACCGGATATGACCGGGACGAGTTCGGGGACGGCTGGGTGGACGTTGACCGCAACGGCTGCGATACCCGCAACGACATGTTGAGGCTCCGCTTGGTGAACCTCCGGGTCGATGGCCCGTGCAAGGTGATGAGCGGTGACCTTCTCGATCCGTTCACGGGGGAGTGGATCACCTTTGAGCGCGGCGGGGCCTCCGAGGTGGACATCGACCACCTCGTTGCCCTCTCGGACGCGTGGCAAAAGGGTGCGCAGCAGTGGGAGTTCGGGCAGCGAGTTGCCTTCGCCAACGATCCTCTCAACCTTGAGCCGGTTGATGCGGGGGAGAACCGTGCCAAGGGTGACGGCGACGCGGCGACCTGGCTCCCGCCCGACGCTGACTTCCGTTGCGAGTACGTGGCGCGCCAGATCGCGGTGAAGTCCAAGTACGGGGTGTGGGTGACGCAGGCGGAGCACGACGCGATGGCGAAGGTGCTTGGCACGTGCCCCGGTGAGCCGCTCCCGGACTTTGGAGATCAGCCGATCATTGCCGACAACACTGGTGGGCCGGCCCCGGGGCAGAACAGCCCGGCCGCCGTGGCGCCCACTCCGGCTCCCGTTGCCGTGCCCGCTCCGGCCGACGCCGCGACGGGCGAGCTCGATCCTCGCTACCCCTTCTGCAAGGATTTGCCAGCCGGTCTTGGCCCTTACGTCAAGGGCGTGGACCCGGAGTATGAGTGGTATCGCGATGGCGACAAAGACGGGACCGTGTGCGAGTAATTCGCATGGCGGGCCCATCTCGCGGCACTGGTTTTCCACATCTCGCCGTGCGAGGTTAGGACGTTTGCCCTAACCTCCTGGGCATGGGGGAACGGGCAGCGTTAGCCATTGAGACGCGTGTGCGCGAGGCGATCCGCGCCAAAGGGGTGGACCCGGTCAGGGACGCCGACGCTGTACGCGCCTTGGTTGACGAGGCTCTCGCGGCATGGGAAGAGCAGGCGCTCGTTGGCGCCGTGGTGCCAATCGAAGACCGCCATGAGGTTGCCCGGGCTGTCCTCGACAACGTCGCCGGGCTCGGCCCGCTCCAGCAATATCTCGACGACCCTGAGGTCGAGGAGATCTGGATCAACGAGCCTTCGCAGGTGTTTGTCGCGCGCCGGGGAGAGGCCGAGCTGACGCCCACGATGCTCACCGCGGCACAGGTGCGAGATCTCGTCGAGCAGATGCTCAAGATCTCAGGACGCCGCCTCGATCTGTCCAGTCCGTTTGTCGACGCGTCGTTGCCGGGCGGTGAGCGGCTCCACGCCGTCATTCCGGACGTGACGCGCGAACACTGGTCCGTCAATATCCGCAAGTATGTGGCGCGAGCGTCGCATATCCAGGACATGGTGGCACTTGGATCGCTCCATCAGCAGGCCGCCGACTTCCTGGCTGCCGCTGTGGCGGCGGGTCTCAACGTGCTCGTCGCTGGCGCTACTCAGGCCGGAAAGACCACCTTCCTCAATGCCCTCGCTGGGTGTATCCCGCCGCGCGAGAGGGTCATCACGTGTGAGGAAGTCTTTGAGCTGAAGATCCCGGTGCGTGATGTAGTGGCACTCCAGTGTCGCCAGCCGTCGCTTGAGGGAACGGGAGAAATTCCGCTGCGGCGTCTCGTCAAGGAGGCGCTACGCATGCGGCCCGATCGCATCATTATCGGTGAGGTGCGCGAGGCGGAGTCACTCGACATGCTCATTGCCCTCAATGCTGGTGTACCCGGCATGTGCACAATTCACGCCAACTCGGCTCGCGATGCGATCACCAAGATGTGCACGCTGCCTCTCTTGGCGGGTGACAACGTGTCAGATCGGTTTGTCGTCCCCACCGTTGCCTCCGCTATCGACATCGTGGTCCATCTTGAGCGCGATGCGCAGGGACGGCGGCGCGTGCGCGAGATCCTCGGCGTTGCGGGTCGCGTTGAGCAGGGTGTTGTTGAGACGAGTGACCTTTTCCATCTCGAGGGTGGCGCGCTCGTGCGAGGGGAAGGCTTTCCGCCGCACGCGGAGCGTTTTGCGCGAGCTGGCTTCAATCTCCCCGTTCTCTTGGGGCACAACGCATGAGCGGGTTCCTTGGGCTGACGCTCGGCATCGGGCTCGCGCTTGTGTGGATGGCGTGGTGGGTTCCGGAGGGGCCAAGCACGAACCGCAATGCGTGGCTTACCCGGCTCCAGGACGACCTCATTCGTGCGGGTGCGCCCGGCGTGACACCACTCGCTCTCATTGGTACGTCCGCGGCAATTGGGCTGCTCGTCACCTTGATGGCGACCGGAGCGTCGGGCTCGCTCGCGATTGGCCTCGCCTTCGGCACCATCGCGGGGCGTGCACCGATCGCCTTGGTACGAGCCCGGGCTCGCCGGCGCCAGCACGCTATGCGCGACGTGTGGCCCGAGGTCGTTGATCATCTCGCCTCGGGAATCCGCGCGGGTTTGTCGCTTCCCGAAGCCTTGGGGCAACTGGGTGAGCGCGGGCCCGAAGAGATCCGCGAGCCCTTTGTCCTCTTTGCCGAGGACTTCCGCGCGTCGGGACGTTTTGGCGACTGCCTCGACGCCCTCAAAACGCGTCTAGCGGACCCGGTGGGCGACCGCATCGTCGAGGCGCTGCGAATCACGCGCGAAGTGGGCGGCACCGACGTTGGCAGGCTTTTACGGACGCTTGGGCAGTTTTTGCGAGATGACGCTCGCACGCGAGGTGAACTTGAGGCACGCCAGAGTTGGACTGTCAATGCGGCGCGCCTCGCGGTCGCCGCACCATGGGTGGTCCTCGCCGTGTTGTCCACGCGGCCTCACAACGCGGCTGCGTACAACACAGCGACAGGGGTGATGGTGCTCGCAATCGGCGGCATCGCGTCCGTGTTTGCGTATCGATTGATGGTTGCCTTGGGACGTTTGCCTGAGGAAGCGCGGGTGTTGCGATGACCTCCGCGATTCTTCTTGGGTTGTCCGGCGGGACCGGGCTTGCACTCGTCATGTGGTGGGTGCAGGCGCGCAGGCCGAGCCTCATCGCAAGGGTCAGCCCCCACGTCCGCGCGCGCTCGGCTACTGAGTGGCGGCGCCTCGACGCGTCCGTCACACCGTTTCCGACGCTTGAGCGGCTCCTCGCCCCGGCCATGCGTGACGCAATCCGTTGGGTTGAGCGCTTGGGATCGAGTGCGCATGACACCTCGATGCGGCTTTCACGGGCGGGGCTCTCACTCACGGTCGAGCAATATCGAGCTCAACAAGTGGTGAGCGTGGTGGTTGGGCTTGCAACAGGCGCCCTTTTTTCTCTCGTCGTCGCGGCCACTCGCCAGCCATCGCCGGTGGCATTGCTTGTGCTCACGGCCGTGGCTGGTCTCGGAGGCCTTGTTACTCGTGACTATTTTCTGTCGCGTCAGATTTCAAAGCGTGAGCAACGCATCGTCGTCGAGCTGCCCACCGTCGCCGAACTGTTGGCGCTATCCGTCAGCGCTGGCGAAGGTGCGATTGGCGCACTTGAACGCGTGTCGAGGACCGCAGGCGGGGTGATGGCCGACGAACTACGCGGATGCCTTGCCGCCGTTCGCGCGGGCACGCCCATCGGGGACGCTTTGCAAAGCCTTGCGGGGCGGACCGGCGTGCCAGCTCTACGCAGATTCGCGGACGGGGTGGCGACGGCGGTCGAGAGGGGCACGCCTCTGGCGGATGTGCTGCGAGCGCAGGCTCAAGACGTGCGCGAGGCCGGCAGGCGCGCGCTCATGGAGGAGGGTGGAAAGAAGGAGATTGCCATGATGATTCCGGTGATCTTCATCATTCTTCCCATCACGGTGATCTTCGCTGTTTTTCCTGGCGTGGCCACCATTCGATTGGGCTTCTAGTGGGGCCCGAGGGGAGAAAGTACATGCTGAAGTGGATTGATAGGACGCGTTTGGCAGACGCGGATGATCGGGGCGACGTGCCGGGCTGGGTGCTCATCACGTTGATGACTGCAGGTCTGGTTGCTGGGCTCTGGGCAATTGCGGGGCCGGCTCTCAATGACCTCTTCTCGTCGGCCATTGAGAGCGTTACGGGGGGCTGAGGCTCACGACGACGAAGGCAGCGTCGTCGTTGAGTTCGTCTTGGTTTCGATGCTCGTTATCGCGATCGCGGCAGGGATCATTCAATTGGTATTGACGCTGCATGTGCGCAACACGCTGATGTCATGCGCAGCAGAGGGGGCACATGCCGCTGCACGGTATGACCGCGACCTTGTGGACGGGGCGGAGCGGACCGATTGGCTCATCACGGCGGCACTGGGAGACATCCAACGGGACGTGACGGTGCGAGAAGTGCTCATTGACGGCCGGCCGAGTGCTCAGGTTGAGGTGACGGCGCCCGTGCCAGTTCTCGGCTTGTGGGGCGCTGGCTCGATGACTGTGACCGCCAACGCAGTGGAGGAGGTCGATCGTGGCTGAAGACGCGAGCCGCCCTCCCCAGATCGCTGGCGCAACGCACGGAGCGGATGAGGGCTCCGCGACGGTCGAGTTCATTGCGTTATCGCTCCTCCTGCTCATCCCGCTCGTGTACCTCGTGCTGAGCTTTGCGCAGATCCAGGCGGGAGCACTTGCTGCGGAATCGGCCGCCGCCGCAGCCGCGCGCGCGGCGGTGGTCGATGGCGTTGCTGAGTATGAGAGCGGATCATCGCGATCTCACGCGATGAGCGTGGCAACGGGGCGGGCCAATGCGGTGACGGGAGCGGCGCTCGCGAACTTTGGTTTCACCCGTGACGACGCAACGGTAGAGCTTGCGTGTGATGAGCAGTGCCTCGATCCAGGCAGCAACATCACGGCCCGAGTTGTCGTGAGTGTGCCGCTGCCGGGCATGGCGGGTGCATTAGGAGACCGCCTGCCGTTGCACGTCACCGTTGAGTCTGAGGCGCGGGCCCCGGTCGATTCGGTGGTGACCGACCGATGAAGGCGTGGGTGAAGAAGCTCCGGGGTGCACCCGACGAGGGCACGATCGGCATCCTCACCTTGGGCTTTACCGTGCTTGCCCTCATGGTGTTATTTGTTGTTGCCTCCGCTACGGCGGTGCACGTGGCGCGGATGCGGCTCGTCCACCTTGCAGACGAGCTGGCTGTGGATGCGGCAGACGCGCTCAACGCGCCTGGGTACTTTCAGGGTCAGCCGGGTGATTCACCTGAGCTTGCGGATGAGCGCATGCACTCGGCGGTTGCTCGCCACGTCGACACACGCGGCACCGGCTCGCTTGAAGGAGTGCGCCTCGTGGACGTGAGCGCTGCGGATGACGGCAGCGCCAACGTCACCATCGAGATGGTGGTCTACCCGCTGTTTGGTCTCGAGGCGCTCATGCCATTTGCCGATGGCATCACCGTCACGGCCACAGGTCAATCACGCAACTTCTGACGGGTGCTGGGGTGGGGCTGACGGGTGGTGGGGCCCGGTGGGTGCGGAATGGGCCCGGTGGGGGGACGGGGCCCGGTGGGTGGTGGAGTGGGCGTCAGCGCAATTATTCGGTGCGCCGCGGGAGCGGGAGTGGGCGCGAGTGCAATCGAGCCCGGGGTGCTAGCAGGGGTTGGTTGGCAGGGGCCCTCAGGAGGTGGCCGGTGGGCCGAGGGGCCCGCCGGAGGCGCCAATGGGGAGCAGGGGTGATGCGGCGAAGGCCGAGTGGGTCAGGACTCGGCTTCGGCGTCGCTTGGGGCTGGCAGGCCGCTTGCGAGCGCGGCGGCATCGAGCGCCACTTTCCATGCGTCCGCACTGGCGATGTTGCCAGCTTGCACCTCATCGAGCACCTGTTGCAGCGTCGCCTCAACGTTGCCATTGTTGGCGGCGTAGTTCTGCTGAGACGTGAGATCGGCTGCGGACTTCGCGAGTAGTGAGCCCACCGGCGCGTCATTGAAGAACGCGTTGGTGTACTTGGTCACGCTGTCCTCTTCATAGAGGGCGGGCTTCGCGGGCAGGTTGCCGGTTGCCTGGAACAGTGCCATTTGCTGCTCAGGCTGCTCAAGCCAGTTGAGGAAGTCCCATGCGGCCTGGCGCTGAGCTGTATCGGCCGTGGCGGTGATGGCGTAATACGTGCCACCCCACGAGCCGCCAGGCCCAGGAAGCTCGGCCACGTCCCATTGCGCAGTGGTCTCCACGCCGGACAGGTGGGCCTGGATGTAGCCGATGCCCCACATTGGGCACAGGGTGGTGGCAAAGTCGCCGCGGCTCAGCGCCTTATCCCAGTCATCGCTAAAGGGCACAATGCCAGCCGAAATCTTCGCATCGACCACCTTGAGGGCGGTGTCGAAAGCAGGCTTTACCGGCTCGATGTTGAGTTCACCAGCCGCGTTGTAATAAGACTTGCCGTCCTGCTGGCGCGCAGCGCGCAATAGCGGAGTCGCCGAGTCGACAAAGGCCTTGCCCGTTGCCTCGGTGTACTGCTTGCCCACGTTGACAAAGCCATCCCAGTTGTCCCCGATGAGTGTGGCAAGCTCGGTGCGGTCGGCAGGCAAACCAGCCTCTTCCAGGAGGTCCGCCCGGTAGCAGAGGCCAAGTCCGGCCACGTTGGCGGGCAAACCAATCTGCTTGTCTCCATTGGCACCGCGGGCCCAGGCCCACGGCAAGTACTCGTCTTGAGTCTCGCCAGCGCCAAGCGATTTGAGGTCGACAAAGGCCTCAGGTTGTGCCACAAACTGCGCGATGTAGTCCTCACCAATGGCGGCGATGGTGGGGGCGCCCTTGCCGGATACAAGTTCAGATTGCAGTTCGACGTGGAGTGGGTTGTAGTCGCCCGTTTGAAGGTCGATCGTGACGCCGGGATTCTCCGCCTCGTACGCGTCCGCGAGCCCGTCGAGGCCAAAGCCTCCCCACACCGCCATCGAGATCGTCACTGGTTCGCTCGGTGAGGTTCCGGTGGGGCCCGGCGACGCTGAAGCGTCGTCATCTCCGCCACCACCCGAACAGGCGACAAGGAGGGCCGCTGACAGAGCCACTATGGCTACTACCTGGCCTTTGAAAAACTTCTGTGACATAAACGCTCCAAATGGGCGCGCCGTGATCAGGCTCGGCCGGGACATGGTTCACACTGTATGGCGAAGGTAATCATTTCGCCCAACGGGTGGGGCGATCACGTGTGGCATTGAGGGGCCTGACCCGGGACCAAAAGGTCCTTGGTCCCACGAAATCGTGGTGCCAGACGCATATGGTCTAGGTATGCGCTACAGCGCTATCCCCATGTAGGAAGGTTCCCCACCCCATGTCTATCGCTGAACCCCTCAGTAGCCCCCTTGTAGACGTGAAGCAAGACGACGCTTGGCGTTCGTTCCCCACCGGAACGTGGGCCGATTCGATCGACGTTCGCGGCTTCATCCAGGCCGCTTACACGCCGTACGACGGCGACGATTCCTTCCTCGCGGGCCCCACGGAACGCACCACCGCCGTGTGGAACAAGATCCTCAGCATGTTCCCGGAGGAGCGCGCGAAGGGTATTTACGACGTCGACTGGGCGACGCCCGCCAGCATCACCGCGCACGCTCCCGGTTACATCTGCGAGGAAGACAACCTCATCGTCGGCCTCCAGACCGACGCCCCGCTCAAGCG
>JAEYOR010000018.1 GCA_023411615.1 Actinomycetes bacterium
CGGGCGGCGCCTCTTTCGCGCGCCGCTTCGCGTGCGCGCTCCATTGCTTCCCGCGCGAGCGTCGCCGGATCCTTGCGGGGAGCGCCGTTGTCAGCGTCGTCACTCATCGGCTTGCGCACTTCCGGCGTCGGCTGGCTCAGGAGTGACGGTGCCTGGACTCACGTAGAGCAGATGGTTTCCACCGGGGTGGTGTTGCAGGGCGTCGGGGACGTCCGCGCCAACCGCAGCAGTGATGAGGACTTGACTGGCTCCCGCAATTCGCTTCGCGAGTGCATCCCGGCGGCCGGTGTCGAGCTCGGCGAACACGTCATCGAGGATGAGGACGGGCTCGCCGTCATCGCCTTCTTCGGTCAAGAGGTCATACGTGGCGAGCCTGAGCGCAAGCGCGCATGACCAGCTCTCGCCGTGGCTCGCATAGCCCTTTGCTGGGAGTTCGCCGATGGTGATGTCGAGGTCATCGCGGTGCGGCCCCACCAGGCTGACGCCGCGCTCGAGTTCTTGAGATCGGAGTTCGAGCATGCGGTCGAGCAAGTCTTGCTTCAGGCTTTGCGTGGCCGGCAAGAGGTGACCGATGTCGGGGGCATCAGCTGGGGGCGAATCCGCTTGGTGGTCTGCCGCGTGGGGCAGGGAGCTGCGATAGGCGATGGCGCAACTGCCCTCGCCGGGGGCGACATCCATGTAGGCGCGCGCCACGAGCGGGCGCAATTGGTCCACCACCATGAGCCGGGCGCGCGTGATCCGCGCCCCAAGGTCCGCGAGCTTCTCATCCCAGATGCTCAGCATCGTTTCGTCGATGCGCGATTTGCCCTTTGCCGATTTCAGCAGGGTGGATCTCTGACGCAGCACCCGCTCGTAATCCGCGATGTCTCCGGCGAGGGTGGGCTGGACGGCAACGCACACCTCGTCAAGGAAGGTGCGGCGCACCGCAGGATCACCCTTCACAAGTGCGAGGTCCTCAGGAGAGAAGACCACGGTTCGCAAAATGCCGAGGAGATCCCGCGGTCGCGCCGCTCCACGGTTGAGCCGTGCCTGGTTTGCCTTGCCTGGCAGCATGGTGATCTCGATGGTGAGCGCTCGATCCCCACGCTGGACCCGCGCCGCCATCACGGCCCTCTCGGCACCCGCTCGCACCATCGGTGCGTCGGTGGCGACGCGATGGGAAGACAAGGAAGACAGGTATCGCACAGCCTCGACCACATTGGTCTTTCCGTGACCATTGCGGCCCACCAACGTTGTCACGCCCGGTCCGAACTCGATCTGTGCCTCGGTGTAGGAGCGGAAGTCGGTCAACGACAAGTGCGTGACACGCATGGGCGCTAGCTCGAGATGCGAATGGGCACCAAGAGGTAGCGGAACTCCGTCTTCAGCGTGCCGTCCGGCTTATCGATGCCCACAAAATCAACGGGCTTGGTGTCCTGGGTGAAGCCGAGGCGTACGTACGGTGCGTCAAGTGCGCTGAGGCCATCGAGCAGGTACGACGGGTTGAAGGCAACGGTGATGTCGCCGCCCTCAACGGTGGCCTCGAGCGCCTCGGATGCCTGAGCGTCATCGCTGTGCCCCGCGTCGAGCACAACCTCACCCTCCGTGAAGGCAAGACGGACGGCGGAATTGCGCTCGGCAACGAGCGACACACGACGCGTTGCTTCGATGAGATCCGAGGTGGAGACCACGGCGGTGATCGATGATGACTCGGGGAAGAGCCGTCGCACCGGCGGGTACTCACCGTCCATGAGCAGCGACGTGGTGGTAAGTCCACCGGCCGAGAAACCGATGAGGTCGACGCCCTGACCCGAGCTCAGCGCCACCTCGACCTCGCCGGAGCCAAGAGTCTTGGCGGTGTCGGCCAGAGTCTTGGCGCGCACGAGCGCGACCGCGGACATATCAGGTCGCGCCGGCTTCCACGTCAGCTCGCGCAGCGCAAGACGGTAACGGTCGGTGGCGAGAAGAGAGATCTGCTCGCCCTCGATCTCAATGCGCACACCGGTGAGAATCGGCAACGTCTCGTCGCGCGACGCAGCCGACTGCACTTGCTGCGCGGCCGCAAGCAGAGCAGCGCCGTCAACAACCCCCGACACATCCGGCATGACGGGAAGAGCCGGGTACTGGTCAACGGGCATAGTCGCGAGTGAAAAGCGTGATGCCCCGCACGTGACGGACACCTTTGAACCGTCAAGCTCGAATGTCACTGGCTTGTGTGGCAACGCGCTCGCGATCTCACGTAGCAGGCGGCCGGATACCAACACAGAACCGCCGGCCTCAACGTCAGCGGCGAACTCGCCTCGAGCCGACACCTCGTAATCGAAACTCGACAGCGTGACAGTGCCGGCAGCGTCGGCCTCGACCAAGACTCCTGCGAGTACGGGAACCGGCGGGCGATGAGGCACCGCGCGGGAAGCCCAAGAAACGGCGTCAGCGAGCACATCGCGTTCTACGGAAAACTTCATTGAACTCCCCTTTCGGTTCACAGAGTACGCCACGCGGCTGACGCGTCCAGTCCTGGGCGAGTGGGTGGGCTCGAGAGCTCATGAAGGACTGTGTGAATAACAAATAGAGAGAAGTTCGTAGTTGTAGTAGGCACCGTGGAATCTGTGGAAAACCATCAACGTGCCTGGTCCGGTCGCGAAGCGGGCCGTGGAATCACACATGTGTGGTTCGGTGAGTTCGTAGCAAGGCCTGTGAACGTGGGATCCATACTCACAGGAATGTGTCATTCGTACACATCGCAATCCAGTGAGAAGTGTGACGTGTCCACTGGAATTCACAGAGTTTTCCACATGTGTGAGTACCCCACTTATGGGGTGCTTCGGGTGCCGCTGGGAGCGGTACCGGGTGGGGTGGTGCTCGAGGATCTGCGTGAGGCGGCTAGTTGCGCGACTGTTGCTTGATCCGAGCGTGGATCTCGTTGACCTGGTTGTACATCTGCCGGCGTTGCGCGATCTGATCTTCGACCTTCTTGACGGCGTACATGACGGTGGTGTGGTCCTTGCCCCCAAAGCTCTCGCCGATCTTGGGAAGGCTGAGGTCGGTGAGCTGGCGGCACAAGTACATGGCGATCTGGCGAGCAGTGACAAAGACCCGAGATCTCGACGTACCCGTCAGTTCCTCGACGGAGATAGCAAAGTACTCAGCCGTCTTGCCGATGATCGTCGACGCGGTGATCTCAGAGTCGTCATCTGAGATGAGGTCCTTGAGCACGAGCTGGGCAAGGCTGAGATCAACCGGCTGCTTGTTGAGTGCAGCGAAGGCCGTGACCCTGATGAGTGCGCCTTCCAGTTCACGGATGTTGCTCGTGATGTTGGAGGCGATGTACTCGAGAACATCGGACGGTGCTTGCACATCGTCGGCCTGCGCCTTCTTGCGCAAGATGGCGATGCGGGTCTCAAGGTCCGGCGGCTGAACGTCGGTCATGAGACCCCACTCGAAGCGGGTGCGCATGCGCTCCTCGATGCCATCAAGGTTGCGGGGGCTCACATCCGACGTGATGACCACATGCTTGCCCGCGTTGTGCAACGCATTGAAGGTGTGGAAGAACTCTTCGAGCGTCTGCTCTTTGCCTTGCAAGAACTGGATGTCGTCGATGAGGAGAACGTCAACTTCGCGGTAGCGACGCTTGAAGCTGAGTGAACGGTCATCGCGAATCGAGTTGATGAAGTCATTGGTGAACTCTTCCGAGTTCACATACCTCACGCGCATCTGGGGCTTGAACTGCCGCGTGTAGTGACCAATCGCGTGGAGAAGGTGAGTCTTTCCCAATCCCGAGTCGCCGTAGATGAAGAGCGGGTTGTACGTCTTTCCCGGGCTCTCGGCGACGGCCAGCGCGGCTGCGTGAGCAAATCGGTTCGACGCGCCCATGACGAAGGTGTCGAAGGTGTAGCGCGGGTTGAGGTGTGGGTCTTCAAACTCGGCCGACGCTACAGAGGCCTCGCGACGCACCGGCGGCTCGTCGTCGCTTGCGTCACCAATAGGCAGAGCGGGCGGAGTGACAGAGGCATCAACGGTGACAGCAATGCGGACGTCGCGGCCGAGCACATCCGTCAGCGCATTCGTGACGGCTTGGCGCAATGTGGTCTCGACGTAGTTCTTGGTGAAGTCCTCAGCAACCGCCAAGAAGACGTTGTTCTCGACAACAGCAAGAGGCTTGATGAGGCGTAAGAATGAACGCTGCTGGGCGGTGGTGGTGCCATCTGCAATGAGAATGCCAACAGCCGATGACCACACGTCGTCGATCGATCGACCAGCCGGATCGTTCACCACCGAGCTGTTCCTCTCCACAGCGTTGTGCACAGGCCGTTGAGACCGTGTTACCTGATTGTCATGTGTGCTCACCGGCGTGTCTTCCAACCGTGCGAAGCACTGATGAGGGAGCCTATACCGTTTGGGCTTGTGGTCCAACGGCTACGTTGAGATTTGACCCTGGCCTGCCCACCGCGTACCGTAGGTGCGCTATTCAGACCACCCCTCTAATCGTGGAGTATTGCCGTGAGCAAGCGGACTTTTCAGCCGAACAACCGTAAGCGTGCCAAGACGCACGGCTTCCGCCTGCGCATGCGCACCCGTGCAGGACGCGCCATCTTGAAGGCACGCCGCCGCAAGGGTCGCGCCGGTTTGTCGGCCTAGTGTTGGCCGCCGGCCAACGCCTCCGGCGCTCGGACGACTTTCGCGTCGTCATGCGCCGGGGCCGTAAGGCTGGCACCCATTCGGTAGTGGTGTATCTCGCGCAAACCGGCAATGCCAAGAGCATGGCCGGTTTCGCTGTTTCTCGAGCAGTGGGAGGTGCCGTGACTCGCAACTTGATCAAGCGTCGGCTGCGCGCCATTGTGGCTGAACTGCTCCCCACTCTTCCTGCCGGTACCGGTGTCGTTGTGCGGGCCTTGCCTGCTGCGCCCAACGCATCCTTCGCTCAGCTGCACCGCGATGTCGCGGACGCTGTCAGCAGGGCACAAGCAAAGGTCTTCGCATGAGTGCGCAGTCCGTCGCGAGGGGTGTCACCCGACTGCCAGCGCGTGCGCTTGTTGGAATCATTCGCGCGTACCAACTGGTCATCTCCCCCATGACCGGACCTACATGCAAGTATTACCCCTCCTGTTCGCACTACGGGCTCGAGGCGGTGCGCCGTCACGGTGCCGTCAAGGGCGCCGCTCTCGCAACGTGGCGGATTGTGCGCTGCAACCCGTGGAGCAGCGGTGGCGTTGACGAGGTGCCTGCAGTTGGGTCACCACTCTTTGGCCACCACACCTCGGCTTCATCAGTAACAACGTAAGGACCACACGTGGACTTCTTTGGATGGCTCTACCCACTTGAGTGGGTGGTGGCGAACATCATGGTGCTCGTGCACCACGGACTGACGTTCCTTGGCATGGACTCAGGCTCGGGCCTCACGTGGGCGCTGTCGATTGTCGGTCTCACGATTGTGGTCCGCATGGCGCTCATCCCGATCTTTGTACGCCAGATCAAGGCTCAGCGCGCGATGCAGATGATTGCTCCCGAACTGCGAGCAGTTCAGGACAAGTACAAGGGCAAGAAGGACCAGGCATCGCGCGAGGCGATGACCAAAGAGACCATGGCCTTGTACTCAAAGCACAAGACCAACCCCTTCTCGTCGTGCTTGCCTTTGCTGCTCCAGGCGCCGATCTTCTTCGCCCTGTTCCGAGTGCTCAACTACTCGATGAAAGACGGCGGTGAGCCGATCGGTCTCCTTACCGAGGAACTGCGGCTGAGGGCTCATGACGCGTTGCTGTTTGGAGCGCCGCTTCACGAGACGTTCGTCGGAACCCAGGTCACCTCGGTTCGCGTCATCGCCGTCATTCTCATCATTGCGATGGTCTCGACGCAATTCTTCGCTCAGCGTCAGCTGACGATGAAGAACATGCCGGCCTCGGCGCTTGAGGGACCCATGGCGCAGCAGCAGAAGATGCTGATGTACGCCCTGCCGTTCATCTTTGTCATCTCGGGCCCCAACTTCCCCATCGGTGTTCTTATCTACTGGACCGTCTCGAACCTGTGGTCGATGGGCCAGCAGTTCTACGTCATCAAGCGCAATCCCACACCTGGCTCTGAAGCGGAGCGGGTCTTCAAGGAGCGCCAGGCAGAGAAGTTCGCCAAGAAGGGCCTCACGCCTGACGGCCGGACTCTTGAGCAGGCACGCCTCGACGAAGAGGAAGCGGCACGCATCGCTGAGGAGGAGCGCAAGGCTCGTCAGCGCGCACAGCCCAAGAGCAAGAAGCGTGCCAAGAAGACGGGCGCCAAGCCTGGCGGGCAGCAGGCCGAGCAGGGCGGCAGCGATGCCAGCTCAGACGCACCCGGCATCGAGCTCACCTAGACGTTGGCCGCCGCTGTGGTGGCCCCATTCGCAAGGACGGTCATGAACGACGACAACCGCAAGGACCTCGAGCACGAGGGCGATATTGCCGCAGACTTTCTCGAAGAGCTGCTCGACATCCTCGACATGGATGGCGACATCGACATCTCAGTAGAGGCGGGGCGACCCAAGGTGGCCGTGGTCGCCGAAGGCCCGAGCCACGACCTCAAGCGCCTCGTGGGACCCGACGGTGAGGTTCTTGATGCGCTTCAAGACCTGGCGCGGCTTGCCGTGCAGTCGGAGACCGGTGCGATGAGCCGCCTCATGCTCGACATCGCGGACTTCCGCGCTGGCCGTAAGGAGCAGTTGGCCGAGCAGGCGCGCGAAGCGATTGCCAAGGTGAAGGAGAGCGGACAGCCGGTCGCCCTGCCTTCGATGAACGCCTTTGAGCGAAAGGTGGTGCATGACGTTGTGCTCGCCGCCGGCTTGTTGTCGGAGTCTGAGGGTGAAGACCCACACCGCCATGTCAAGGTGCTCCCTGCCGACTAGACGGAAATGTTTCACGTGAAACATTGAGACCCCACAGCGAAGGCGGGCCAAGCGAGAGCGTGGCCCGCTTTGCTTTTCCGTCGATTGCTGGCGATGTTTCACGTGAAACAATGCGGCGGTAGTCGCGAATCGTGGCACAGTGTGACCCGCCACGCTTTGCTTTCCAGCGTCGCACCGGCGGACAACACGAATCTTCGAGGGAGGGCCTTTGATGACGACACCATCGCCCGATGCGCCCGCGACCGACCTCGCGTCGATTGACGGCGACGCGCTGCGCGAGCTGCTCGGTTCGCGCTTTGACGCGGTCTCCTCTTTTGCTGCCCTGCTCGCCCAAGAAGGGGAGATGCGGGGCCTGATCGGGCCGCGTGAACTCGACCGGCTGTGGGAGCGCCACATCCTCAATTCCGCAGCAGTGGTGCCTTTTCTTAGCGAGGGCCACATCGTTGACGTCGGATCCGGCGCGGGCCTTCCGGGGCTCGTCGTGGCGGCGATGCTTCCCGAAAGGGACGTCACTCTCATTGAGCCGATGGAACGCCGGGTCGCATGGTTGATCGAAGCGGCCGCGCACGTGGGCCTCAACAATGTGCGGGTCCTGCGAGGGAGAGCCGAAGAGTTCCGGGAGGGCGTGGAGGCGGACACGCTGACCGCTCGTGCCGTCGCCAGTATCGACAAACTCGTCAAGTGGTGTGCTCCGTTGCTCGCGGAGAATGGCTCGATGGCGCTTCTCAAGGGGCGCTCCGCAGCAGATGAAATTGAGCGAGCGAAGTATGCGCTGCGCAAGGCGCGACTCACAGCAGAGGTCGTGTCTGCGCCCACCTTGCCGGGGCTCGAGCCCACCACTGTGGTGCGACTCGCCCGCGACACGCAGGCGCGCTAGGAAAATCTTCTCCCCATCTTTTCCACAGGCGGATTCCGCCTCACAAGGTCGCTTACGCGGGAGTAGTCCACAGGCTTGGCGACGTTCAGCGTCGTCCCCAGGAGAAGTGTGGACAAGCGGCCTTGTCGGCGTTTGCCGACATGATGTTTCACGTGAAACATTGGCCCTTGCGTCAACGCCAAACATCGTGAGGAGACCCTGTGACGGCATCACAAGAGCACCACGTGCTCTCGGACGCGCGAATCGCCACAGCCGGACCAGCAATCAGTCCGACGCCCGAGTCACCTAAGGCTCACGACCCCTTTGGAGGAATCCGAGTGGACGGCGATAGCCCCCTCGCTGCCGAACTGATGGAGACGGAGCGTCTGCGACGCAGCCTCGAGGCACAAGAGTTCCCGCGCCCCACCGGAACGCGGATCATCGCGGTGTCCAATCAGAAGGGTGGAGTCGGCAAGACGACGACATCGGTCAACGTTGCCGCCGCACTCGCCAGCAAAGGTGCGAACGTTCTTGTCATCGACGCCGATCCGCAGGGAAATGCGTCAACCGCACTCGGCGTCGACCACCGCGCAGGTACTCCGTCGATCTACGAAGTGCTCCTCGAGGATGCATCGATCGCGTCCGTGGTCCAGCGCTGCCCAGACCTGCCGACGCTGTGGTGCGTTCCCGCCACCATCGACCTTGCGGGTGCCGACATTGAACTCGTCTCCGCTGTGAAGCGTGAGTACCGCCTCCACACCGCCATTGCGCAGCTGCTTGCGCACGAGGGCAAGAACCTCGATTACATCTTCATTGACTGCCCACCGAGCCTCGGCCTCCTCACTCTCAACGCGATGGTGGTGGCCACCGAGGTACTCATCCCCATTCAGTGCGAGTACTACGCGCTCGAGGGACTGACGCAGCTCATCAAGACCGTCGAGATGGTGAAGAAGCACTTGAACCCCGGCATTCACGTCTCGACCATCGTCCTCACGATGTATGACCAGCGCACCAACTTGGCGCGCGAAGTGGCGAGCGAGGTGCGTTCGCACTTCCCCGAGCAGACCCTTGAGCAGACGGTGCCTCGATCCGTGCGCGTGTCAGAGGCCCCCAGCTTTGGCAAGACCGTCATCACCCATGACCCCCACTCATCGGGCGCCGTCGCATACCTTGCGGTCGCACGCGAAGTGGCTGAGCGCGGCGTAGCCGCCGGAGGTGCCCCATGAGCAGCAAGCCCAAGACACGAGGCCTCGGACGCGGCCTTGGCGCGCTCATCCCCACGGAGCCAGAGGAGAGCACGACAGAGCGGGGCGTCCGCCCGCACGACGTGTTCTTTGCGGACACCGGCACCGTCTCGCGCGTCAGCACCGAAGACATGGCGGCGGCGGTCGATAGTGAGGGCCTGCAGGCTGTCCCGGGCGCTCGCTTCGCATACATCGATCCGGCTCAGGTGGTCCCTAACCCGCGCCAGCCCCGTACAGTCTTTGACCCAGAGGCGCTCGCAGAACTCGTGGGATCTATCAAGGAGATCGGCGTCCTTCAGCCCATCGTTGTTCGTCCCAACCCGGAAGGGGAGGGCTACGAACTCATCATGGGCGAGCGTCGCTTGCGGGCTACCCGTGAAGCGGGCTTGAGCGAGGTGCCCGCGATCATCCGCAGCACGGATGACACGGACATGTTGCGTGACGCACTCGTTGAGAACCTCCACCGCTCGCAACTCAACCCTCTTGAAGAAGCAGCCGCCTACCAGCAACTGCTCGACGACTTCGGGATCACTCACGAGCAGCTCGCGGAGCGCATCTCTCGCTCTCGCCCCCAGATCAGCAACACGCTGCGCCTGCTCAAGCTGCCGCCCGCCGTTCAGAAGCGCGTGGCTGCGGGTGTCCTGAGCGCGGGCCACGCCCGCGCTTTGCTCACGCTAGAGACGCCGGAGCAGATGGATGCCCTCGCGTCGCGCATCGTTGCCGAGGGATTGTCTGTCCGTGCCACCGAGGAGGCCGTGACGCTCGGCGTGAAGGCCCCCGCCCCTTCCCGGGGTTCTGTGCGCCCTGGTGGCCACACAGGGGCGCTGGACGAGCTCTCAGCGCGTTTGGGGGACCATCTCGACACACGGGTCAAGGTGAAGCTCGGCAGGGCTAAGGGTGCCATCACGATCGACTTCGCCACGGTCGAGGACCTCAACCGCATCGTTCAGGTCATCAACCCCAAGGATCCGGGTCTGTTCACCTCATAGGACGGACGGCAGCGACGCCCTAGGAGGCGGAGCGGGCGAGCGCGTCGGCACAGATCTGCGCGTACAGCGCGCCAAGGTCGAGGCCAGCTGCCTCCACGGCTTGCGGGAGCAGCGACGTTTCCGTCATTCCCGGCGCGATGTTGATGTCGAGCACCTGGGCCACGCCACTGTCGTCAAGGATGAGGTCAATTCGCGACAGGTCAACGAGTCCCATGCTCCGGTGGACGGCAAGAGCCGCGGCCTCGACAGCAGCGGCTCCCGCGTCGCTCAAGCGCGCAGGGGCGAAGTATTCGACTCGGCCGGGGTTGTAGCGGGCGTCGTAGTCGTAGGGACCCTCACACACGATCTCCACGCCGGGCAACACTCGTGCCTCATCTCCGGTCCCCACCACAGACACAGCGACCTCCGTGCCCGTGATTGCCGTCTCGACGAGGGCCATGTCGCCGTAGGCAAAGCAGTGGACCATCGCCTGAGCCAGCTCACCTCGATCATTGACGAGAGAGACACCCAGGGCCGAGCCGCCCCGTGCGGGCTTCACTACCAATGGCAGCTGGAAATTGGCGAGGATCGCCTCCATCACGTGATCCGCACCGGCCTCGCGGAAGAGCGACTGAGGCAAAGTGACCGACTCAGGTGTTGCGACACCTGCACGTGCGAACACGGCCTTGGCCACCGGCTTCACCCATGCGACACGCGCCTCTCGGGAGCGGGTTCCTACGTAGGGGACTCCCGTCAGCTCAAGCAGCGCCTGAAGAGAGCCGTCCTCGCCGGAGGCACCGTGAAGCAGTGGCCACACCACCGTGTTGGTGAGCCCGCGAAGAGCGGGGACGAGTGACGTGTCGACGTCGGCGAGGGTGACGGTGACGCCATGCTCCTCGAGGGCGTCTTTGACGCGCCGTCCCGAGCGGATCGAGACGTCGCGTTCATGTGACAGCCCTCCTGCCAGGATCATCACGTCCATGTTGTTTCCTCCAGGTGGTGGTGGCCGATGGCGTGAGGCCACCTAGGCAATGTCGGGTGAGGGGAACTCGACGGTTCGAGAAGGTCCCGAGCCACCGGCACCAAAGATCCGTACTGTCTCGAGCTCGGCCGCGACCACTCCTGCAAGACGTCGCACACCCTCTCGGATGCGCTCGGGGGTGGGGTAGCAGTAACTGAGACGAATGTGGTCTGAGCCGGTCCCGTCGAAGTAAAAGGCCGTCCCTGGCACATAAGCAACACGGGCGGTCACCGCGCGCGGCAACATCGACTTCGCATCGAGGCCCTCGGGCAGCTTCACCCATACGTAGAAGCCGCCGTCAGGGACATTCCACGAGGCCGATGGCATCATTTCCTCAAGTGCGGAAATCATGGCGTCACGGCGCTCCCGATACTGCTCGCGGAACGCCTTGATCTGGCCTTGCCAGTCGTAATGATCGAGGTACGCGGAAATGGCCATCTGCGAGGCATTCGACGGGCACAGGATGGCCGCTTCCGACGCGAGCACGAGCTTCTCACGCACCGCGTGTGGCGCGGCGGCCCACCCGACCCGAAAGCCAGGAGCAAAGGTCTTGGAGAAAGACCCCAGGTAAATGACGCCCTCCGGGTCCATCGATCGCAGCGCAGGCAATGGCTCGCGATCAAAACCAAGCAAGCCATATGGGTTGTCTTCGAGGACGAGGACGCGGTGGCGCTGACAAATCTCAAGAACTTGAGGCCGACGCTCGAGAGACAACGTGACGCCGCCGGGGTTGTGATAGTTCGGCACCGTGTAGAGGAACTTCACACGCTTGCCCTCTGCCGCAAGGCGCGTAAGGGTTTCGTCAAGAGCGGCTGGCACGAGACCATCCGCGTCCATCGGCACATGGACGACCTCGGCCTCATGAGCCCGGAACACGCCAAGGGCGCCGACATAGGACGGCGCCTCGGCAACAACGACATCACCTGGGTCGATGAAGATCGTCGTGACAAGGTCAAGTGCCTGCTGCGAGCCCGTGGTGACGACAACGTCGTCCGGGTGGGCGTGAATGCCCTCAAGCTCCATCACCTGGGTGATCTGCTCACGCAAGGGCTCGTAGCCCTGCCCGGAGCCGTACTGGAGGGCCGTCTCTCCCTGCTGGGCGACAAGGCGGCTCATCATGTCGCCTAGCTGCTCGAGCGGCAGCCCCGCCAGGTACGGCATACCGCCGGCGAGAGACACCACCTCTGGCCGCGATGCGACCGAGAAGAGGGCACGAATCTCGGATGCGCGCATGTTGTGCGCACGGGCGGCATACGACCCAAGCCATGGGTCGAGCCTGGTACCGCCGGAATCCGAGTGAGTCATGGGGGAAAGTCTCGCACGATCACCCAGGTGGTTGGGAGGAGGGACGCGATTCAGGTGCCAGATCGCAAGGCATCGACGGGCTCAAGAGAAGCAGCGCGCAAAGATGGGTACACGCCAGCAATGAGACCAGTGAGGCCACCGAGAATCGGCGCACCGAAGGGGATCCACATCGACAACACTGGAGTCCATTGGCGCGACGCCGCGAGTATCACCACCACGAGGATGCCCACAGTGGCACCAATAATGCCGCCCACGAGGCCCATTGCTGTCGACTCGAGGAGGAACTGCCCAGCGATGTGGCGCCGGCGCGCACCGACCGCGCGGCGCAGGCCAATCTCCCCGACACGTTCAAGGACCGACACGAGAGTGACGTTGGCAATGCCGATCGCCCCAACGAGGAGCGACACGCCGCCAAGGATGAGGAAGAGCGAGTTGACGTCACCTTCCACCTCGTTGCGGAGCGAATCCGGAGCCGGAGGGACGCGCACCCGGAACGTCGTCGGGTCATTGGGGTTGAGCGCAATCGGCGCTTGCTTGCCGATGAGCTGAGCCGCGCCAAGTTCAACGTCGATCTGCATCGTGTCGCCGGACTCGTATCCGTAATGAGCTCGCGCAGTGCCCTCGGGCATGATGATTGCGTTGAGAAGGTTCGCTTGACGAGCAACGTCCTGAATGACGCCCATGACAACAAAGGGCTGTTCGCCGATGAAGACCACAGGTTGCTGATCAACGCGATAGACGCTGAGACGCTCAGCGGCACCCGGACCAAGGATGACGACGTCATCCGCACGCTCGTCGTGGCCGATGTCGAACCAGCGGCCCATGCGCATCTCGCCCTTCACTGCGGCGAGCAGTCCAGGGCTTGCAGCCATCACGTCCATCTGGAACTCGTTCTGACCGGTTGGGTCATCGAGAGTCACGGTGGAAGCAAGGGCGCCCGACACGTCGACAGGGCCCATCGTGCCAGCAGCCTTGACGCCATTGAGGCGAGTCAGGCGAGACTCCGCGTCGCTGGGAAAGGGCATCGCCGCGGTGGAGGGTCCGTAGAAGCTTGTCGCGTTCGAGACGGTGACGCTCGTGGCCTCAAGCTCAGAGAATGAGCCGACGATCCGGTTGCCCGCCGTCTGAGCGATGCCAACCGTCGCAACGAGCGCGGCGACGCCGAGCACCGTGCCGAGCACCGTGAGCAAGGTCCGCGCGGGACGCGAAGCGAGGCCCGCGACAGCTTCTGACAGCAAGTCCCGCCAAGCGAACGTGGTGCGCTTCACGAGGCCTCCACCATGGTGAGACGCCCATCCCGAATGCGCACAGAGCGATCGGCGCGCGCCGCAACTGAAGCGTCGTGCGTGATCATGACGATCGTGAGACCGGCCGCTCGCAGATCATCAAACAGAGCGAGGATTGCGTCCGATGTTCGCGAGTCGAGGTTTCCTGTGGGCTCATCCGCGAGCAGCACAGCGGGATCCGCGACGATGGCCCGTGCGATCGCCACGCGCTGACGCTCACCACCCGACAGACGCGTGGGAGTGAAGTCGGCGCGGTGGCCGAGACCAACCGAATCGAGAGCTGCCCTTGCACGCTCCACGCGTTCCTTGGGAGACACGCCGGTGTACAGCATCGACATTGTCACGTTCTCCACCACCGTGCGGTGCGACAGCAAGTGAAACGCCTGGAAGACAAACCCAATGCGCCGTCCTCGGACCGCAGTGCGGTCGTTCTCATCCAAGGTGGCGACCTCGAGTCCCTCAAACAGATAGGAGCCCGAGGTAGGCCGGTCAAGCAAACCGAGGATGTTGAGCAGCGTCGACTTGCCCGAGCCGGAAGGGCCCACAATCGACACGTACTCACCGCGGCCCACGTCGAGGTGGACGTCTGCAAGCGCAGCCACTTCCACCTCACCTGAGATGTATGTGCGTCCAATGCCGTCGAGCGACAGCACTGGCGTATCGGCCGACGCCGGCTCCAGGGCGTCTGTCGTGGTCACCGCTACTCCTGGTCGGCGTTGTCGGGGTCAGAGCTCGGCTCGGCATCCGCGCTTGCTTCGCCGTCCGCGTCCTGGTCGTCGCCCGTGGTCGCGGGACCGATGTCGGCCTTGCCCACCACCACGCGATCGCCCTTCTTGAGCGAACCATCGACTGCACGCACCTCAACTACGCCGTCGGTCGCAAGACCGGTCACCACAGTGACAAAGCGGGTGGTTCCTGGGTTCTCTGGGTCTTCAACCTCGACTCGCACGTCGCCGTTGGCAACGGAGGACAAGGCGGCTGCCGGAACCACGAGCACCTCACCGGCCGTCGACTCGACGGGAATGATGACGCGCACGTTCGCACCAATGAGAATGTCGGGGATGTTCTCGAACGTCACCGTCATCTGAATGCGACTCGATGATCCAGACTCGGGAATCTCCGAGATGACGGCTTCAATCGGCTCTTCAAGCAAGTCAGGCTCATCGATGATGACCTTGTCGCCCACCTCAAGGCGGCGCGCATCCTGCTCCGAGACACCAACGGTCATCGCGATCTCGGCGCCGGAGACAGTCATGAAGTTGCCCGAGACCGTATCGCCCCGCGATACCGACGTGTCATTGACCTGAACGGGGAGGCGCTTGACAAAGATCAGCTCGCCCGCAGGAATCCACGTGCCAGCCTTCTTCTCGGCCGCAACCAACTGCTCGGAAGCGTCGGCCTGCTGGCGCTTGGCGTCGTCCAAAGCGCGGCGCAATGCCGTGAGGTCTCCCGGGCTCTGTGCCTCTTTGAGGCGTGCCTTCGCCACATCCAGTGCGCTTTGGGCTGCACGCACAAAGGAGTCCTGCTCTGCGGTCACTGCAGCGAGACTGTTCTGGGCGTTCGTCACCGCATTTTGCAGGGTGATGTATGCCGGCGAACCCGCGACGGGCGTGCCAGCAGTGATGGCATCCGCGAGCTCCTGCTGCGCGATGGTGAGGTCACCATTGGCGCTTGCGATTGCGGCCGTCCGCGCAGCGTTGGCGGCTGTCAGCGAAGCCTGGGCGTCGGCGACGGCGTTCTGTGCTTCAACGAGAGACGATCCTGTCGCCCCACCCGCCTCGTTGAGGGCCTTTTGCGCGTCCTGGACGGCCTGGCTCGCAAAACGAGACGCGTCGCGTGCGGCATCGAGCGCCTCACGGTCCGCCTCAGAGGTCGTGTTCGCCGCGTAGCCCGCATTCGCATAGAGCGCCTGGATCGCCGCTCCCGTTTCCGGTCCCCACGTGCGGTCCGGGCTTGAAAGCAGACCCAAGCGGTTGAGAGCGAGCTCAAGCTGTTCGACGTCGTCACCAGACGAGCCGGGCCGCAGGTCACGGTACACGGGCAGGTCACCAGTGAGCACGATGACCGGTCGACCGGCCACCTCAAGCGCGACCGACCCATCCGTCAGTTCGGTCCCCACTTCGGGTACAGCCGTGACGATCTGTGCCTCGACATCGCCTCCAACGGCGCCTTCGAGCGAGAGCGAGATCGGGTCGTCGAAGTCGATCGAGCCTCGAGCAATGATGTCGGCCGAAAGCACGCGCTGTTCGACATCAGCAGTGATGAGGGACGGTGTGGGCGGCTGAGCGCGCGCGGCGGCCTCGGCAGGAGAGGTGATGGTCGCTCCCGCGATCCATCCAATTGCTCCTGCACCAACCACGAGTCCGAGCGCGCCGCCTACGAGACGGTTGCGGTTCATTTTGTGCCGTTCATCGACGCCGCGAGGGCACGAAGCTCATCCTCGTGTTCGAGCGCGAACTTCTCCTCGATCTCGGCGTAGATGTCGTTGATCTTCTCGTCGATGTCCTTTGTGCACTCGAACTGCGCCTTAGCGACCTTGATCTCTTCGTCTAGCAGTTCTTCCAAGGAGGCCCGCTGTTCGGCGGTGAGCTCCGGCTGCTTGAACAGCTCGTCAAGCTCGTCCTGAGATGCGTTCTCGAAGAACTCGTCGATGTCGTCTTGCGCCCAACCCTCAAACGGGTCCTTGTAGAAGTCCTGGCCGAGAATCTCTTGCTGGCGGGAGTCGAAGTCGCTGTACACCCAGTCGTAGAACTCCGTCTGGCCCTTGAAGTCGTAGCCGGCTTCCTTCATGCATGACGCCCACTTCGAGTTCAACTCGGTGACACGGGGGTCCGCCTCGAAGCGCGCGTTCAAGTCGTCGTAGTACGGCTGCATGGCGTCCCAGAACTCGGGGTTCATCGACGGGTCGTCGCCGGACACGGCACGCTGAGCCTTGTCGTAGCATCCGGGGGTGGTAGGTCCGCCCATTCCCGGATCGATCGCAATGCCGCTGGCGTCGCCTTCGACGTCAACGTCCAAGGGAACGTCCTCGTAGACGCCCCACAGTGCCTCGTTGTACGCCTCAAGCTCAGACTCGGTGAGCGACGACGTGTATTCCGTGTTCGGGTCTTCCCAGTCCGCCCACGGGTCCTCGTAGTCCCCGTCCTCGTTGTAGCTGTTCAGTGTCCAGTAGACGATGCCAAAGCCTTCGCGTTCGACGCGCTTCAGTTCATCCTCATCGTTGTACTCCCCGAAGTCACTGCCCATGTCGGGGTACTCGATCGGGATGTACTCCCAGCCTGCCTCGCGCATGCACGACGCAATCTCTTCCTCGATCGCGCGCTGTTGAGCGTCGTAGTCGATGTTCGCGTAGTCGGGCAAGCCCATGATCGATGCGATGGACGTGGTGCTCTTCTTGTCCTCCGGCTTGTCATCTCCGGAGCAAGCAGTGAGTGTGAGGGTTGCGGCGCCGATCGCGGCAGCCACATAGAAGCCTCGGTGCGCGCGCATAGCGCCCCCCTTTACTGGGCTAGGTGGACAGCACTATAACGCCGCGCGCGTTCAAAGCGTTGGGTCCGATGTCAAAGAAGTTTCTGCATCGATGAGAACACGCTCAAATGGCTCGGCCTACGCCCCAAGGACCTCGTCAAAGTGCTCGATCAAGCTGGACTTCGGCTTGGCTCCCACGATGCTCTTCACCACCGCGCCATCTCGGAAGAACGTGAGGGTGGGGATTGACAACACGCCGTATGCCATCGCGAGATCAGGGTTGGCGTCGGTGTCCACCTTCACCACTTTGAGGCGGCCCGCATAGTCGGTGGCCAACTCATCGAGAATGGGCGCGACCGCCCGGCAGGGACCGCACCACGTCGCCCAGAAATCGACGACCACGGGAATGCTGGACTCGACGACCTCGGCCTTGAATGTATCGGTGGTGGCGTGAACGACCTCAGTCACCGCGTTCCGCCCTTGAGCAACTGCTTCTCGTCAAGCCCGTGCTCAACATCTTCGAGATCCTCAAGCCAGCGTTGGGCATCAAGTGCCGCTGCGCAACCGGACCCAGCGGCAGTGATCGCCTGACGGTATCGGTTGTCAACAAGGTCTCCGCACGCGAAGACGCCCGGCACATTGGTGTAGGTGGTGCGTCCCTGGACCTGCACATAGCCTTCTGCGTCCGTGTCGATGACGTCCTTGACCAGCTCTGAACGCGGGTCGTGGCCAATGGCGACAAACATGCCGGTGGCGCGCAACGTGGACTCAAGTCCAGTAACCCGGTCACGGACGGTCACACCTTCGAGCTTGATGTCGCCCTCAAGACCAATCACCTCGGAGTTCCATACAAAGTCGATCTTGGGATCCGCCTTGGCGCGATCCGCCATCACCTTGGAGGCGCGGAGCTCATCGCGGCGGTGGACGATCGTCACCTTGTTGGCGAAGCGAGTGAGGAACGTCGCCTCTTCCATAGCGGAGTCGCCCCCGCCGATGACTACGACGTCCTGATTGCGGAAGAAGAAGCCGTCACACGTCGCGCACCAGCTGACGCCCTTGCCCGACAGGCGCTTCTCGTCGTCGAGGCCGATCTCCTTATAGGCCGAACCCATCGCGAGAATGACAGAACGGGTCTGATACACCGTTCCCATGCCCACGGTCACCGTCTTGATGTCGCCCTCGAGTTGAAGTGCCGTGGCATCGTCAAGCAGCACCTCCGCACCGAACTTCTCGGCTTGCGACTGGAGTGTCTGCATGAGCTCGGGGCCCTGGACGCCCTCGACGAAGCCAGGAAAGTTCTCGACCTCAGTGGTATTCATCAGCGCACCACCTGCGGTGATCGACCCCGCGACGACGAGGGGGTTGAGGCCTGCACGAGCGGCGTAGATGGCGGCGGTGTAACCGGCAGGGCCAGAGCCCACGATGATGACGTTGCGAATCTCAGACACGGGAAGAGCCCTTTGTTAAATGTGACACGAATGCTGACTTGCCAACATGATCGTAGGCCCCCGCTATTCCACCGCACACCCCGCGCCGCGCCCGTGACGGCGAGGTTGAGGGGTGGTCGCTACGGTGCGGCCGGTGGCACTGGCGCGAAGCTGAACTCCGGATAGTTCTCGCCGGTCTCACCGTCACCGAGCGGATCGATCGGCGTCTGGATGCGGTCGATGGCCACGAGTGACGCGACAAACACGGCGACGATGAACAGAGACACGAGGAGGGGACCAGGCCGGAATGGCGCTGGGGCTTGGGCACGCTCCCGCGCCGCAAGCGCCGCACGGGCGAGCCCTTCTGATCCGGGGAAGCGGCTCTCGAGTCTGTTGAGGATCGCCTCCATGACGGAGGGACGCACCACCTCATTCTGCTCAGCGACGATGTCGTGAAACTCGTCGAGATCGTCAACGGCACGCCCAAACCGCGTGAGAGGCCGTTGCGGCGGTTCGGCCTCAATGATGATGTCGTCATCGACGATCTCAGCTTCGACCGGGGCGATCTCGATGTCGGTGAGCACGTCCACGGTGGCGAGCTCATCCGTCGCCGCGTCGTCCGCCACCACCGCGTCGGCAACTGCAGCGTCGGCCGCAGCCATGGGGAGTCCTGGCGCAGGCGTCGGCACGGGCGCCGGTGGCCACCACAGACGCGGCGCCTCACTCGCAAGCAAGCGCAAAGCGGGGAGGGAGCCAGAGCCGAGTGCCGCGACGATCGCCTCAAGACTGCGCGGCGCCTTGCCCTTGATGGCAGCAACAGCGAGCTCGCGAGCCGGGGCCGTGAGGTCGTCGGGCAGATCCTCCGCACTCACCTCGGTGAAGCTGCGGCCCGTCACACCCTCGACAAACAGCTGAGCGAGCGTGACGGCATCGTCCCGGTCGCGACTGCGCGATCTCTTCCCGGCTTGGCTCGCAAGCTCGGACTCGAAGCCCACGCCAGTGATGACAACGCGGCCCTTGGCGGTGACGATCACATGCCGCGCCGTGATGACACCGTGTTCGACGCCCGCTCGAGCGGCGGTGCCCAGCGCGTCTGCCGCCGCGCCGACAACGGCCGCCGCAATGTCGGGTGCAAGGGCTGCTTTTCCCAAGAGCTCGTCGAGCCGGATTCCGCGTGGGCGTTCCGTCACCACATATGAGCGACGGCTCGCACCTGTGCCTTCAGTGCCTGCAACAAGGACGCGGGCAATGCGTTGATCGGCGACAAGACGGGCGCGGTTCGCAGCCCTCACCACTGACGTCGGCGCAATCGACGAGATGAGATGAATTGTCACGTCCCGGTGCAGACGTTCGTCGCGGCCAATGAAGGATGCGGCGCCGTCGAGTTGTGCATCATCGGGTCGCACCGCGACGTATCGTCGCGCGATCCGATCGCCCGCCTGCACTCGTACCTCCGTTGAAGTTGTGACCTCGGTCATCGTACGCGGCGAAGGCGTCGCATGAGGGTGCGGGACGCGGCTTGAGTCTCGGGAATGCGCAAGATGCGGGACATGAGGACGTACGTGGCAACCATCACCAGTCCAACGGCCGCGGCGGTGAGTGCGCTCCCGGTCACTGCACGCGCGCCGGCCTCACGCCACGTTTCAGGCGCCCACCACATGAGGAGGAGGCCAGGCACCGCGGCAATGAGCGCGGCAGCCAAGGACTTCGCGTACGTCGCCGCGATGCGTCGTCCATCAATCCCACCGAGGCGGGACCGGAGGCCCCACATGCGCAGCACGACGGCAACGATGTTCGACGCGGTGAGGCCGAGCGCCACACCCGCCACCCACCATTCGGGTGCGATGGCCCACCGGAAGGCATAAGCAACCGCGAGCCACGCCGCCGTCATCGCAATGTGAATGGCGAACACGGTGCGGCCATCCTCCAAAGCGAAATACGCCTGCTTGAACATGACTGACGCGCCAAGCGGGACGAGGCCCAGCACCATGAAGCGCAACACCCACGCGACTGCCTCAATAGCGTCGGGATCCGCTGTGAGAGCGAGCACGCGCACCACGTGTGGCGCGGCGACAAACAGCACGGCGCTCGCGAGCATCATGAACGCCCCCACGAGCCGGACGCCCTCGCTCAGCACCTCGCGCAGTTGCTTCATGTCATTGTCTGCGGCAAAGCGGGACATCCGCGTGAAGAGGACCGTCATGAGCGAGATCGCCACGAGCGAGTGCGGCAACAGGTACATGCTGAGCGACATGTCATAGACGGCCGCGCCCGCAACAGTTGGGTCCGGGATGAGGGCCGACGCCGGAGTTCCGGGGATCGCGTCGCGCACCGCTGCGGCGTGGGGGGCTGCGGTGGCGACGCGCGTGACAAGCGTGACGCCGATCTGCTCAATGACAACGGCGCTCAGGGCCCAGCCGGCAACGCGCGCCACCGTGGACAGCTCACCCTTGGGACCGCGCCACACCCAACGCCAGCGGTAGCCGCCCCGGTACAGCGGGACGATCAAGATGACGGCTTGCACAGCGATGCCGAGCGTCGCGACCCCGGCGATGAGGAAGATGCGGCCAAAGGTCCACTGCTCGACAACGTCGGCCGGTGTGCCAGAAACGGGAGCAAAGCGGCCGTAGATGCCGAGATAGGCGATGAGCCCGATGATCGCCACCACGTTATTGGCGACCGGCGCCCACATGAAGGCGCCGTACTGTTCACGGGCATTGAGCACTTGGCCAAAGAGCGAGTACAGGCCGTAGAAGAACAGCTGCGGGATGCACCAGAGGGCAAAGGCAGTGGCGAGCTGCGTTTGGTCTGGACCCCAATTGTCGGAGAACACTCGCACCCAGAAGGCCGCCATCGCAGTGAAGACCACCGTGACGGCTAGGATCGCCACGGTGCCAATGGTGATGATGCGGTGGACGGTGCGGTCGCGGCCGTCGGCGAAGGCGCGGACAATCTGGGGCACGAGCGCCGAGTTGAGCACGCCAGCCGCGAGGACGGCGAACATGACATTTGGCAGGCGGTTCGCAACCGAGTAGGCGTCCGCAGCGATGCCGGTGACGCTGATAGCCGCGACCAAGAGGATGGTGTTACGTACTAAGCCGAGGATGCGGGACGCGAGAGTCCCTGCGGCCATGACGGCGGTGTTGCCCATCAGTGACCGGTTTGCTCCGCGCGGTCGCGGCGCACCAGGGGTGCCCGCGGGCACGGCAGCCTCGTCTGACGTCATGCTGACATTGTTGCGGTACTCACTCGTCCTCGGTGGACGCCCCGGCGAGCGGCGTGGTTGCTGTGGGGACAACGCGGGTGTCACGGCGGCCACGTTTGATGGTGCGCCAGATGCCAGCGAACAGGAGGACGACGAGCCCAGCGGTCACCACGCCGGTTGCCGCACTTCCCCACGCGGCCCGCACGCGCACCTTGAGTGTCTCAGCCACGGCAACGGTGGAGCCAGCTTCGGTTCGCAGTGCTACCGACACGTTGGCGTCGCCGCTCGACACCGCCTCGACGGGGACGGTGACGGTCGCGTCGGAACCGGCCTCGATGTATGCGAGAGGCGATTCCTTTGACCGCAGTATCGGCGAGCGTGAGGTCATGGCCACTCGCACATTGACCGGCACATCGAGCGCATTGTTGATGGTGATGGGCACCGCGCCGGAGCGTGAGACAAGCGTGAGATCAGATCCCGACGTCACCGTGATGGAGTTCGACACGGCGGCGGCATTGTCGAGCGCCTCGACAAGAAGCTCATCGCGGCGCTGTGGGTCAAGCCGGCGCGGCGTCGACAACGCGATGTAGACGTCGCGCCGTGCAGCGGCGACGATGGTCGACGTCCCATCGGTGACGGCGTCGAGATTATCGAGCGCCGAGAGGGCCGAGACGGCTTGAACGATGCCGCCGCGAGAGATGTCGGTGCCTGACTCGATGATCTCGGGCAGATCGACGTCGGCCCGCGCGGTGTCCGACAGTTGCGCCGCGAGAGTGCGAGAGGTGACAAAAGGCGCATCGAGGAGCTGCTCCACCGCGCGCGATGGGCGGGCGCCGTCAACGAGCCACGCGCTGCCCGGTGCGATGACGACGGTCTTCTCGCCACGCAGAGCCGCAAAGGCGGCCTCCGCATAGACCCTCGCGGGATTGGTTGGGTCTCCGGGCGTGTCCCCAGCGAGAGTGCGAGACAGCACCGGGTCCGGGATGACGAGGGGCGCTGGGTTGTCACCCGCGATACCGGTGACGTTCGCGATGGGTCCGGACGCCTCCGGCGCGTCGCGGGGGTCGGCAACCACTGCCATGGCGCCTGAACGGGACACGAGGGCGACGGTCGCATCATCCGTCACAGCGGCGAGGGCGAGCCACGGCAGGTCCATGCCGGAGCGCCCGGCCGCGAGCCCGGACTCGATGAGGGAAGAGGAGGACGCGTGAGCCGCGCTCGACACGTCGAGATTGCCAGCGGGGATCGCATATACCTCGCGCCTCGACAGCGCGAGCCGCTGGGACAGGGTGAGTGATGAAGGGTCGATGGCGAGGGTCACTCGCTCGTCCGACGCCGCCCCGAGCAGCGCTGTGGCGCGTTCCTGGGTGCCGGCAATTGTCGCAAGCACCGTGACGTCAAGAGCGGGAAGCTTGCGAGGTTGCCACGTGACGGGAGCGACACGGCGCCAGACCACTCCGCTGGCCGTACGCAATTCGACGACAACGCCGTAAACGCCGGTTGTCTCGGTGTCGAATCCAAGGCTGCCGGGGTCGACAATCGCACTCACTGCGGTGTCCTCACCCGCTGGCAGGGTGTGACGACCCATCGCGTCGGAGACACCTACGGGGGTGTTAGCGACGCGGCGGGTGGCGACACCGTCAGGATCTGCGAGGAAGTCCGCGAGCGCAGCGGAGTCGTTGAGCGCCGTCTCGGTGACGCTCAGCGTGAGACGCACGTCGTGAACGGCTTGTTGCGACGACAACACCTTGAGACGCACGGCGTAGGGGCTTTGCGGGTTCGCGGCCACGGGAAGATTCCCTGCCGCGGAGACCGTGAGGCCCGGCAGCGGCTCAATCGCGGGCTCGTCGGTGCGGGCCTGTCCGCTGGTGATGACAGCGTCGGCCGCGGCGCCGCGCGGAGCACTCGGCGTCGCCACCGCTGCAGGCGCGATGATCGCGAGGGTGGCGGCAGCGATCGCCGCCACCACGAGCGCGCGCTTGAGACGTGTGGCCGCGATGTTCACGATCGTGACGTCAGCAGTTCCGCGGCCGTCTGCGCCATCTTGCGCTCGTTGGGAAAGGCGAGCTTTGAATGAAGTTCGTCGATGCGGATCCACGCCGCGAGTTCCGCCTCGTGGTCGGGGTCGTTCTCGGTGGTGATGTAGCCGCCCACGGCCTCGAGGAGAAAGTGGTGAACCTTTTTGTGGACGCGGCGGTCGTCACCGGTGAACCAGTAGTCGATGATGCCGAGCGACTGAAGAATCTCGGCCCGAATCCCCGTCTCTTCCGCGACCTCCCGGACCGCTGCTTGTTCAGGTGTCTCGCCCGGCTCAATGTGTCCCTTGGGCAGGCACCACTCGAGTCGGCCCGCGCGATTGCGGCGTGCGATGCATGCGACGTACGCCACGCCGTCCTCAACCTTGACGGCCACGCCACCGGCGGAAACCTCCCGAGAAACGGGAAGTTGACCTGCTACGCGGGCCGCTCTTTTGCGACGGAGCCCGGCGCCCACCGGAGGCCGCGGCAGACGGCTCGGTCGCGGTAGGGGTGCTTCGGGCATGGGCCAACTCTAATGCGGACCACCTCAACCACCACTCTCGACGCCCACCCCCTCCCCGCCCGGCGCGGGACACTCACACCCCGCGTCGCCCCCTCCGCGCCCGGCGCGGGACACTCACACCCCAACTCGGTACCAGCGTCGGCCGGTTCCCGCGCCGTGCCAGCGCTCTGTAATGCTTATCCCTATGACCCGGCCCGTTGCTCCCGTCCTGCCAACGCGCGAAGTGCTGGGTGCGCGGTCTGCGGCGTTGGGCGCGGCCGTGCCTCCGGAAGTCGCTGAACTGGCCGAGTTGTTCGACAGCGCAGGCTTTGACCTCGCGCTCGTTGGCGGCTCCGTGCGCGACGTGCTTTTGGGACGACGCTCGACAGACGTGGACTTCGCGACGTCGGCTCAGCCCGACGACACGGAGGCGCTTCTCAAGAAGTGGACGCCGGCAACGTGGGACATGGGCCGGGAGTTCGGCACGATCGGCGGGCGCAAGGGAGACCTTGTTGCCGAGATCACGACGTACCGCGCGGACGAGTACGACGGTGCGACCCGTAAGCCCGTGGTGGCCTTTGGGGACTCACTTGAGGGTGACCTGGCGCGACGAGACTTCACCATCAATGCGATGGCGTTGCGAGTGCCGAGTGGCGAGTTTGTTGATCCCTTTGGCGGGCTCGATGACATCGCGGGCGGTCTGCTGCGCACGCCAATCGATGCGGAGGTGTCATTCGGCGACGACCCTCTGCGGATGATGCGCGCCGCGAGGTTCGCTTCGCAGCTGAGCTTTGACATTGAGCCAGCGACCTTTGCGGCGATGGCGCGACTGGCTGAGCGCATTGGGATTGTCTCGGCCGAGCGCGTGCGCGACGAGTTCACCAAGCTCATCCTTGGCGCGAATGTGCGCGAGGGCTTGCGAGTGCTCGTCGATTCGGGCCTGGCGGAGCGGGTGCTTCCCGAACTGCCCGCTCTCAAGCTGGAGATTGACGAGCATCACCACCACAAGGACGTGTATGAGCACACGCTCACCGTGGTGGAGCAGGCGATTGACCTGGAGACGGGGCCCGAGGGCGCCGTCCCCGCGCCGGACCTTGTGCTGCGCCTTGCGGCACTCCTTCATGACATCGGCAAGCCGCCCACGCGCAGGCTTGAGCCGGGTGGCGGCGTGAGCTTTCACCACCATGAAGTGGTGGGAGCCAAGATGGCGGGACGTCGCCTCAAGGCACTCAAGTTCGACAAGGAGACCGTCAAGGCGGTCACGTTGCTTGTCGAGTTGCACCTCCGTTTCCACGGCTACGGCGAGGCGCGCTGGTCGGACTCGGCGGTGCGACGGTACGTGACGGACGCGGGAGCGCAACTTGAGCGGCTCCACCGACTCACCCGCGCCGATGTGACAACGCGCAACCGGCGCAAAGCCGAGAGGCTCGCCTTTGCCTACGACGATCTTGAGAATCGGATTGCACAACTGCGCGAGCAAGAGGAGATTGACGCAATCCGGCCGGACCTCGACGGCACGCAGATCATGGAGGTGCTCGGCATCAAGCCCGGGCGCGAGGTGGGCGAGGCGTACAAGCATTTGTTGGACTTGCGGATGGAGCACGGCCCGCTCGGCGAAGAGCGCGCTCGCGAAGAACTGAAAGCGTGGTGGCGGGCTCGCACTACGCCGTGACGGCGTCACCCGTCGAGGCGCGGGCCGGCTTCTTTGGCGCGACCGCATATGCGGCGGCGACGGCAACGTATGCCACCACAAGCGAGGCCATGACCCAGCGCGAGTATCCGTTGGTGGGAAGCAAGAGCGCGCCCACAAAGGCGGACGAGATGAACGCCGTGTTGTACGCGACGTCGTAAAGCGTGAAGGCCCGGCCGCGGAAGCCATCATCCGTATCGCGCTGCACGATCGTGTCGACCGCGATCTTGCCGCCCTGCACGGCGAAGCTCACCACGACGGCCGCCGAGTAGAGCCACGGTAGCGTGGGCGACACGGCGAGAAGCATCTGGCCGACCGCGCCAAGACCCAAACACGCCAGAATCCACCGGTGCGCGCCCAGGCGCGGCGCGATCCCAGGGGTGACGACGGCCGCAAGACCGAAACCGATTGCCCCAAAGCCCACCACCAAGGTGAGTTGGGTGATGCCGCCTTCGACGTCGTCCGGTGTCGACAGGACGTGGCGTGCGATGAGGATCGCGGCGACAAACATCACGCCATATAAGAGGCGCTGTGCCGCCATGACACCAAGGGCATGGAACGGGGTGACGCGCTCGCGCAAGTGAGCAAGTCCTTCCCGCAAGCCGCGGATGAGTTTCGCAGCCTCATTTCCGATGGCGAGGTGAGCGCGCGGGTCGACGGGTCCGAGCGAGCGGCGCGCCAGGGCCGTCGATGCGATCGAGGCCGCCGCAAAGAGCAAGCCCGCGAGAGCGAGGCCGATGAGCGCTCGGTACTCGTCGGACACGCGCGGCGCGATGATCGTGACGGCCCCACCCACCGCACCGCCGAGCGCCGCAGCGATGGTGCCGAGCGTCGGCTGAATGGAGTTGGCCGTCAGCAGGTCCTCGTCCTCGACAACCCGCGGGATCCCGGCGGTGAGCGCCGCCAGGAGGAATCGGTTGACGGAAAGTGTGAGCAGCGCGAGCACGTATTTGAGATACCCGGGCGCACTGCTGACGATGCTCACCGCGATGAGCGCCACGAGCGCCACACGCACGATGTTCGCGACGAGAACAATCCGCTGACGCTGCCACCGGTCGATCAGAGGTCCAACGAACGGGCCCACGAGCGTGAATGGCGCGAAGAGGGTGGCAAAGCCAATCGCAATGTCACGCGGCGTTGTCGCATGGGTGGGATCAAAGAAGAACGCGGTGGCGATTCCAAACTGGAAGGCTCCATCACCCGCCTGTCCGAGAACGCGAACTCGCGTCAACGCCCTGAAACCGCGGGCCCGCCACAAGTGCGCGAGCTGGGCGGCGTAGGACATGGCATAAGGCTAGGGGCATGCGGCCGACGCTTGTGCCGGGCATTGTCGTAGGCCGCGGCTCCATGCGAGTAGCGTTGTGGCACAGCCTTGAGGAGGTCGCCGTGTCGTTCCGGGAATCCGTGTCGATCTGTATGCGCAAGTTTGGAGACTTCAACGGCCGTGCGCGGCGGGCTGAGTTTTGGTGGTTCTACCTGTTCTTGCAGTTGGTCGCGTTCGTGTCAATCGGCGTGCCGTACATCATCTTGATCTTTGCGCTGATCGTCGAGTCCTCGGGCTCATCCGGCTCCGACCCAGAGTTCACCGGCGGAATGCTCGTCGCACTCCTATTGCTCGGCTTGGGCGTGCTTGTGAACTTTGTGTTCACCATCCCGTTCCTTGCGGTGTCCGCGCGCCGCCTCCATGACACGGGGCAATCGGGTCACTGGTTGTGGTTCCACCTCGCTGGCCTCGGCATCGTCCCGCTCATCATGTGCATCATGGAGGGTCAGCCTCATGCCAACCAATGGGGAGAAGACCCCAAGGCAGCCGAGCGGTGGAACGCGGGCTACTCGACTTACCCGCCGCAGGCCCCAGCGCCGACGCCGTGGCCGGGTCAGCCTCCAGCGCCCGGAGGATCCGCGCAGCCTCCGGCAGGACAAGCGCAACCGCTTAACCCCGCCCCCGTCAACCCGGCGCCCCTGAACCCTGCCCCGCAGAACCCTGCCCCGCAGGACCCGTTCGCAACGCCGCCGCAGTAGCCAGCGTCGTCCACACGTCCTGAACTGGGCGATCGCTCACAGGGCCATGCCGCGAACGCCGCAACGCCCGCACCGATGGTGAATAGTCCCCATTGGCGCTCGGGCGCGCCGCCGGTACGGTGCGAGCAGATAGGGGGTGCATCGATGCCAAGCACAAGCGAAGCACGCGCACGCGCGAGGGATGCGATCAACGGGGCCGTCACTTCTGCGGCTCAAGGCCGGGTGCCGGAGGGCGACCCGACGTTGGGCGAGTTGGCCCGCGAGCTCGAACTACGTGCATGGGCATTGCTTGATCCTGGCAACCTGCGTGCGACAAAGCCCCATGCTCCGGTGTTGGTGGCCCGTACGGAACACTCCCCGGAGCGGCCCGCATGAGCCGGCTTGGAGTCGATGGAGACGCCCTCCACGCCCGAGCCCGGACAATTCGGACGATCCTGGGCGACTTCTCGTCCATTGGCGGCCAAGCGGATTCTGCGGCCGACGCCGTGGGCCAAGCGGTGCTCGCGCGCACCCTCAACGATTTCGCGAACAATTGGAGCATCCATCGCTCGCGCACGGTCGAGGCGTTGACCGGCTTGGCGGATGCCTTCGATGCCGTGAATCAGACGTTTGCTGATCTCGATTCAGACCTTGCCGCGCGGCTGCGTGAAGCGACCGCCGAGGTGAAGAGTGCGGTGGACTCAGCATCGAAGTCGAGTGGGAGGGTGAAGTGAGCACCCTCGCCGCGCCCTCGGGAAACCCGGCCGCGCTGCAGACGTCCATCGATGACCTTGCCGCCACCGAGGCCGCCCTTGCCGATGCTGCCGCCCGGATCGAATCGACTCTCGCCGAGGGTGAGGGGCAGTCGATCGAGGAGCTGCGCTCGCGAAGTGGCAGGGCAACGGCGGGGATGCGGGCGGCACATGAGAGGTACTCGGCCGCCACCGGTGCGCTGCGCGAGTACGCGGTGGAGCTCAATCGCTTCCACAACGAGGCCTATGCCGCGATCAACGCATACGACGAGGCGGCGTCGCGTCTCGCGACGGCGGAGTGGTCGCTCGCGGAGGCGGAACGGCAGGTCGTCGAGGCGGCCCTGCAGCCCGACCTTCCTCAGTTGCTTGAGGAGGCCCGCCAGCTTCGCCGCAATGCTCGCCGTGCGGTCGAGGCGGCGAACGAGGCAATGGCGATTGCCCACCAGACCTATCTCACTGCATGCGAGGCGATCGCTGAGGCGGCGCGGATCGCGGCCGAGCGCATCAAGGCTGGCTTTGACGCAACGGTTGACTCGTTGCTTGACCGACTTCAAGACCTCTGGGACGGCTTCACCAATCTGCTCGCATCGATCGCCGAGTGGGCTCTCAACTTCTTCCAGCAGGTGCTAGAGGTCATCGCCGCCGCGGTCGAGCTGTTCCTGACAGCACTCCTCGTTGTGTTGCTCGTCATCGCACTCATCGTGGCCCTCGTCGTCGCGCTGGTCTTGATCGTTGTCGTCCTCGCCGTGGTCGTCGCTCTCATCACGATGATCGTCGCCTACCTTGTTGAGCTGTTCCTCGCTGGCTACCTCGGGTATCGCTTGGCTGACATCCTCGGCCTCGAGGGTGCCGACAGGCTTCGCCTCATCGTCGGCATGGTGTCGGTTGTATGCCCCGCGCTTGGCATCTTTATCGCGAGTCGCTTGCTCGACGAGGCGATGAAGCCCGCTCCCGAGGTAAAGGAGCTTGATGAGTCGGGTCTCGCACTAGATCAGGCCGACGCTCTCAGCGAGCTCGACTCGACGGTGCCCCAGGACGTTGCGGACCTCCTCGAGATGGCGGGCTTGGTCGACACGATTGGCGGGGCCGACCAAGCGGTTGTCAATGTGACGCGCATCGTCGATGAACAAGGCAACGTGAGTTGGATTGTCACGTTGCCGTCCACGATGGACTGGGTGGTGGGAGGCGATAAGGGAGCGCCAAATGACCTCGACGCAGACCTCATGCTCATGCTCTTCCCCGAACTGCGCACACAATACGAGAAGGCCGTGCTTGACGCGATGGCGCAGGCTGGCATTGGTCAGAACGAGCCGGTAGTGCTGGCGGGATGGAGCCTCGGCGGCATCATGGCAGGCAGCCTCATCGAAGACGGTGCGGGCGGCTACGACTACGCAGGACTTGTGTGTGCGGGGTCGCCCATCGACGAGATGGCGATACCGAGAGACGTGCCGGTGATCCAGGTGAAGCACACTCTCGACCCGGTGCACCGCACCGACATGGTCGACTCCGTGCCTCCGCGAGACGGCATGGTCGAGTTGTGGGACGGCGCGCGTTCAGGCGGCGCAAGCGACACGATCAGGACTGGCAACACGGTGGGTCACCACAATGGAGATTACGTGGCCACCTTGGAAGACCACCTCGCATATAACTCGAGCCGCGGCGTCGACCTCAACGAGCCGTTCACCTCGAACGCCTTCCCGTATGACGACCCAAGCACGCCGGAGCGCGTCACCGTGTCTCACCAGCAGTACGCCTTCCACGAGTAGGGACGGAACATGCCAAACACAGCAGCCGACGCCGCGCCTGGCGACTCCGCCCCCCGTACCTCCGCACCGCGGCTCGTGCTCCGGCTTCCCGGCACATGGGTCCAGCTCGACCCATCGCGCCCCGAGGTGACTGACCGGCGAATCCGGGTCTACGTCGACCTCGCAATGGGGCGCGCGGATGAACTCGCCAAGGCGCGAGCAGATATGCGCAAGGCGATGGGCGCAATGATTAACAGCGCCGACGGCTCGGCGGCACTGGAGTCAGTGTTCTTGTGTCACGAGGTTTCGCCTGGAACCCCTACCCCAATTGCGGTGTCGGTCTTCGCTCCGGCACAACTGCACCTCAGCCCCGTTATTGGCACGGCTCCCGCCGATGTCATCGATGGGTTCCTTGCGGCGATGGAGGCCATCGGTGACGGTGCGGATTGGGAACGCCGCGCCTGCGTGGACGGGGAAAGTGTGCGCCGCTGGCGTATTGCCGAGACGGTGCTTGCCGATGGTCTCGAAGACCAGCCGGTTCGCAGCTTCAGCGCCGACTATTGGCGCACCGTGCCGGACACGAAGCGACTCGTTCTGGTCACGGTCACGAGCCCCCTCGCGGACATTCCCGAAACGATGCTGCGCCTTGCGGACGCGATTGTCGCCGGTTCGCGTTTTGTCACCCCAATCCCGGCGAGCGTTGTCGGCTAAGACGCGCGAGCGTCGGAATAGTCTGTCCGTTTGTGGCGTCTCCCCCATATGACACTTTCAGGCACGCCACGTCGCGTGGCGATTGTCGGGGGCGCCGGTAAGGTCTCCCGCCAACTCATTCCGCTCCTGCTCGAAGCGGGGCTGGACGCGGTTCCACTCGCCCGGCGCGACGAGCAACTCGAGGATCTGTCAGCGCTCGGTGCGAGCCCACGCAAACTCGACATCGAAGCCGCATCGGTTGAGGATTTTCTCGCTGCCTTCGACGATTGCAACGCGATCGTGTTTTCGGCTGGCGGTGGCGCGGACGGCAACGTCGAACGCAAGCGGACGGTCGACCTGGGCGGCTCGCTCAAGTCGATCGAGGCGGCGCGCTCGCTTGGCATCGACCGCTTTGTTCAAGTCTCAGCGCATGGCGTGGACGCTCCGGCCGACGCCTCCCAGGCGGAGGCGTGGAAGGCGTACGTCATTGCGAAGAGAGATGCGGATCTCGCCCTTCGCCGTAGTCAACTCGCGTGGACCATCCTGCGTCCGGGCGCATTGACGGACGACCCCGGCACGGGTCTCGTCACGCTGGCCGACTCCGTTGCGCGAGGCGCGATTCCACGCGCGGACGTGGCCGCCGTCATCCTTGAGTGCCTGCGCACCGAGAACACTGTTCGCCATCAATGGGAACTCATCAGCGGCGACACCCCAATCCAGGACGCAATCAACGCCGCCGCACAGCCGGCCTAGCCACACCCGCAACCCAAGCGTCGGCCCCATCCAAGCGTCGGCCCCCCAAAGTTCAGAACCGCTGGCACCGGTTCTGTACGTTCCGAACCGCCGAGCGCCGCGACACGCCGCCGGAGGGGCCATTTGGGGG
>JAEYOR010000013.1 GCA_023411615.1 Actinomycetes bacterium
GGTCCGGGCCCCACTGCGTTGTCACGCTGACTATCCGTCGGCCGCAATGGCCTTGAGGATGTCGAGTCGCGACGCACGCCAGGCGGGCCACACTGCCGCAAGCACACCCGCAATCATCGACAGCACGGTGTAGATCGCGATCCACACCCACGGAATGACGACGCGCTCAAAGCCGAAGTCCGAGAGCGCATCCACCAGCGCGGCACCGAGGCCGACGCCGAGGATGATTCCGAGCAGGGTGCCGAACACGGCCATCACCACGGATTCGAGGGTGATCATTCCCCAGACCGCACTGCGCTTGATGCCGACCGCACGGAGCAGGCCGATCTCGCGAGTGCGCTCGGTCACCGACAGCAGGAGCGTGTTGGCGACACCGAGGATCGCGATCACCAGCGCTGCACCGAGCAGGGCCGAGATGACGCCGATGAGGAGCGTCAGCACCTGATCGAAGAACTGCTCGATCTGGCTGGGTGACTGGGGCTGGACGAGAGGGAAGTCCTCAAGCAAAGCGTCCTTGACAGCGTCGGACGTCGCTTCGACATCCACACCCTCGTCAAAGTCAACGAGACCCTGCAGGATCTGTGGCTCTTTCGTCAGCTTGAGGCCAGTTGCCCAGTCCACCAAGAAGGCCTGGTCGCCTTCGGTGGTGTAGTAGCCCGTGACGGTGAGCGTGACGGGGCCCTGGTCGCCCTCGATCGTCACCTCGTCACCGACTTCCACGCCAAGCTTCTGAATCGTGGGGTCGATGAACACTCCATCGCCGATATCACTGAGCGGACGGTCCGTATTGAGCGGGAACAAGCCGTCCGTCAGGACCGAGTCAAGATACGTCACCGTGTGGTCGGAACCCTCATACTCAGCGCTGGTCCACCCCACCCGAGCGACGTCCTTGACACCGTCAACGTTCGCGATGACGTCCATCGCGCCTTGAGGCACCGGAGCCGCAGTCGCCATGACAAGAAGTTCCGCCTCATTTCCCTTGAACTGGGACGTGAAGGTGTCCTTGAGCGACTCTGTGAACGTCGCGACAAGTGCGAGCAACATGACACCGATCATCAACGCGGCTGCCGTGTTGGCGGAGCGGCGCGGTTCGCGGCGAATGTTGTTCGCAGCGAGCTTGCCGTTGACGCCCCACAAGCGGGACAGCACGCCGCGCAGACCGTAGGCCGCGGGCACGAGCACCTGTGCGGCCAGCAGTGTCACGCCGAGCACGTTGAGGACTGCGCCCACGGCAACCCACCATTGCGGGCCCTCGACCTCGGCGTACAGCCCGATGAAGATCGCGGCGATACCACTGAGGGTGAAGGCCCCACCGACGATGTTGCGCACCGTGAGCGGCTTCTTGCCAGCCGTACCGGCCTCGCGCAAGGCCTCCATGGGCGAGATGCGCGAGGCGTGGATAGCGGGCAGCGTTGCGGCGACAACGGTGATGAGCGTGCCGAGCAGATAACCCCACGCGATTGCGTTGACGGGCAAGATGATCGTGCCGAGCAGGTCACCGGTGAACGCCTCCACGAGGAAGCCGCCACCGAGTGCAATCAGGTAGCCGAGCCCGATGCCGATCGTGGACGCGACGATTCCAACGACAACCGCTTCAAGCAGGATCATTGTGCGGATCTGGGTGCCCTTCGCGCCGATCGCACGCAAGAGCCCGAGCTCGCGGGTGCGTTGCGTCACGAT
Organism: Actinomycetes bacterium; assembly: GCA_023411615.1. Lineage (GTDB taxonomy): Bacteria > Actinomycetota > Actinomycetes > Actinomycetales > Demequinaceae > Demequina. The sequence goes on from JAEYOR010000013.1 coordinate 1,681, forward strand.
GATGCGGAAGGTATTGACGATGATGTAGGCGCCAACGAACAGGGCGATGAGGCCAAAAACGAGCGCAAAGATGTTGACGTATTTGAGCGCTTCATCGAGTTGGTCGGTCTGCTCCTTCACCTTGTCCTCGGCAGTGATAGCCCGGGTGTTGTCCGGCAGCACCTTCTGAATGGCTGTCACCACGTCGTCCGGGCTCGTGCCCTCTGTGACGATCGCTTCGATGGTGTCGTAGCCGGTGAGGCCACCGCCCACCGCGCGGACGGTGTCTTCCGTTGTGTACAGGAGCATCGCCGTTTGGAGGTCGTTATTCTCGCCAAAGCGGATCGTGCCCACCACAGTGAGCTCGGTGACGCCATCGGCGCCCGCGATCTTGACGGTCTCGCCAAGCTCGATCTTGAGGCGTTTGAAGGTGTCGACGTCGACGGTGGTCTCGTTCAGCGATTCGGGCGCGCGACCCTCGATGAGGATGGCACGGTCAACGTCAGGGTTTCCCGTCCAGTTGTAAAGCAACGTGGGCGGTCCGGGAACGAGCGGTCCGTCGCCTTCTTTGTTGAGCAGGCTGCCCATCTCGTAGGCGACGCTGGCTTCGGCGGACGCGACGCCTTCCGTTGCGCGCACCGCAGCGAGGTCATCGGCAGAGAACAACCCTTCCTTCGACAGCGGGTCGAAGTTGTCGTCCGCGTTGGGATCGTGCTCGACGACGACGTCCACTGTCGAGTAGATGTCGGAGAACAGTTCGTTGAATCCGCGCGAGAACGCGGACGTGAAGGTGAAGGTGGCCGCAACGAGCGACACGCCCAGCATGACCGCGATGGTGGTGAGGATGAGCCGCTTGGGATTGTGGCGCACCGATTTCAGTGCGAGTCGAAGCATGGTGGATCAGTTCCCCATCTGCTTCATGCGGTCGAGCACCCGCTCAGCGGTGGGCTCGCTCATCTCGTCGACGATCTGCCCGTCCTCAAGGAAGAGGATGCGATCGGCGTACGACGCTGCGGTCGGGTCGTGAGTCACCATGACGATGGTCTGACCGAACTCCTTGACGGCACGGCGCATGAAGCCAAGAAGCTCTGCACCGGACTTCGAGTCGAGGTTGCCCGAGGGCTCGTCAGCGAAGATGATCTCGGGGCGCGAAACGAGCGCGCGGGCGACGGCAACGCGCTGCTGCTGTCCGCCGGAAAGCTGGGCGGGCAGGTGGGTCAGGCGGTTGCCAAGGCCAAGAATCGAGATGATCTCGTCAAACCACTCCTTGTCGACCTTCACACCAGCGATGTCCATCGGGAGCGTGATGTTCTCGCGCGCGGTTAGCGACGGGATGAGGTTGAAGGCTTGGAAGATGAATCCAATGTGGTTACGCCGGATCTCCGTCACCTGGTTCTCGCTCAAGCCCGTGATCGTCACGTTGGCGATTGTCGACGATCCAGCAGTCAACCGGTCCAGTCCAGCGAGAGTGTGCAACAACGTCGATTTGCCTGAGCCGGATGGCCCCATGATCGCCGTGAACTCGGAGCGGTTGATGTTGACCGAAACGCCCGCCAAGGCGCGCACGGCTGCCTCGCCGAGTCCGTAGTCCTTGTACCCATTTGTCATGGATGCCGCGATGGACGCGGTTGCGACCTCAGTGGTGGTCATGAGGATGCCTTTCATATGGTGATGTTTCAACAAGACGAGTCTGGTGCCTTGCACCCCCCGAGGGGCATCGGCCATTGGAATGGTTTCGAGACGTCATCCGAGCGGACGACGCCAGGGTTTCCCCCGAAGTGAAGAGGCCAGCTCAGCCCCGTGGGAGGACAATGCCGGAGTCGTAGGCTTCGACGACGGCCTGTACACGGTCACGCACACCCAACTTCGTGAGGATGTGCGACACATGCGTTTTGACGGTGGTGTTGGAGACAAAGAGCTCCGCCGCGATCTCTTGGTTCGAAAGCCCCCGCGCCATGAGTTGCAGCACCTCCAGCTCGCGCTCCGAGAGGTCGCCCACGGCCTCGGGCGACGGCACGTGAACGTCGGCGTCATCCTCGGGAACGAGGGAGCTTGCGGCTCCTCCGCCCACAGCAGGAGCGCCACCCGAGCGAGTGAACTGCTCGATGACGCGCCGTGTGACCTCGGGTGCCAGGAGCGCTTCGCCCGAGGCGACAACGCGCACCGCATGGATGAGGCTGTCGCCATCCGCGCTCTTCAGGAGGAACCCCGATGCTCCCGCGCGCAACGCGCCATAGAGGTACTCGTCATCGTCGAAGGTGGTGAGGACCACCACCTTGATATCGGGGTGCGCTTCAAGAATTGCCGCTGTGGCCGCGAGGCCGTCCATCTCGGGCATGCGAATGTCCATGAGGATCACATCGGGCATTTCACGTGCGGCCAACTCAATCGCCGCTACGCCTGTCGCCGCTTCGCAGCACACCTCGATGTCGTCAGCGCTTTCAAGGATCATGCGCAGGCCAACGCGCACCATCTGCTGGTCATCCACGAGGCCTACGCGAATCACTGACTCTCCCCAGATGTCACATCGGCGCGCGCGAGATTGCGGCGTCGCCCGAATCTTCCCGCACCAACTTGGTCATCCGAAACCGGAAGCATCGCTTCGACGCGGAAGCCGCCACCTTTTCGCGGGCCGTAAGTGAAGTGGCCCCCGAGCAGCGACACCCGTTCAGCCATGCCATCGAGCCCATGGCCGCCAGAGGACTGGGCGGCTTCCGAGATGGTGCCCCTGCCATCGTCTTCAACAACGATGGTGACGGCTGACGGCTTGCGCGAAATTTGGACCGATGCCGATGCGCCGGGCCCCGCATATTTCAGTGCGTTCGTCAGCGCTTCTTGGACGATTCGGTACGTGCTGAGCTCGACTCCGGCAGGCACATGGGATGAACCGACCACCGTCAACTGAACCGGCAATCCCGCCTCTTGAACGCTATTGATAAGAGCGGGCAACGTCGCAAGCGAGGGCATGGGGGACAACTCGGGTGCATCGAGGTCGCGCTCGTGAGCGGTGCCGGAGCGATCACCTGCCTTGTGACCCGTTGCCTCACGTTCAGAAGTTCGTAGGACTCCGATCATGCGTTGCATCTCGGTCAGGCCACGCCGCCCTGCCTGGGAGATGGCGCCGAACATGTCCGCTACCTCGGGCTCGGACTTCGACAGCCGCAGCCGTGCCCCCTCCGCTTGGAGGGTCATCACGGTGATCTCGTGAGCGACAACGTCGTGAAGTTCGCGGGCGATCCGTGCGCGTTCTGCTCGGACCGCGTCGGCCGCAGCGTCGTGCGCTTCCAGCTCACGCCTCGCCGCCGCCAGCTCGAGGGCTGCCATCTCAAGGCGTCGGCGTCTTTCGACCATTCCGAAGGTCACGGGAATCGCCACAACGAAAAAGCCACCCGCGACTGCGCTCAGCGGCACCGTGTCATAGGTGAGGGAGCCGATGAGCGTCCACAGCGTGAGGAGGACACCCATCACCGCCGCGTTGACAATGGCGCGCGCTCGCGGCGTGTACGCACCGAGGCCGTAGAACACGATGAACAGGCAAAGCGACAGCATGAGGTTGGGGTAATTGAGTCCAACGACGGCCGCCCACATGAGAAAGGTGAGCCATGCGGCGCACGTGGGGAAACGTGTCCGCCACGCCATCGGCAGAACGCCGGCGATGACAAGCACGTAGCCGCGCACGTCATACGGCGTGAACTCGGCACCCTCAACTGTCGACGGGTCGAGAGCTGAGTAGGTGATGGCAAGCGCGAGCAGGACCGCTGTCATCAACAGGTCGCGCTTGGTTGGCCGCCACGATTCCACGAACTCAGGCTATCGGCGCTTGTGTCACGGGCGCCTCGGCCATGGGGATGAATGAATCCGACGCGAGGACGATGCCCGGCGGTGCAGCTGCCAGCAGGGACTTAGGTGGGGAATTTTCCCCATGCATATGGGGAGTCGCGATTGTGTATCGTCTCACCTGGGGCTCTCGGGGCAGTCATTGGAGTCAGATCAAGAAGGGGGACATCTGTGCCTGGATTGGCATGGTGGCGATCGCGCAAGGTGGCGACTTCGTCAAGCGCGATCGTAGGCGCGGGTCTTGTTGGCCTTGCCATTGCTGCGGCACTCGATGACGGCATGCCCACGGCGGACGTTGAACTTCATGACGGCTCTGTATGGGTCACCAACGAGGCGACACTCATGGTCGGCCGCCTCAACTATCCCTCGCGCATTCTTGACTCATCGCTGCGCACCACGACGAGTTCCTTCAACGTCCTCCAAGAGGGCTCGCTTGTCCTCGTTCACGATTCCTCAAACAACACCGTCAGTATGGTCGACCCCGCGATGGTGGCGTCGGCCGCGGATGTCATCTTGCCGCGTGGTGCCTCCATTGCGCTTGGCAACGGCATCGTGATGGTGGCGGAGCCCGAGCAAGGCGACGTGTGGATCATGCGCTCCACGTGGCTCGCCTCTTTCGACAAAGAAGCGGCCGGCCCCGCGATCTCGCTTGGCCGTGAAGTTGCCGTCACGGTGACCCCCGACGGCACGGGCTACGCCGTGTCCGCTGAGACGGGACGGGCCGCGACACTTTCGATCAACGAGGACGGCGAGATTTCCGTTGACGAGACCTCAGCCGTCGAGCTCGGCGAGACGGACAACATCGAGCTCACCGCTGTTGGCAACACCCGCGTTGTGTGGGATGTCGACAATGGCTCGCTGGTGTTGCCTACCGGTACGTCGTATGACTTCCCTGAAGGCTCGCGTCTCCAGCAGACCTCCGCCGATCGCGACTCCGTATCAATTGCCACGCCCTCCGGCCTTGTCCACGTCCCGTTGAGCGGCGGTGAGCCCGTGGTGAACGATCTCGGCGTCACGGGACGGCCCGCCGCTCCCGTCTCGCTCAACGGTTGCACTTATGCCGCCTGGGCAGGGTCGGGCATCTTTGTCCGTGATTGCGAGGGTGAGGAGTACGACGCCGAACAGGACATCGACGGGCTCTTGCCGTCGTCGGCCTTTGAGTTCCGCGTCAACCGCGACGTCGTCGTGCTCAATGATTACGTCAATGGCGAGTCCTTCCTTGTCGACGAGGGACTCGAGCGCGTGTCCAACTGGGAGGACCTCCTCCCGCCGCCGGATGAAGAGCGCCAGGAGGACACTCCTGATGACGAACTCACTGATACGTTGCCCGATCGCGATGAAATGAACACGCCTCCCGTCGCCGAGGACGACGCGTTTGGAGCCCGCGCTGGCCGCACGACAGTGCTCCCAGTGGTTGACAACGATTACGACTTCGATGGCGATGTTCTGACGGCCACCGTGGTGGACGCCAGCGGAGTGCCGGGGCGGGTCGAGCAGATCCGCGGCGGCGCGGCGCTGCAGGTGTCGCTCGCTGGTGACGCTTCGGGTCGTGCCCAGTTCACATACCGCGTGAGCGACGGCCGCGGTGGAGTTGACGACGCGACCGTGTCGATCGACATTTCACAAGAAGGCGACAACGAACCGCCGGAGCCCCGCCGCCGCTCACGGCTCTCACTTGAAGTGGGAGCCACCGCCACCTACAACGTCATCCCCGATTGGATCGACCCCGACGGCGACCTTCTCTTCCTGCGTGAAGCGCGCGGGAACGACATCGACCGAATCGACTACACGCCGGACGGCCGGATCACCATCACCGCCAGCTCTCAAGTGCAAGGCACGCGGGACATCGAGGTTGTCGTCTCAGATGGTCGTACTGATGTCGAGGGCGTTCTCAGCCTCGACGTGCTGCCTGAAGGCACCAAGCCGCCGCTCACCAACTCTGACCACGTGGTGACGACCGTTGGCGCGCCCATTGTCATCTCGCCGCTTGGCAATGACATCACGCGCTCGGCACGGCCCATCCGTCTCGTGACCTTCAGCGAGGTCCGCAACGCCACCGTCGTACCCGACTACGTGGCGGGCACCCTCACATTCTCTTCCTCCAACGTCGGCTCCTTCTACATTCAGTACGCCGTCACGGATGACTCGAACGAATCGTCAAACCTCATCCGCGTTGATGTCATCGAGAGCGTCGAGTCGAGCTTGCCGCCAGTTGCGGTGGCCGATGTTGCCCTTGTCGCCCCGGGCGATGACGTCCTCGTTGACGTGCTCGCGAACGACATCGACCCCGCGGGCGGCGTACTCGTTGTGCAGGGAGTCGACGTGCCTGCGGACTCCGGCGTGTCAGTCGCAGTGCTTGACCACCACCTCGTCCGCGTGACAAACGTGGCTGGAATCTCAGAACCGGTGACCGTGCGCTACCGCGTCTCGAACGGAGCATTCACCTCAGAGAGCGAAATCACGGTGATGCCGATTGAGCCGCCGTCTCGCTACCTCGCCCCCGTCGCGTATGACGACGAAGTGACGGTGCGCGTTGGTGACATCGCATCGGTCGATGTGCTTGGCAACGACATCCACCCCTCGCAACGGGACTTCACGCTCGACGGCCTCGCCGAGCCTGTGGTGGACTCGTCCTTCGCTGAGGTGTTTGTCTCGGAAGACCGGATTCGCATCAAGGCAGGCGCAGAGCCCGGCCAGGCTAAGGCGACGTACACGATCGTTGACGACCTCGGCCAGCGCGCGGCTGCGCAGGTGACGATCCGCATCGTGGGTGCAGACGATGGCAACTCGGCTCCGCGTCCCGCAGATGTGACGGCACGTGCACTCTCGGGCGGTTCGGTCCGTATCCCGATTCCGCTTGACGGCATTGACCCTGACGGAGACTCGGTCACCCTGCTCGGAACGTCCGATGCTCCGCAGCTTGGGCGCGTGGTCCAGACCGGCCAAGACTGGCTGGTCTACGAGGCATATTCCGACGCCCAGGGAACCGACCGTTTCACGTACACCGTCCGTGACAGCCTCGGCCTTGAAGCGCAGGCGACTGTGGTCGTAGGTGTGGCACCACCCGAGTTCGTCAACCACGCTCCCATGTGTGTGCGTGACGAGGCATCGGTGCGCCCGAACCACGCGATCAGTTACCCCGTCATGGTCAACGACTCTGACCCAGACGCCGACCCGATGTCCTTGGTGGCGGATGCGCTCAAGGTGCCTGAGGGCATCCAAGCCTCGGTTGCTGGCGACCGCATCCTCGTCGACGCCGCCCAAGAAGGCGTCTACACGATCATGTACGCGGTGTCCGACGCCTACGGCTCAACCTCAATGTGTGCGCTCGCCGTCACGGTCGACCCCGAGACCCCGCTCGTCGCGCCGATCGCTCGTGACGACCGGGTTGCCGCAGAGGACATTCAGGACGACGGCACCGTATTGGTGGATGTGCTCGACAACGACGAGGATCCGGATGGCGTGGCGTCACGCCTTGAGGTGAACGTCAACCCGCTCGACGGCACCGTTGGCGCTGACGGCATGGTGACTCTCACCGCTGAGGCGTCGGCCCGCATTGTCACGTACACCATCACGGACGTTGACGGACTCAGCGCCTCCGCCTTCATCCTCGTCCCTGGTCTCGGCGACATGCCGCCCGCGCTGTTCGATGCCGCTCCAGTCGAGGTGACAAGCGGCGAGACCGTCGATCTGCCGCTTGGTGACCTGGTCACGACGTCGAACGGCAACCAGGCGATCATCACCGAGGCGGAGCGAGTCTTCGCAGCTCACGCCAATGGAGCCCCGCTCGTCATCGACCAGACGACTTTGCAGTACACCTCGGCCGAGGGCTACTACGGCAAGGATGCGATTACCTTCCAGGTCACTGATGGGCGAACAATCGACGATCCCGAAGGCCACCGCGCCACCTTGACGTTGCCGCTCATCGTGCGCCCTGCCGAAAACGTCCCGCCGACCTTCCGCAACACGACTCTCACGATCACCGCAGGTGGAACACCGGGAACGGTGGACCTGTCCGTTCTTTCCGATGATGCGAACCCGGGCGACAAGGAGAAGCTCACCTGGGGCGTCGGGACAGGGAACCCTGAGGGCTTTGACGTGGCCGTCAACGACGCTACGGCGACGATTGGCGCAGTGAGGTCCGTTGCCGCCGCCGAATACGACGTCAATGTCTGGGTGTCTGACGGCGGCTCTGAGCGGATCAACGGCGTTGTCCGGGTGACAGTGCTGCCCGCTCCGACCAACGAGGCGGACGCTGGCGAGGAGATTCCCGCTGAACTGCCGATCGCCAACGATGACGCGGTTCCGGACGCCGAGGCTGGCAAGCAGTCCGTTGTCAACGTCTTGCGCAATGACGTCAACCCGTATGCCGATAAACCTCTCGACATCGTGTCGACCACGATTGAGTCCGGCAAGGGAGCCGTGACGATCGACGGTGACAACCTCTTCATCACGCCCGATTCGAACTTCGCGGGCACGATGATCATTCGCTACACGATCGCCGATGCTTCTGGCCTGCCGTCGCGTCAGGCGAACGCTCGCGTCATGGTGACGGTGGCAAACCAGCCGGAAGCGCCGAGCAAGCCCCAGATCCGCAGTGCAGGCGACCGCACGGTTGAGTTGCAGTGGACTGAGCCGCCGTCGAACGGTGCTCCGATCACGGGCTACACCGTGACGTCCGATCAAGGCACCACCACGGCATGTTCGTCAACAATCTGCACGGTGACTGGCCTCACCAACAACACGGAGTACCGCTTCAGCGTCATCGCCACAAACAAGGTGGGCGACTCGGCTCCCTCGGCTCAGTCCGACGTGGCGCGGCCGGACATCCACCCCGAGCAGCCCGACGCGCCCGTCCTCACCTTTGGTGACAAGGCACTCGACATCGAGTGGAAGGTGCCTGAATCAAAGGGATCGCCGGTGCGCTCGTACACCTTGGAAATCTCCCCGGCCCCTGCGTCGGGTGCACAGGTGGCTAACCTCACCGGCACCTCGTACCGCTGGACCGGCCTCGAAAATGGTGTTGCGTACCAAGTGAAGGTGCGCGCATTCAACGACGCAATCGACCCGTCAGCGTGGTCGGACCCCTCGGCAAGTGAGGTGCCCGCCGGCGTTCCGGAGCGCGTGGCGAAGCCCACGACCACTCGCCTCGCGCCGGTGGGCAGCCGCGCCCAGCTCGGAGTCCAGTGGACGGTCCCGGCTGGCAATGGAGACGCGGTTGGCTCCTTCACCGTCAACGCGGTGCGTGACGGCGCGACAGTGGCAAGCCAGACGGTGGGTGCAGGCGTGACAAGCGCGGCCTTTGCTCTCGACCCGTCATCGAGCAACTACACGTTCACGGTGGTGGCACACAACAAGGCTGGTGCCTCAACGCCGAGCCAGCCATCCGATCCACGCCGTGCCTTTGTCGCGCCGGGTGCGCCGTCGGGTGTGAGCGCCGTGGCGGGTGACCGGTCGCTCACGGTGTCCTTCACACCGGGGGCGTCCAACGGCTCCGACGCTAGCTGGATCACGTACCAGTACGCGCTCAACGGTTCCGATTCATGGAGCACGTTGCCCGCGAACGGCGTCATCTCGGGGCTGTCGAATGGCACGTCATACACGGTTCGCGTGCGTGCGACAACAACGTCGGACGGCGCCACCTACACCGGTGCCGCGTCATCGCCGTCGGCTGCGCGCACCCCATTCGGACCAATTGGTGCGCCGTCCGTCTCGGCGAGCGCTGGCAGCGGCGCCGTGAACTTCACCGTCACCGCACCCGCCACCAACGGGCGCCCAATCCAGACCATTGAGTACCGCACTAAGGTTGGCTCTGGCGGTTGGTCAGGATGGTCGAACGCTGGCTTCACCTCGGGTTCCAAGGCATTCACCGTGAGCACCGGCGGACCGGGCATCTCCGCTTCTCTCGAGGCGCGCGTGACGGCTCAGGACACCCCCACCTCGAGCACGAGATCGGCGACGGGAAGTTCGCTGCCCCGCCAGTCGTGGGTGACAAAGGGTGGCAAGCAGTCGGGTTACGCGAACAGCCACCGGCTTGTCATCAACTGGTCTGAGTTCGCCACCGGCACGTACAAGGTCGCCTGCCGCGACGCGTACGGGGACTCGGACTACATCACTGACTATCGATACACGGTGAACGTGACCAGCTCGTCGGGCTCATACGAACTTGGCTGCTTCTACGGATACCCGGGCTACGACGTGTGGATCACGTGGGAGAGCGGCCCAGGAGCACCATTCAATTCCACCAGACTCACGTGGTGAAACCACTCCAGGAGGAACGCAAGTGACAATGACACCCGAGCAGGCGTCGTGGTTCGCCGAGACTTTCGGAACCATCCAGAGCAGCATCGGGCAAGCAGTTCTCGGCAAGGACCAGGTCATTCGCCTGGTCCTCACCGCACTGTTCGCTGAGGGACACGTGCTTCTTGAGGACGCGCCAGGCACCGGCAAGACGAGTCTCGCCAAGGCGCTTGGTGCCTCGATTGATGGCACGCACTCACGCATCCAGTTCACGCCGGATCTGTTGCCTTCCGACGTGACGGGAAGCTCGATCTGGAATGAGCGTCAGCGCGACTTCGAGTTCCACCAGGGCCCTATCTTCGCGTCGATTGTCCTTGCAGATGAGATCAACCGTGCCTCGCCCAAGACGCAGTCAGCGCTCCTTGAAGTGATGGAAGAGTCGCGCGTCACAGTGGACCGCACCACGCACTCGGTGGGCCGTCCGTTCCTCGTCATCGCGACGCAGAACCCCATCGAACAGGCCGGTACGTACAAGTTGCCGGAAGCCCAGCTTGACCGCTTCATGGTGAAGACGTCCATCGGCTACCCCGACATCACCCAGACTGCGCAGGTGCTGAAGGGTGCTGCGACCCGTGACCGTGCCGCCGCTCTGCCTGCCGTCATCACAACCAAGGCCGTGGCGGACATGACGGATCTCGCAGCGACCGTTCACACGGACGACGCTGTGCTCCACTACGTTGCGACTCTCGCCGAGAACTCGCGGAACGCTCCGGAGACGGTGCTTGGCGTGTCGACCCGTGGTGCGTTGTCGATGGTTCGTGCGGCGAAGGTGTGGGCGGCGGCGTCGGGCCGTCACTACATCACGCCGGACGACATCAAGGCCCTCGCGCCGTACGTGTGGACTCACCGAATCGTGCTGGACGCGGAAGCCGAGTTTGAAGGAGCGACGGCGCCGCAGGTGATCGAGCGCACGCTTGCCGAAGTGGCAGCACCCCAATCCCGAGCCTGACTCGCATGACTCCAGACCAGACGACCGCGCCTGCGCCGTCAAAGCGACCTCCGCGATTGCGGTGGTGGAAGGCCGTTGTGGTCCCCACCATCGAGCCGGTGGCGGACGTTGTCATGCCCATTGCGCGCATCGTGACAGGGCTCGGTTGGACTGTGGTGCTCTCGGGTATTGCGGCCGCCATCGCTGGGCTGCGTTACGACTGGTGGGAACTCATCACGATCGCGTGCATCGTGGTGGTCCTCGTCGCGCTCAGCAGTGTGTTCCTCGTTGGTCGCACTCGATACGTCACCAACCTTGACCTCAGCCGAGACCGCGTTGTCGTAGGGGAGCGGGCCGTTGGTGCTTTGCAGTTGAGGAACCCAAGCACGCGCGCGATGTTGCCGGTCCGCATCGAGCTCCCCGTGGGCAAGGGTCTCGCTAGCTTCCAGGTGCCGCGCCTTCCCGGGGGTGCGACTCACGAGGAACTCTTCGCGATCCCGACCCACCGCCGCACGGTGCTGCAGGTTGGACCTGTCACCGCCGTGCGTGGCGACCCAGTGGGGCTCTTCGCACGCACCGTGACGTGGTCCGATCCGCTTGACCTCTTTGTCCACCCGCGGACGGTGCCGATGGACGGTTCCTCGTCGGGCTTCTTGCAGGACCTTGAGGGCTTGCCCACCACGGACTTGTCGAGTGCGGACATTTCTTTCCACGCTTTGCGTGAGTATGTGCCCGGCGATGATCGGCGCCACGTCCACTGGCGCACCACGGCCAAGACTGGTCAGCTCGTGGTCAAGCAGTATCAGGAGACGCGGCGATCGCACCTCGCGATTGCGCTCTCCATGAGCCGCCGCGAATATGCGCGCGATGAGGAACTGGAGCTGGGCATCTCGGTCGCAGGCTCACTTGGACTGCAGGCGCTCAAGGAAGACAAGCAGCTCACCGTCCTCGTGCAGGGTGCAACGCTGCCCACCCGTTCGGGGAAACCCTTCCTCGACTCGCTTTCCGCTCTCGACTACACCGAGCCCAAGCGCGGCAGCATCGTCGACCTTGCGTTGGCAACCGGCGTTCAAGTGCCCGACGCTTCGGTCGCCGTCCTCATTTGTGGCAGTTTTGTCACTCCCACCGAGGTGCGACGGGCGGCGTCGTATATCCCCGCCGGGGTCCGCGTCGTCGCCATCTACGCGGCGCCTGGAGCGACCGTGACGCGCCGCACGATCGGCGACGTCATCGTCTTGACGCTCGGAGAAATTGACGACCTCCCTCAGGCGATGCGGAGGATCGACGCATGAACGCCTCCACCCTCACGCGCGCCATCGATGGCGTTGTTGTCGCCGCGCTCGTCGCCATCGCGGCGTGGGGATTTTCTCCAATCTTCGCCGGGACTGGCTGGCTCATCGCCGCTGGCGCCGGGCTCGTTGTGGGCGCTGCAATCGCGTTCGTCAGCGCGTACGGACGCTGGCCGATAATCCCGACGGCCATCGCTGTCCTCATCGGCTATGTAGTGGTCGGTGGTGCCGCCGTCATGCGGAGCACGACGATCGCCGGTGTGGTGCCCACCCTCGACACGGTGCGAGAACTCACTCGCGGCGCTGTATCGACATGGATGGACCTGCTCACGGTTGACGTGCCGACAGAGGGCATCAGCGTTGTTCTCTTGGTTCCGTTCATCACAGTGCTGGGGTGCACATCAGTGGGTGTGAGCCTCGCAATGCGTGTGCGCCGTGCCGGGTGGTCGCTGCTCCCGGCAGTCGCCACGTTGCTTGTGACGATCTTGTTTGGCACCTACCACGGCGTCGCTCCTGTTGTGCAAGGCGCGGTGTTCACTGCGGCCTCAATCGCGTGGCTTGCGTGGCGTCGGGAACGCGCGCGTGGAGTTCAGTCGTCTGCGCAAAGCCGTCAGAAGAATGTCCGGCGAGTCGCTTTCGCGAGCGCGATGATCCTGCTTGCGGTGGCCGGCGGCTCCGCCTGGGCAGTCGCCGCCTCACCACAAAGGCAGCGGACGGTTCTGCGAGACCACGTGGTGCCGCCACTCCAGTTGCACGATTACCCGAGCCCGTTGCAGTCATTCCGCCACTACGTCCGCGACAAAGAATCCAACACGTTGTTCACGGTTGACGGCTTGCCCGCGGGCGCAATGGTGCGGCTTGCCACTCTCGACAGCTACGACGGCGTCGTCTATGCCGTCTCCGGCGACGGCACCGCAGTTGCGGGGAGCTTCGAAAAGGTGGGCAGCGTCATTCCCGTGAGCGCGGACGGCGAACGTGCCACTGTCACCATTGAGGTGGGCGAACTCACTGGCGTGTGGCTTCCCACCATCGGGGCGGTGCGATCGGTGACGTTCAACGGCGCTAACAGCACGGCACTTGAGCGTTCGCTCCATTACAACCGGACGACCTCCACGGCCGTTGTCACGCATGGACTTCAGACCGGCGATCAATACACGCTCGATGTCGTGATCCCAGACCTTCCCACCGAGGACGACCTCGAGGACGCCGCGTTTGCCGCAATATCGACCCCGCGCATCTCGAACGTGCCCGAAGGCTTGGCGACGATCGCGTCGGAGGCTCTCGAGGGTGACACGCGTCCAGTCGCCGAAGTGAATGCGTTGTCGACGTACCTGTCCGCTTCAGGATTCTTCAGCCACGGCCTTGAGGGCCAGGCTCCTTCCCGTTCGGGCCACAGTCAGGAGCGCATCTCGGCGCTCATCGGCGGTGACCAGATGATCGGCGACGATGAGCAGTACGCCGTGACGTTTGCGCTAATGGCGTACGAGCTCGGGATCCCGGCGCGTGTGGTGATGGGCTTTGAAGCCGGCAGCGGAGACGGCCCTCACACGATCACCGGTGACGACGTACGGGTGTGGGCGGAGGTCGCATACGAGGGATTCGGATGGGTTCCGGTAGACCCGACGCCGGCCGAAGATCGTGCACCGCTCGACGAGGACGTCCCACCGCAACGTGAGCCGAAGCCCCAGGTGATGCAACCTCCAGATCCGCCCCGCGAACCTCCGGCTGTTCCGCCAGCGGTGCCCGTGACTGATGAGGCTGTCGATCCACCGGACGACACTCTTGCTGCCGTGCTTCGCATCGCGGTCTACGTGGCGGCAGGCATCGGCGTGCTCCTTGTCCTCCTTGGCCCCGTGCTCGGCATCGTCATTGCGAAAGCGCGTCGACGGCGCAAGCGCAGGCGCACGGCTGATCTCGCAGCCCGGGTGGCTGCGGGCTGGACGGAGATTGCCGACGCTGCGACGGACTATGGTGTGGACATTCCGGTGGCCGGAACCCGGGTGGAGAAGGCCGTCGCAATCGACGCCGCAGTCAACAGTTCGGCGACGAGCACGCTCGCACTGACGGCGGACCGCCTGGTGTGGGGACCAGAGGACGTCCAACCCCAAGACGCCGACCGGTTCTGGGCGAGCGTCGGAGAAGCGGTGCGGGCCATCAATCAGGCGCACGGACTCCGCCGCCGGATGATCGCGCGCGTGAGTGCGCGCTCACTTGTGGCACACCGTCGTGCCCGTAAAGCTGGGCGAAGGAGGTAACGATGGCACCAGGGCTCATCTCAGAAGTGCCGGGTTTTGAGCGGCCTGAACAGCCGCAGGAGCCTGTGGCCTCGCCCACCGGGCCGCTCATCAGCTCGGTACCGGGCATGTCCGCTCCGGAGGCCTTGGCCGTGCCCCGCACGGTGCCCGCGCCCGATGCCGTGCTCGCGCCACCCACCATGGAAGCGGCGATTCCTGCCGATCTCGCGCCTCCGGCGCCACCCGCTTTCGAGGCGCCTCCACCGCCACCCCCGCCGCCACCGCCAGCGGAGCCGGAGGTGACGGAGCCACCTGCTCTGGCCACTCACGTACCAGTTGACGAAGCGAGCGATGTCGAGGACATCGACGCGACTCGCCTCGTCGCCCGCCCCCCGCGGCTCGTGCTGCGCTGGGACGACGGCACCGTCACCACGATTGAAGCCTCGGCGGTCATTGGCCGCGACCCGGTAGGCCAGAACGGCGAGACCCCTGCCGCCATCGATGACTCGTCGCGCTCGCTATCGAAGACCCACGCGCGCTTTATTGCGGGGTACTCGCCGAGCGTCGAGGACCTCCACTCGACCAACGGTGTGCGCATCGAGCGGGCGGGCGTTCCCGTTGCGGTGCCTCCTGGGCAGGCGGTCACGCTTCGTCCTGGAGACGAGGTGGTGTGCGGCACGCGACGTCTCACTATTGAGGTGCAGGCGTGAGCGCGGGCGTGCCGATCATCACGGCGTCGGCGGCCGTCACAAGCGTGGGGATGCGTCGAGATCACAATGAGGACGCGTATCTAGAGGCGTCACCACTGTTCCTTGTGGCTGACGGTATGGGCGGCTACGAGGCCGGTGAGGTCGCGAGTGCCGCGGCGATCGGCGCCTTTGGATCGCTCGTGGGCAAACCTCACCTTGACATCTCGGAACTGCGCGCGGCCTACAAGACCGCGGGCGACAACGTCATGGCCGTTGGCTCGGGAGGACGGCGCAGCGCGGGGACCACGCTCAGTGGCGTCGCTATCGCTGAGAACGAAGGCGCTGGTTACTGGCTTGTGGTGAACGTCGGCGATTCCCGGACGTATCGATACGCTGGCGGCAAGCTCGAGCAGATATCGGTGGACCATTCGCTCGTACAAGAAATGATCGACGCTGGAGAGCTGAGCGTCGAGAAGGCTGCTGCACACGAAAGCCGCAATGTGGTGACGCGCGCTCTTGGTGCGGGCATCGTCAGCGACGCGGACTTCTGGATGATCCCCGCAGCCGCGGGTGACCGCATGCTCATCTGCTCTGACGGACTTACCGGTGAATTGACCGACACGCAGATTGCGCAGATCCTCGCCGATGCGTTGACGCCCCAAAGCACTGCACAGGCGCTTGTCGACGCGGCGAATGCGCATGGCGGCAGAGACAACGTCACCGTTGTGGTTGTCGATGCGATCTCCGTTTCTCGCGCTCACGACGAGGCGGATGGCGACACGGTGCCCCGCGAACACAGTGAGGTGCGTTCGTGACCACGTACGTGCCTGGTGCATGGTTGGCGATTGTGACCCCCAGGGCCAGCGCGCTTGTCGCCGAACGTGCTGGCGTCGACCCGCGGACGATCGCTGACGCTTTGCGCTCGCGCGGTGTCAGCGGATTCGTCGACAGTCTGGCGTCCGCCACCGGTACGACGGTCACGACGCTCCCCGCCTTTGCGGTGGCCGTTGCGGAAGAGCATGGCATCCGGGTGGCAGTGCGTGGTGAGGCGATCGTCACCGATGCCCTGAATTCGGATGTTCCCGCCGTCACTGGTGTGGGCGTGACCGGGTGGGCCGAAGCCTTGTGGCCCACGACGCACGCGGTCCGCCTTGAAGTGGCGGGGGTCAACACAGGCGAAGAGCTGTGGATCGTTGAAGGGGCCGTGCGCGCTCACGCGCTCACGTGGTCTCTCGATGACATGGCCCCGACGCCGTCGCCCGTCGTGCAGTCGGATGAGGTCGAGCCTCCTTCAGCACCTGTCGAGCCGGCCGTCGCCCAGCCGGTCGCGCAGCCAGCTGCCCAGCCGGTCGCCCCACCTGCGGCAGTACCCCCGATCTTGTTGACTGAGGTGCCTCCCCACATCACCGCATCGGTGAAGCAAGCGGTGCAGGACGAGACCCCCGTGTCCGAGCCTCAGGCGGTTGCGGACCCGACGCCTCCAGTTGCGGACCCGAACGTCGCATCGGCAGCGGAGAACTCGTCCGACATCGATGAGGTGTCGCACGCGACCCTCGTCGCGACATACGACACGATGGCGCCGGAAGGTCAGGACGCTCCCTATGACACCTTCTTTGGTGCGTTGTGGGGCTCCGATGCTTCCCCACAGCGTGCGAGCGAGACGCCACCCGTCGCGTCCGATGCTCAAGCCGAGATCGCGCAGCCTGAGCCGGTGGCGCCGGAGCCGGTGGCGCCGGAGTCGGTCGCGCCCACTCTCCCAGAAGTGACGCCGGCCCCAGTGACACCCGCGCCAGCAGCGCCTGCACCGCCACCAACCTTGGGCGACCACGACGGTGCGACGATCTCTGTCGCTGCGCTGCGCGCGATGACCGCTGGGGGGAGCGAAAATCAGGCGTCGCCGTCGGTGCCAACGTTCGCCACCCCTGAGCAACTCGAGAAGGAACGCCGCGGCCGCGCAGTATTGTCGACAGGCGTCCAGATCACTCTCGACAAGAACATCATCGTGGGGCGTACCCCCAAGGCGTCGCGAGTGACGGGCGAGATGCCGCACCTCGTCACGGTGCCGAGCCCGTCACAAGACATTTCTCGTAGCCACGTCGAGATTCGCGTCGAGGGCACCGCTGTGGTGGCCGTCGACCTCAACACAACGAATGGAACTGTGGTGCGCCGTGGGGGCGCAGAACCTGCTCGACTTCATCCCGGGGAGCCGTTCGTCCTGCTCAACGGGGACATCATTGACCTGGGTGACGGCGTCACCGTCACCATGGAGGATCTGCCGTGAGTCAGCACCGTGCGCCATCGACGCCGCCTCAACTTGTTGGTTTCGACTATGTCCAACTGCTCGGTTCGGGCGGATTTGCGGATGTGTTCCTCTACCAACAGCAGCTGCCCAAGCGCCGCGTCGCTGTCAAAGTGATGCTGCCGCAGGCGGTCGCTGACGGAGGCGTCGACGCATTCACCGCCGAGGCAAACGTGATGGCGCAACTGTCGAGCCACCCCGCCATCGTGTCGATCTACGAAGCCTCGGTGTCGCCGGACGGGCGTCCGTACCTCGTCATGGAGTACTGCTCGAAGCCAAATTTGCAGGCGCGCTACCGCCGTCAGCGTCTCAGCGTCGCCGAAGCCTTGCGCATTGGCGTGCAGGTTGCCGGTGGCGTCGAGACCGCACACCGCGCGGGCATCCTCCACCGTGACATCAAGCCCGCCAACATCCTCGTCACCGAATACGGCCGGCCGGCACTCACCGACTTCGGCATCGCGGGTACGACGACGGCTGACACGGCGTCGGCCGGTATGTCGATTCCGTGGTCCCCGCCCGAAAGCTTCGCTGACGGTGCGCCTTCTTCGGTACAGACAGATGTGTGGGCACTTGGCGCGACCGTCTACACGCTGCTCGCCGGTCACTCGCCGTTCGAAAAGCCCGGTGGCAAGAACGGTGCTGTCGACCTGATCGATCGCATCCAGCACGATCCCGTGCCGATGCTGGGGCGCGCCGATGTGCCCGACTCGCTCTATCGCGCGATCGCGATGGCGATGGCGAAGCAACCCCAGGCGCGCTACGGAACTGCTCTCGAGTTCGCATGGGCGCTCCAACGGGTCCAGGCGGAACTGCAAATGTCGGTCACGCCAGTCGACGTCATCGATGAGTCGGTGGAGGACGACGTCGAGGAAGAGGGCGACGACGGTCGCACCCGGGTGCGCTCGGTTGTCTCCATCAACCCACTCGGGGACTCAATTGAGCCCCTCGCGGACCTCCCCTTCAGCACCACCGACGCGACGGTGATGCGGGATATCGACCACTCGGGTCAGCCGATCGCGGTTGCGCAACAAACGGTCGCGCGTCAGGCCCCACCCGCCGCACCTGTCGACGCGACAATCGCGCGTCCTGCGCCAGTGCAGTTTGAAGCGAGCGCGCCGGTCGAGCACACTCAGGCGCGCTCCCTTGCCGTCGAGGACGAGCCGGCCGATGCGCCGCCCGGAAAGAAGGGCCGATTGTGGCCCATCTTTGCGATCATCGGTTTCGGTGTGGTCGCCGGTGGCGTTGCCATTGCGATTGCCGCGCAAGGCGGTGGCGGTGGTGGCGAAGAACCGAGGCCCACGAGCAGCGCACCCAAGCCGATTGATGACGTCGTTGTGCCTCGCCAGGTTCCCCCCGTGGGCAAGGTTGAAGCGACCGTCGACGGTGAGGTGGCGACGTTCACCTGGGATCATCCCGAGCCAGAGGCCGGCGACACGTTCTTGTGGGGGCAGCAGGTTGCGGGGGCGGCGCACGAATACACTGCGACGTCGACCCCCTCGGTGGAATTGCCGTATGACGGCGAAGAGGTGTGTATCGAGGTGCTGTTGAGGCGCGCCGACGGTCGCGCGGGAGCCGAGCCGACTGTTGGATGCACGTCATGACGACTCCACGAGCGATCAGCTCTGATCGCCTCACGATCGAGTTTGCTGGCGAGTACTTCCACGTATTCCCCGATGACGGCGCCTGTACGGTGGGCCGCGAAGGCACCATTGCGATCGACGACAACCCGTTCCTTCACCGCCACTTTCTACGCCTGTCGCGCGCCGAGGGGATGTGGTGGCTCGTCAACGTCGGCACTCGTCTCACGGCGACAGTCACTGACGGCGCGGGTCGCGTCCAGGCATGGCTTGCCCCAGGCGCACGCCTTCCCGTCGTCTTTCACGTCACCTCGGTCATCTTCACTGCGGGTCCCACAACGTATGAGCTGACGCTCTACGTCGACGCACCCACCTTTCAAGAACTCGGCCCAAGCTCGGCCGAGACAGGCACGGTGACAATTGGCGCCGTGCCGCTCACAGCGAGCCAGCGCCTCCTTCTCCTCGCGCTCGCTGAGCCGATGCTTCGTCGGGAAGGCACGGGGATGTCGGAGATTCCCACGTCGGCCAAGGCCGCCGAGCGACTCGGGTGGACTGTCACACGCTTCAACCGCAAGCTCGACAACGTCTGCGAAAAGCTGTCCAAGGTGGGGGTTCCTGGTCTGCGCGGCGGTCGAGGGGAGTACGCGACGAGTCGCAGGATGCGTCTCGTTGAGCACGCCATCGCCGCACGAATGGTGACGCGCTCCGACCTGCCGCTGCTTGATCAACCGCAAGAAGATGACGGCGATGACGCCGATCTCGAGACAGGAGGAGGCGCATGAGCCTCAAGCTGAGCCTGCGATCTGCTGATGGTTCTGTCCGGGTGGTGTCAGTGACCGCGGCCCCCGACACCACCGTCGGCGAGGTTGCTGCCTTCTTGTTCAACGCTGATCCCGCGCGCACCGGCATCCCCATGCCGGCTGACCCGACGCTCGTGGTGACGGCACTGTCGATGGGACCGGACACGGCTCCTCGCGCCGTCGCGTCGGATGCCGACCTCGCTTCGTCGGGAATCCGCTCAGGCGACCACGTGGAGATCGTCCCGTCGGCCAACGCAGCACGCGGTGACGTCAATGAAGCGGCGGCGACGGTGCGCGTCGTGGAAGGCGCCGACGCTGGCGCCACCTTCGCACTAGGCCCTGGTTCGCACGTCATTGGCCGCGACGCCGATGTGTCGGTGCGTCTCAGTGACCCGCTCGCGTCAAAGCGGCATGCGCGCATCATCGTGGGGGACACGATCGAAGTAGTCGACATGGGCTCCACCAACGGCGTGCTTCTCGACGATGCATACGTGACCCGTGCGGCGCTTGTTCAGTCGGACCGCATCATCATTGGCGACACCGCTCTCGAGATCACCAAGAATGCGACGGTCAAGCGCACGGTGCCCACAAGTGCGACGGTGCCGTTCACGCGCTCCCCACGCGTGGTGCCGCCGCTGCCGGATGACGAGATCGACCTCCCGGATCCTCCCACCAAGCCGCAACCGCGAGCGTTCCCGCGTCTCGCTCTGCTCGGCCCCGTCGTTCTCGGTCTCACCATGTTCTTGGTCACCGGACGAGTGCTGTCCCTCATCTTTGTCGCAATGAGCCCGCTCATGATGATGGGTTCGTTTGTTGACAACAAGTACAACCAGCGCAAACAGGGCGCCATCAAGCTGAAGGAGTTCGAGGGTGCCCTCGCGGTGGCCGCCACTGAACTCGAGAGAGCGCAGGAGCGTGAGCGGATCGCCCGCATCGAGCGGTCGCCCTCGGTCTCACACGTGCGTGAGGCAGTTGCCAACCTTGCGCCGCCATTGTGGACGCACCGTCCCGAGCACGAGCAGTTCTTGGAGGTGCGCCTTGGACTGGGCACCGTACCCAGTTCGATGGAGGTGAAATCGCCCTCCTTGCGCGATGCGGTTGACGGCACGTGGGAGCAGGTGTCAGCTCTCAAGGACCGCTACACCACCATCTCGTCGGTGCCTGTCACGGCGAGTTTGCGCGACGCGGGTGGCCTCGGCATCGTCGGCGACTCCGCCACCGGACTCGGCGTGGCCCGTGCCGCCCTCATTCAGGTGGCCGGCCTTCACTCGCCTATGGAATGTGTTGTCACCGCCTTTGTCCCCGGTGGCAACGATGGGAACTGGCGGTGGCTTGAATGGTTGCCGCACACCTCGTCGCCACTGTCGCCGATCCCGGGCGACCACATCGCTGGCTCTCGTGCAGCGTCGGCCCGTTTGCTGACGGCACTTGAGGCGCTTGTTGCCCAACGTGCTGGAACTGACATCGCGTCATACGTGCCGGACTTGCGAGGCGCCCACACGTCGAACTCGGAGAATGTGCGCCAAGAGGACCGGCCCACTACGCCTGCCGTGTTGGTTGTGGTGGACGACGCCGCCCCGGCAGACCGCCGACGCCTTATCCGGCTCGCGGAGAAGGGCCCCGACGTCAACGTCCACGTGCTGTGGGTTGCGCGAGCGGCGACGTCCCTCCCTGGTGCGTGTCGCAGTTTTGTCGACGTGGGCGGCGCCGGTACGGCCGTCGTCGGTCACGTGCGCCGCGGAGGCTTTGACGAGCCTGTCACCGTTGAGGCCTTGTCGGTGGCGGAGGCCGAGGAGACTGCTCGCCGTCTTGCCTGCGTCGAGGATGTCGGTGTTGTGGTTGACGACGCTGCCGACGTTCCCGATGCAGTGTCGTACCTCGAGCTTCACGGTTTTGAAGCCCTTGAGCCCGGTCATCACGAACAGCGGTGGCGCCGCGACGCCTCACCTCAGCCCGGCACCAAGCGACCCTTCTCGCTACGCGCACTTGTAGGGCATGCGGGGGATGAGCCGTTCTACCTCGACCTGAAGAGCCAGGGCCCGCACGCTCTTGTTGGCGGCACCACGGGTGCCGGTAAGTCTGAGTTCTTGCAGGCGTGGATTCTTGGCATGGCTGCCGCGCACGGTCCCGAGCGGGTGACGTTCCTTTACGTCGATTACAAGGGTGGCTCGGCTTTCGCGGACTGCATCAATTTGCCGCACAGCGTTGGCCTGGTGACGGACCTCACTCCACACCTCGTCGACCGTGCTCTCACCTCATTGCGGGCCGAACTCCACTATCGGGAGCGACTCCTCGCGGCAAAGGGCGCCAAGGACCTCGAGACTCTCGACAAGACGGGCGACCCCGAGACGCCGCCGAGCCTCGTCATCGTTATCGACGAGTTCGCGGCCCTCGCGCAGGAAGTGCCCGAGTTTGTTGACGGTGTGGTCGACATTGCGCAACGTGGCCGTTCGCTCGGACTGCACCTCATCATGGCGACCCAGCGCCCCGCGGGTGTCATTAAGGACAACCTGCGTGCCAACACGAACCTCCGCATCGCATTGCGAATGGCGGACGAAGCGGACTCTTCCGACATCCTCGGTGTACCCGCCGCCGCTCACGTCGACCCCGCTTTGCCTGGTCGCGCGATGGCGCGTACGGGTCCGGGACGGCTGTCGACCTTCCAGTCGGCGTACGCAGGTGCGCACTCCGTCCCAGGCGGTTCGCGAACTAAGGTATCTGCCCGCGAACTCGCCTTGGGGGCGGGCAACGCGTGGGAGCTGCCTGAGGACGCGCGTGCGGCTGTCGTCGATGGTGACCCCGATGCTCAACGAGTCGTCGCAGCTCTTGCTGGCGCGGCGAAACTGCTTGAGATCCCCCCGCCGCGCCGCCCCTGGCTCGATGAGCTTGCCGAAAGCTATGACCTCAAGGAGCTCGCACGCCAAAGCCCCACGGGTGCCGCTTTCGCACTCGGGGACGATCCCGCCCACCAGGCGCAGTTCGTTGCCGCCTTCGACCCCGATCAAGATGGCAACATGCTCATCCTTGGTGGGTCGGGAGCGGGCAAGTCGACGGCGCTTCGCAGCGTGGCGATCGGCGCAACGTTGGCGACAGAGATCGCGCCCGTCCATATCTATGCTCTCGACGCGGCGAGCGGCGGTCTCGACATGCTGCGGCCACTGCCGCACGTCGCCGATGTGGTTGACGGAGACGACCTCGAGCGTGTCACCCGCATGATGGACCGCATTGCGAACGTCGTCCGTGAGCGGAGCACGAAGTTCACGAGTGCCCGTGCCTCGAACCTCACCGAGTATCGAACGATGGCGAACGACCGCGGCCTGCCGCGCATCATCTTGCTCATCGATGGGTACGGCACGTTCCAGAGCGACTACATGAATGAGGTCGGTCGCCAGAAGGTGTTCGGCGACTTCCAGGAGATCCTCGCTGAGGGCCGCTCCGTTGGCGTGCACGTTGTCGTGTCAGCCGATCGGGTTGGCGCGCTTCACACGTCAATCCAGGCGCTCGTGTCCCGCACGGTGACCCTGCGCCTCAACGACGAGAACGCGTACGGCATGCTCGGCCTGCGCAAGACGGGTCTCAACCCGCAGTCTCCTGCTGGTCGAGGTGTTGACGTCGCAACGCGCAAGGAACTGCAAGTGGCGGTGCTCGGCGGCTCTCCCCGAATCGATGAGCAGGCGCGTGCAATTGAGCAGCTCGCGGCCCGTATCCCGGACCGGGCGGAGTGGAAAGCGGAGCCGATTCCGCGCATGCCGGCCTTCGTCAAAGGCTCCGAGATGCCTCCTACGGTCGGGGGCCTGCCAACCCTTGGTCTCGAATCGGCCACACTTGCGCCGCGGGGCTTCGACCTCGACCGCCCCATCATGATCGCGGGTCAAGCGGGCACAGGTCGCACGTCGGCGATGGCCTGGCTCGCGACGTCCATTCGCCGTGCCTACCCAGAGCGTCGCATCGTCCACTTGACCCAGCGTCGGACGTCGATCGCGGACCTTCCCGCCTGGACGGCGTCGTATGCCTCGGCTGCGGCGGGCGAAGAGTTCATGGCCGAGTGGGCGACGGCTCTTGAGGCCGTTGCAGATGGCGACAACCAAGTGGTCGTGTGCATCGAGAATGTTCAGGACTTCGGTGCGTCGATGAGCGACGGCCCCCTTGTCAACGCGATCAAACTGGGCCGACGCAATGGTCACCTCATCATCGGCGAGGCAGACACTCAGGGATGGGTCTCGGGGCAGCTTGTCTCGGAGATCAAGGGCTCTCGCCGGGGCCTCATGCTTGCACCCGAAGGCGCTGACTCGCAGATGCTGTTCTCCGTCGCGGCCCCGCGGGTGGCACGTGCTGACATGCCGCCTGGGCGAGGCATCTGGGTGGAGTCGGGGCGAGTCGCAACCGTGCAGATTCCATGGGTGGATGGGGAGTATTCCCCAGATATCGCTGAGTGACTGGCGCAGGCCCGCCACGCTCGATAAGTTGCTTGCACACCACCACAGGGGTGGAACCGGAAGGAAGTTCAGATCATGGCCAACATCAACGTCACGTACGACGACCTCCGCGTTGCCGCTGACCAGCTGACCTCCGGGCAGGGGGACATCGACAACCGCCTCATGGAGTTGAAGGCGTACATCGACAACCTCGTGTCCGAGGGTTACGTCACGACGGCGTCGTCGGGCGCATTCCAGGAGCAGTACACCACTTTCACTACGTCGGCAAAGCAGACGATCAGCGCCCTCGAGGGCCTGAGCTCGTTCCTGCGCCAGGCGGCCGAGGCTCTGCAGCAGACCGACGAGTCGCTCGCAAGCTCGATCCGCGGCCAGTAATTCGTGGACAAAGGCGGGCGCGGGCGAAGGCGTCCGTGCCCGCCTTTGCATGAAGGTAGGAAAGGGGGAAGGTCATGGCGGGAACGCTCAACATTGACCTCGATGCGCTCGGCGCGAGCGCATCGGACCTGGCAAAAGTTGCCAATGAGTTCGACGATACCGACACCGCAGTGAACCTTGTCACCGATGCGATCGGTCGAGCGAACCAGACTCATCGGTTGCGTCAGGCAATCGAAGACTTCTCGGGAACGTGGCGGATTCGTCGCCAGGAGATCAAAGAGAACGTGCGCTACTTGTCGCAGACGGCGCAAGCGGTCGCCGATCACCTTGCTGAGACCGATCAAAGTCTCGCCACCAACCTGACAAACCCGCCGAGCAGCACTCCTCAGCATTCGCCCAACGCACCGAAGGCCGTGTGATGGTCCACGTACTTGACAGCGTGAGCCCCATTGACGGGGAGCCCGACCGCATCGACAGCTACTCGCGGTACTACTCGAGCATCGCAGCCGCGATCACGGCAACGGCCGACAACCTCGCAACGATCGCGAACACAGCGACCACCCAGTCCGAGGCGGTCACCGCCTTTGTCGAGGTCGCGAACGAGGTCCGGGGCCATCTCATCGAGGTGGATGGACGCTACGAGACGCTTGCCACTCAACTTGCGTCCTACGCGGCGCACCTGCGGACGTTCCAGAGCCAAGCGTCGGCGATGATGACGACTGCGCAGAACGCGTATGCGGACTATGACACGACCAAGTGGAAAGTCGCGAACCTGCGCGACAAGATCGACTCGCTCGATCCCACGGACCCGTCGATCACGGGCCTGCGATTCAATCTTGATCGCCAAGAGGATCACCTCCAGTGGATCGAGACGGTGGTCGCTTCCAAGAACACCGAGCTCAATGATCTCCTCGAGCTTTGGCGTTCAACTGCGGACGGCATCGCCGCCGTCATCGATGAGTCTGTGGATGGGTCGCCCCTCAACGACAGCGGCTGGGACCAGTTCCTCGATGCCCTGGCAACGATCGTCACCGAGATCCTGCCGATCATCGAGATGGTGCTCGACATCTTGGCGCTCGTGCTCACCATTGCGGCATTCATCCTTGCTGTCACCGGCGTCGGAGCACCATTTGCCGCGGCGTTGTTCGCCATCGCTCGCGTGGCTCAACTTGTGTCGAAGATCATCAAGGTGGTGCGCATTGCGCTCACGTTGGTACTTGTCGCCACCGGTACGCTCGCTCCGACCGCTCTGATCGACCTGGCACTTGACATGGCCCTCGACAAGTTGCTCGGCAAGATGGGGGACAGGCTTGGCGATGGTGCGCTTGCGGCGCTCAAGAAGTCTCCACTCGGCGCCATCCTTGCGGATGCCGCCGGTAAGGACGGCTCCTACTTCATCGTTCAGAACCTCGATGAAATGGTCAACGGCGGTTTTGACGATTGGCTCAACAACGGCTTCAAGGAGTTCATGGACGTCGGACTGAGTGGCGACTCCTCTTGGGCGCGCGATGCGATGAACTGGGTTGATGGTCCGCTAGAAAACGCCGACGACTTTCTTGATGCCTTCGTTAAGGCTCATGGGTTCGATTTCCCGCCGGGGCCCGACTTCGCTCACGGCGGGGGTGA
The DNA here is from genome assembly GCA_023411615.1 of Actinomycetes bacterium. Lineage (GTDB taxonomy): Bacteria > Actinomycetota > Actinomycetes > Actinomycetales > Demequinaceae > Demequina. The sequence goes on from JAEYOR010000013.1 coordinate 28,050, forward strand.
CCTCAAGGGCCTGGGTTGGAGTTTCACCGAGACTGTCATTGGTGAGATCCCGGTGGGGGATGGCAAGGTGGGCGACTACATCAACATTCCCGACATCCCCGATCTGCGTGACGTCGCCAGCGATATGGGACGTCCTGCTGCCGGAACCTTGATTGGTGTTGCCTGATATATATGCCTACTGCTGTCTTCACAGTGCCGAATTCATGGCGAGTTGTCGTCCCCGGTGATGACCCTGCCGGTGCCGTCGCCAGAGCCGTTGACGAGATGTTTGCTGATCACGATCGTGATTCGAGCGCCGTCAACAAGCACTGGATGCGGGAGCGCCTCACTCGGGCAATCGCCACGCCAGACGAGGTGAACGCTGAAGTCGTGCTCTTTGCGTTTCCGCAACGGGCCGAGGCTGGCGTCGTCCTGCCGGTCTCTGCGACGATCCTCCGTTCAGCAGCGCTCGCAACCCCTCCTGGTGAGGACCCGATGAAGTCGCTCGCAGGCATCGCATCTCACGATTCTTCCGCCCGCACCCTGGAGGTGCTTGGGGGCGTAGCGCTGCGCACTCACGAGGTACGTGAAGGAGCGCCGGCCTTCAAGGCCGAGGTGGACGACGCACCCATCACGGAGACCGAGCGCGCCCAACTTCATGCAGAAACCGAGTCGATCCCCATGCTCCGCGTCCGGTACACCCTTCCGGCGACGCCAGGGCGACCGTGGACGCTCGTCGTGTTCACTGCGTTGCTCGGAGATCCAGAACCGCAGCTTCAAGAGCTTTACCTAGGGCTATTCGACGCGTTTGTGCAGGCAATGCGGGAAGTGAATGCGTAGTGCGTAACGCGTGGAAGTTTCGAATCGACCCTAAGCGATGGTTTCCCATTCCCACGGTGGACGCTTGGACCTCTGAAACTCGGAAGAAGTGGATCGAACAAGCGACGATCATTGGGGGAGTGGCGGTCATTGCCCAAGACATCCCTGTGAGTGAGATCCGTGCGCGGGTGACCGAGATCGCCGACACCCCGCGTGGCATGGAATCCGCCGTGTTCTTCCCTGTCGCGGAGCCTATGCCGCTTCTCATGCACATGGTGACCGATACGGCGGAGGCAATCAGAGCGGCGCGTGAACAGTGGCATGTGCGTACAAACGGCACGCGTGCGGTGGAGACCACGCCACTTGAGGGCGCGCTCTTGGAGGACGCGGCACGAATCGCGCGAGTGGATGCGGACGCGAACGGCACCATCGTCTACTCGATCGCGTTCGTTGGCACATCTGGCGAACTCGGAACCGTGTGGCACGGGTCAACTCGTTATCCGCTGGTGGCAGGACAGTTCATGTCGATGGGCGCTGAGGTCTTTGCCACGGTTGAGCGCACATCGTGACTCGAGCGTCAAGGCGCGTTGACGGCTCCCGCGCGAAGCAGCAGCAGCCGTTTGCAGACCGCGAGAGCATGACGGTCGCATCGTGGCTCATCGCCGCCGTGGCGCTGGTCACGGGAACGATCGTTTCTTTGCGCTTCGTCTTTGCCTCAGCGCTCGACATTGTGCAAGGAAAGCCGCTCGACCTCGTCACGCCTCTGTCAGTGGGGGCGGCCGCGTGCTTGGTTGTCCTCGTCGCTGGTGTGTGGCTGGGCAGCCTCCTTGAAAGGCGACGGCTCGTCACGAAGGCGCCCGCGCAGCGCGGCGCTGAATTGAGCGCAGGATCGCGGGCCGCGAAGCGCCGTCAGCAGGACCGTGACGCTCGCAATCAAGGCAGCCAGCGTCTGTACGTCCGTAGTCGCGTCTACACGCGGTGGCTGTTCTTTCAGATCGTGCTGTGGTTCGTCATCACGGGACATCTCATTGCTGCGGGCGCTTCGCTGTGGCAGGCCGCTTCTTGGACGTCATCGTCCGCGGGGACGCGAACAGAACTCCTTGCCGTTGCCGGGTGCTTCGCGGTCATCGCTGGCGCGTGCTTTGTGCCCGCATTGCTCGCGAAACGCAAGACCAATCGGCTCGCGGCGCGTCACCAACGTGTGGCTGAGCAGATTCGTTCGCTTGCCGAGCAGCGCGACTGGACCTATTCCAGCGGCCACGGTACTGATCTCATTGCTCTTGCGACTGCGCCGTTTAGCCGAGTGATCGGGCTCACCGCGTGGCCCAGCGCGCATCGGAGCGAGGGGCTCCGCCTTGATGCCGCCTGGCTCTCCGGAGATTTTGGGCCGGACCTTTTGCCGTACCGCTCGTTCACGTCTCGCGCAATATGGGTGCACGTGCCTCGTCAACTTCAGCAGGTGGACTTTGTACCGGAGCGTTTCTCGGACTCGGTCCTCAAGCTCCTCGGTGGTACGGATGTTGACGTTGAGTCGTACCACTTCAACAAGCGCTGGCGAGTCAAAGCCGCCGATGCGCGCGAAGCTCATGGCATTCTTCAGCCGCGCATGATCGAGTTTCTCAACTCCATCGACGACCAATCCGTCGCTTTCCATGTCGCTGGCCCGAGCGTCGTCATCTGGGATGACGGCAAAGACGAGGATGTCGACCTCGGCGCGCGTGCTGATCTACTGGAAGAGTTCGTGGCGCGACTGCCAGGCCACTTGCGTACGCCCGACTAGCCCGTCTATGTGTCGTCGTGACGCAGCCACCGGAAGGTGCGCACCGCCACAACGAGTCCGAGCACCATCCACACCGCCATGACGATCGCACCCGCTGGGTGCTCCCACGAACCCCGAGCCTCTGCCTCCGCGAAGTACTCAGGCAAGAACACTGATCGCATGCCTTGAGCGAGCCATTTGAGGGGAAAGATCTCCGCGAAGCCCTGGAGCACGCCTGGCAGTTGAGTAAAGACGACAAACACACCCGACGTGAACTGCAGCACGAGGACGACGGGCGTGAGGATCGCTGACGCTGCCTTCGCGTTGCGAAGGAGCGACGACGTCGCGATGCCGAGCGTGACCGAGGCGCCCGTTCCGAGAAGGAACACCCACGTGAAGGTGACCCAGGCGTCGGCCGCGGAAGGCAATTGAAGGTCGTAGAACGCCACGCCCATGCCGATGAGGATGGCGATCTGGATGACCGACACCACGAGCACCTGCGCAAGCTTGCCGACAAAGTACGCGGTGCTCGGCAGGGGAGTGGCGCGCAGACGCTTGAGGGAATCTGTGTCGCGATCAATCGCAATGGTGATGGCGAGTGACTGGAAACCGGTGTTGATGATGCCAGTTGCGATCATGCCAGCGACAAAGTACTGGGCGAAGGTGACGTCCGTATCACTGAGGTACTGGTCGCCAAAGATCGATCCAAAGAGGACCAAGAAGATGATGGGGAACGCAAAGATGAAGATCATCTGCTCTCGGGATCGGAAGAACTCTTTGAGTTCAACAACGGCCCTGTCACAGGTGATCGCGAACCACGCGGGGTGCTGAGAGGTCGGCGTGGTCATGCTTGTCCCTCCGCTCCACTTTCTGAGTGCGTCCCAATGAGGTCGAGGTAGATGTCTTCGAGCGACGGCTTGCTTACGGTCAGTTCGGGAATCTCTCCACCGAGCCGCGCCGCCAGCGCCGTGACGAGCGCGGTGGGTGTGGCCGTGTGTTCGGCATGAATGCCGCTGCCCTCTCGCCACTGCACCACCGAATCCGAGGCAAGCGCCCTCAGTCCCGCCGGAGTGTCGAGGGCAATGAGCTTGCCGCTCGCGACAATGCCGATGCGGTCAGCAAGGTACTCGGCCTCATCGAGGTAATGCGTTGTCAGCATGATGGTGGACCCATCGCCGCGCAATGACTTGATGAGTCGCCAAAACTGTCGGCGTGCCTCGGGATCAAAGCCGGTAGTGGGTTCATCGAGGAAGACGAGCCGCGGGCGACCAATGACAGCAAGTGCCACATCGAGGCGCCGACGCTGCCCGCCCGAGAGAGTCTGGGGCTTGGCATTCGCCTTCTCAGTGAGGCCAACTGCCTCGAGTGTCTCGTCGACATCTCGCGGATTCGGATACAAACGAGAGGCATGCGTAAGCGCCTCGCGGGCACTGAGGAACGAGCGCTCTGACGTCGATTGCAGCATGATGCCGATGGCGGCCCGCCAGTCCCGCGTCGGATGGGCAGGGTCGCAACCGAGCACTTTGACATCGCCCGCAGTGCGCCGACGGAACCCTTCAAGGATCTCGACGGTTGTCGACTTGCCTGCGCCGTTCGGGCCGAGGAGCGCGAAGACCTCTCCCTCGGCTATGTCGAGGTCGAGTCCATCGACCGCTCGCTTGTCGCCGTAAAGCTTGCGCAACCCGGTGATTGCAATGGCTGTGCCCATGGCACGGAGCCTAATGCCGTCAGCGGCGCTGGCTCTCAGCCCTCTGCGAGGAGTGTCTGAATGCGGCCGACGCCTTCAATGAGGTCGTGGTCACCGAGGGCGTAGCTGAGGCGCACAAAGCCGCTCGGACCGAACGCCTCGCCCGGCACCACCGCGACTTCGACTTCATCCAGAATGACGGTTGCCAGGTCGGCGCTCGAGGTGATCGTGACACCGCGCACGGTGCGCCCCATCAACCCTTCCACGGACGGGTACGCGTAAAAGGCGCCGGTGGGCGTTGGGCAGACGACTCCGTCGATCGCGCGGAGCATCTCGACCATCGTGCGCCTGCGCTCGTCGAAAGCCTTGCGCATCATGTAGACGTCCTCGAGGCTGCCGGTCAGCGCAGCAAGAGCGGCGCGTTGCGACACGTTGGCCACGTTCGACGTGAGATGCGACTGGAAGTTCGCGGCGGCCTTGGTGACATCCGCCGGGGAGATCATCCAGCCGACGCGCCAACCGGTCATCGCGTAGGTCTTGGCGACGCCATTGAGCACGATGGTCTGCTCTGCGAGCTCGGGAACCGCGCGGACGATCGGCGTGAAGACGGCGTCGTCATAGACAAGGTGCTCGTAGATTTCGTCCGTGATGACCCAGATGCCATGCTCGAGAGCCCATTGACCAATCGCCCGCGTCTGCTCTTCGCTGTACACCGCGCCCGTCGGGTTCGAGGGGGAGCAGAACAAGAGTGCTTTGGTTTGCGGAGTGCGCGCGGCTTCGAGCTGCTCAACGGTGACAAGGTAATCCTGCTCAGCGCCAGCAAACACCTCAACGGAGCGACCACCAGCAAGGGCGATCGCTTCGGGGTACGTCGTCCAGTACGGCGCAGGCAAAAGCACCTCATCGCCCGGGTCCACGATCGCCGCAAAGGCTTGGAACACCGCCTGCTTGCCACCATTTGTCACGACGACGTTGGCTGGGTCCACCTCATAACCCGAGTCGCGAAGCGTCTTGGCGGCGATCGCTTCCTTGAGCTCGGGAAGGCCCGTGGCGGGCGTGTACCGGTGGTTCTTGGGATCGCGCGCGGCAGCGACTGCGGCGTCGACAATCCATTCGGGCGTCGGGAAATCAGGTTCACCCGCGCCGAAGCCGATGACGGGGCGGCCGGCGGCCTTCATCGCCTTGGCCTTGGCATCAACAGCAAGAGTGGCCGAGGGCGCGATGGCACCAAGACGGGCAGAGACGCGACGAGCGGGAGCGGTCATGCGCCTATTGTTCCATTGCTCGGACGTGCCTCAAGTGCCGGTTCGCGTTCATGGCCCAAAACGCGTAGCATGTGGGGTCGGCTCTTGACAGCAGCCATGATGAACCGCGCCCAAAACGTGGTGCGCCGTGGCGAAAGACGGAGCGAGCGGGGCGGAAACGTCCCGTAGGGCAGTGGCGCAATTGGTAGCGCACCGGTCTCCAAAACCGGCGGTTGTGAGTTCGAGTCTCGCCTGCCCTGCGTTTGTGGTCACGGACCGCCGACCCCAGCGGGCCGGTGGACGACAAGAGGCGACCGGCGACGGCCGGCGTCGCGAGACGTAGGGGAACGAACAGGTGAGCGACTCGGCACCCGTGGCGGCGTCCGGCGCGGGCGAGCCCGCCGAGCGGACCGGTGCCGGCAAGCCCGCCCGCCCGGAGAAGCGCCGGGGCCTGTTCGCCCGGATCGCGCTGTTCGTCCGTCAGGTCGTCGCGGAGCTCAAGAAGGTCGTCCGGCCCACCCGGTCCGAGCTCGTCACGTACACCACCGTCGTGCTGGTCTTCGTCGCGGTGGTCATGGCGTTCGTGACGGTCGTCGACCTGGGCATCGGCCAGGCCACGCGCTGGATCTTCGGGGGCTGAGCCTCCGCGGCGCCCCGCCCCGGCGCTCGACACCTCAGCACCATCGTCCGCAGCAGAAAGCAGGTTCGCACGTGTCGCAGGAATCGCAGCAGCCCGGTCCGGGTGCCGCCGAGTCCGAGCTCGACGACGCCCTCGCGTCGGTCGAGGCGGTCGAGGCCCCCGCGGCGGGCTCGGACGAGCCGGCCGACGTGAGCGACGAGGCCGGCGACGAGCCCGAGGTCGCCGAGGCGGAGACCTCCGAGGTGGAGGACGACGAGCCCGACGCCGACGAGGACCCGGTCGCGGCCTTCAAGGCCCAGCTCCGCTCGCAGCCCGGCGACTGGTACGTCATCCACTCGTACGCGGGGTACGAGAACCGGGTGAAGACCAACCTGGAGAACCGCACGCAGAGCCTCAACATGGAGGACTTCATCTACCAGGTGGAGGTCCCCATGGAGGAGGTCGTGGAGATCAAGAACGCGCAGCGCAAGGTCGTGCGCCGCGTCCGGATCCCCGGCTACGTCCTCGTCCGCATGGACCTCACCGACGAGTCGTGGGGCGCCGTCCGGCACACCCCGGGCGTCACGGGCTTCGTGGGCCACACCCACCAGCCGGTGCCGCTGACGCTCGACGAGGTGTTCTCGATGCTGGCGCCGACGATCGAGGCGAAGGCCCCGGCCGCCGCCCCGCAGCAGAAGGCGGCCGCCGCGATCGAGGTCGACTTCTCCGTCGGCGAGTCGGTCACCGTCACCGACGGCCCGTTCGACACGCTGCCGGCCACGATCTCCGAGATCAGCCCCGAGAACCAGAAGCTCAAGGTCCTCGTGTCCATCTTCGGCCGGGAGACCCCGGTCGCGCTGTCGTTCAGCCAGGTCGCCAAGATCTGACCCGCGCCCGGTCCCGCCGGGAGCACGACGGCACTGCAACCGGGTCATCGCCCACGGCGTCGGCCCACGAGAGAAGAAAGGGTGGCTCATGCCCCCGAAGAAGAAGGTCACCGGCCTCATCAAGCTCCAGATCAACGCCGGTGCGGCCACCCCCGCCCCGCCGATCGGCCCCGCGCTCGGTCAGCACGGCGTGAACATCATGGAGTTCTGCAAGGCGTACAACGCGGCGACCGAGTCGCAGCGCGGCAACGTCATCCCCGTCGAGATCACGGTGTACG
>JAEYOR010000061.1 GCA_023411615.1 Actinomycetes bacterium
GTTTGCGGTGAGTTGTTGGAGGTTTCGGCAACCTCCACCGCAGTTTGCGGTGAGTTGTTGAGGGTAATGTCCGATCCATGGCGCGACGCACCCCAACCGCAGCGGGCTTGAGCGCACTCGCGCAGTGGCAGGCGGGCGCGCTCGACCGCGCCACGTTGGCCACGGCGGTCCGTTTCACGCTCGCGCTCCTCGAACAGCGCGCGCCCGGCCGCTCGGTAGAGGTGCGCGTGCCTCCCTTCGGCGCCGTCCAGATCGTCGAGGGCACGAGCCATCGCCGCGGGACCCCGCCCGCCGTCATCGAGATGGATGCACGCACGTGGCTCGAACTTGCCACCGGCACCCTCAACTGGGCCGACGCTGTGGCCGCCGCCCGCGTGGACGCCTCGGGGGAGCGCGCTGACCTCAGCGCGCTCTTGCCGCTGGCATAGCCGGACAGCGCCGATAAAGTGCTCCACCCGGCGAGTCCGTGACAACGCAAGATGCGCCCATCCGCTCGTCTATGCCACGATGGGAGAGCGCTCCCACGCGCGTTGAGCCAAAGGAGTCTCATGCGTCACCCACTTGCCGCATTTGCCGTTGCCACTGTCGCTGCCCTGGCACTCGCGTCATGCTCGTCGTCCTCCGACACGTCCCCGAACCCGAGCCCCGAAACGGCAACTCCCGCGCCTGCGCCGACGACAGCGTCGGCCGCACCGCCGGTTGACCCCAACGACCCTACGGGCGGACTGTCCGCGATCTTCGACCCCGGCTCAAGCGCCGATGCCGAGGTGCTGCTCTTGCGCGACAAGGGCAAGACGGAAGAGGCGGCGCTCATCCAGCGCATTGCGGATCAGCCGATTGGGGTGTGGCTTGGCAACTGGACCACCGACCCCACGACCACCGTCGGCTCGATCTCGGAACGCGCGCTCAAGGCGGAGCAGATCGCGCTCTTTGTGGTCTACAACGTGCCTGGCCGCGACTGCGGTCTGTACAGCGCGGGAGGGCTGTCCGAGGAGTACTACCTCACGTGGATTCAAAAGGTGGCCGACGGTGTGACGCCAGGCTCCGTTGTGTGGTTCATCCTCGAGCCCGACGCCCTGCCGCAGCTTGGCGATTGCGATGGCCAAGGCGACCGCGTGGGCCTTATTGCAAGTGCCGCCGAGATTCTCGACGAAGCGGGCGGCACCGTGTTCCTCGACGTGGGCCACTCGAACTGGAAGTCAGCCGAGGTGATGGCCGAGCGCATCGCGCTCGTCGGCACCGAGCACGTCGCGGGTTTCTCCACCAACACGTCCAACTACAACGCGACCGCCGATGAGCTCGAATGGGCGACGGAACTCAATGCGTTGACGGGCCTGCCCTTCATCACCGACACGTCCCGCAGCGGCAATGGCGCCACCGAGGATGGCCAATGGTGCAACCCCCGCGGCCGGGCGCTCGGTGAGAACCCGAAGGTCTTTGGCCTGCCCGGCCCACTCCTCGCCTATGTGTGGGCGAAGGTTCCGGGCGAGTCTGACGGCGAGTGCAACGGCGGTCCCGCCGCAGGAAAGTGGTGGGGCGAGATCGCGCTCGAGCTGTCGCGAAACGCGCAGGAGTAACGGGGGATACGGCCGACGCTGGGGCTGGCCCGTCCCGACGCCGAGGCTCGCTTGCGCCGACGCTTGGGTGAGCGGTGCGCGCGCGACCGCGCCGTCCGGCGAGGTACTCCCGCGTCGAAATGTCCGTTGTCAACGCTGTGCATTCCGGGCCATGACGAGAGCGCGCGCGGCCTTGTTTTCGCCCGCTAGGTGAGCCCTGGATGTCGGCGGCACGAAGGCAACACGCCTGGTTCATGACTTCCAGCGAATGTTTTTGGTGCCAATCCCAACAATCTCGGAAAGGCGTGCAAACGGTTGCATTCTGGTAACGAAAACGATTTCGAGCCGTGTGAGAGCGCGAAACCGCTCCGCAGGGTTTGCCACCTCCTGTTGCCCTGCTTAGTGTGAACAACAAGTCGCACGCAATGACCCAGCAATGAGCTGGATTAAGCGGCTCGACCAGCCGGGCGGGTCTCGCTCGTGCTGGATAACGCAAGAAGGACTACTCAAGGACGAGGAGGCATCAAGCCTATGAAGCGACGCATGATCATGCCGGTCGCTATCGCTGCAGCATCCGGCCTGTTGTTGGCTGGCTGTTCATCGAGCGATGACACGGCCAACTCCGCAACGGGAGGTACTTCCGGTGGCGGCGACGGCATGCCCGCAGGTTGCGAGGCATACGAGGTGTACGGCCAGCACCAGGGCGCGAAGCTCGAGGTGTATTCGACCATCCAGAACCAGGAAGCAGACGACCTGGTGACCTCCTTCGAGAAGTTCGAAGAGTGCACGGGCATCGATGTCGAGTACGTGGGCAGCCAGGAGTTTGAGACGCAGATCAACGTGCGCCTCGAAGGTGGCGACGCTCCCGACCTCGCGATCATCCCGCAGCCTGGTCTTCTGAACCGCCTCATCGACACCGGCAAGGTCGTTCCGGCACCGGCCGAGGTCGAGGCCAACGTGGACGAGTTCTGGTCCGAGAGCTGGAAGCAGTACGGCACCAAGGACGGCACGTTCTACGCCGCACCGCTCATGGCATCCGTCAAGGGTTGGGTCTGGTACTCGCCTTCCGAGTTTGCTGAGAAGGGTTACGAGGTTCCCGAGACCTGGGACGACCTCATGGCGCTGACTGAGAAGATGGCTGCCGACAACGACAACGCTCAGTACCGCCCGTGGTGCATCGGCTTCGAGTCCGGTGACGCAACGGGTTGGGCTGGCACCGACTGGATCGAGGACATTGTTCTTCGCCAGGCTGGTCCTGAGGCATACGACAAGTGGGTCGCAGGGGAGCTGAAGTTCAACTCGCCTGAGATCATCGAGGCCTTCGACACCTTCGGTGCGATCGCCAAGGATCCGGCGTATGTCAATGGTGGCTTCGGTGGCCCCGAGTCGATCGTGTCGACCTCCTTCAACGATGGTGGTCTGCCGATTCTCGAAGGCAACTGCTCGCTGCACCACCAGGCTTCGTTCTACGAGGCACAGTGGCCCGAGGGCACTGACGTTTCTGAGAACGGCGACGTGTGGGCCTTCATCACTCCCAAGATGAACGCATCCGACCCCGACGCCGTCACCGGTGGTGGCGAGTTCGTGGCCGCGTTCAACGACGACCCGGCAACCGCCGCTCTCCAGGCCTTCATGTCCTCGGACACCTGGGCCAATGAGCGCGTGTCGCTCGGTGGTGTCATCTCCGCAAACAAGGGCCTCGACCCGAACAACGCCTCGTCGGCAATCGGCAAGGCATCGATCGAGATCCTCCAGGGTGAAGACACCGTCTTCCGGTTCGACGCTTCGGACCTCATGCCGGCTGCCGTGGGCACCGCGTCCTTCTGGACTGGCATGAATGACTGGGTGACCAGCAACCGGGACACCAAGCAGACTGTTGAGTACATCGACAGCACCTGGCCCTAAATCGGCTAGTTAAGTG
>JAEYOR010000062.1 GCA_023411615.1 Actinomycetes bacterium
CCGGGCAAGGCGCGGACGGAACCACGCGACAGGATCAAAGGGACTGAGCAATGTGACGGCGGTAGCGCGGCCAGGGTCGGCAGCGGCGCGGTGCCATGGCGCGTCACCGCTTGCCTCGCCCACGGCAAGTAAGGCGGAATCCTCCCAGCCCTCGACATCGACCCACTCCGCAAGGCCGCGCTCCACGGCCGACGCTGCCCACACCTCACGTGCGGCCGCGCCGGTACCGGCGGGGGAGACGAGGCGGAAATGATCGGCAAGGTCCCGCGTAGTGCCAATGCCGCAAGCGGCAAGTGCACGGTCGAACAGCTGTTGCTGAGCGTCGGCCGCAGGGAGCCCCCACGCCCCCGCGGATGCGCGCGGCACGCCCCACGCCCTCTCGGTCGAGTCATAGGTGCGGGCAAAGTGTGCGCCCCGCGACGCGGCGACCTCGCCGGTGATGAAGAGCAGCTCGAGAGCATCTTTCACGTGGGACCGATCCCACCAGGTGCCTCTCACGCCTTCCCGAGGCGCCAAATGTTCAAGGTCACGTGCCACCACCGGCCCCTCCGCCTCGACTCGGCCAAGCACCTCGTCAATGAGGCCGGGCCGTTCGGCGTCAAGGCGCTCGCGAGTGCGCGCCTTCCAATTGCTTGCCCCCACCATGCGGTGATGCATCGCGGGCAAGAGGCTGAGCGGCATCACGCTCGCCTCGTGACCCCAGTGCTCAAAGGCGTGAACAGAGTGGCCCTGTGCGTGGCCCCACAAGGCCTCGTCGGCGTCGGCAAGGGGGTAACCGCCCAGGCGTGAGTAGAGCGGTACGTAATGTGCGCGTGCGAGCACATTGACGGTGTCGAGCTGGAGGACGCCCTGAGATTCAAGGTAGTTCGCGATGTGTGGCCCACGCACTCGCCTGGCTGGCCGCGACCGGGCGAGGCCCTGGGCGTTGAGGAATATCCGCCGGGCCTCGGCCGCGCTGAGCGAGGTGGTCACGCGCGTCACTGTAGTGCTACGGTGCGACACGTCGCGGGCCGGTCCGCACGGCATCGGCCCGATTTCGTTTCGGCGGCCCGGGCCGTGTACGCTAGTCCGGCTTGCCCCGGTAGCTCAGTCGGCAGAGCGTTTCCATGGTAAGGAAAAGGTCCAGGGTTCGATTCCCTGCCGGGGCTCAGAGTGATGACGTGTCGTCTCGTCTGTGGCGACTGCGTTTTCACCCTTGCGGCGGGGTAGCTCAGGTGGTTAGAGCACACGACTCATAATCGTGGGGTCGCGGGTTCGAGTCCCGCCCTCGCTACGGAATTCCATCAATACCGGTGGGTTTCGCGCGCGCGAGCGCTGACAACAAGGCAGGGAGTACCGCTATGGCCAAGAACGACATTCGTCCCAAGATCACGCTCGCGTGCACCGAGTGCAAGGACCGCAACTACATCACGCGCAAGAACCGTCGCAACAACCCTGACCGCGTGGAGCTCAGCAAGTTCTGCCGCAAGTGCGGCAAGCACACCCCGCACCGCGAGACTCGTTAAGTAGACTCTTTATTCAACGCCCGCCCGGCCCGTGCCGCGGCGGGCGTTGGCATGTCCGGCCCGAGACTGGTGTCCGTTTCGATAGGGTTGGGGTGTGCCAGTAAACGTGGAGACTCAAGGCCGCACGTACGGTCCATTCGAGGCGTACGAGGTGACGCGGATCAAGATTCGCGAGTTCGCTGACGCCGTCGATGCTCGTTCGGGAGCGCACTTCTACCCGGAGATCGCGGCAGCTGAGGGGTACAGCGATGTGGTGGCGCCCACGACGTTCGCGGCGCTCATCGCCCAGCAGGCCGAGTTCCACGTCGTCACTGACCCTGAGGTGGGCGTCGACTTCTCCAAGGTGGTCCACGCCGATGAGCGCTTCACCCACCACCGTCCGCTCGTTGCGGGCGACGTGGTGACGACCACCGTGACAATCGAAACCATCACTCAACGCGCAGGCATCTCGATGGTGACCACGCGCGCGGAGATCGTGGATGAGGACGGCGCACCCGTTGCCACCGTCTTGTCTACGCTGGCCGTGAGGGAAGGGGAGCAGTGAGCGACGAGACTCTGCCCACGTTCGCTGCGCTCAACGTCGGCGATGAGGTAGCGAGCCGTGAGGTGACGCTGACCCGTGACAACTTGGTCCGCTACGCCGGAGCGTCGGGCGATTTCAACCCAATCCACTACAACGACGCCTTTGCGGAGTCCGTTGGCCTGCCCGGCGTCATCGCGCATGGCATGTTGACGATGGGCCTCGGTGCGTCTGTTGTTGAGGAGTGGTCCGGTGCCGGCAACGTTGTCGACTATCAGGCTCGCTTCACGCGTCCCATCCCGGTCCCGGCCCTCGGTGAGGCTACGGTGACAATCGAGGCCGTGGTTGGTGCACTTGATCACGACCTCAAGCGTGCGCGCATCGATGTCTCCGTGACCTTCGATGGCGCAAAGGTGCTCGGCAAAGCCCAGGCGATCGTCGACTGCGCGTAGTTTCTCGACGTTCCACAAGCAGCGGCGCGCTCTGAGCGTGCCAATAGGGGACTTTTGTCCGAACCCTCAGACGGTTTTTGTGGGATAGCGACAAGCCGCGGGCGTGAGGTTTGACGCCAAGAAGTGGCCACAGCGGCCCAGTCACTGCCACGATGCTTCCTATGGCAGGTGCAACAAAGGAGAGCACGGGCTTGAAAGCAAAGCTCGATGCCTATTTCTCGATCTCTGGCAGGGGATCGTCGTTCGGTCAGGAAGTCCGTGGTGGACTGACGACCTTCCTCACGATGGTCTACATCGTGGTTCTCAACCCCATCATCCTTGCGGGCGTTCCTGACAACACGGGCACGTATCTGGGCGGCGGCACGGAGGCAGGCAGCGGCTTCGTTGCCATCGCAACCGCCACCGCACTCATCGCGGGCTTGATGACGATTTTCATGGGTGCCTGGGCGCGCTTCCCGCTCGCCGTGGCTGCTGGCCTTGGCCTCAACTCGTTTGTCGCTTACGGCCTCGTTGGCTCCGGCATGCTCACGTGGAAGCAGGCCATGGGACTCATCGTCCTCGAGGGTGCGCTTGTGCTGATCTTGGTGCTCACCAAGCTCCGCCTCAAGTTCCTTCAGGCGATCCCGAAAGCGCTCAAGCAGGCGATCGCCGCTGGTATCGGTCTGTTCCTCGCCTTCATCGCGTTCTGGGACGCAAAGGTTGTCCGTGACCCGGGCGCCGACTTCGATCCGACGCCGTCCGAGTTCGGCGTGGGCGGTTACGTCGTCTCGTGGACCGTCGTCGTGTTCTTTGTGGGCCTGCTCCTCGCCGCCATTCTCATGGTGCGCAAGGTCAAGGGTGCGCTGCTCATCTCGATCGTCGGTGCCACGGTGCTCGGCTTTCTCATTGAGTGGGCGCGGCCGCAGCAGTGGGGCCTCAACGTCCCCACCTTCGATGGCCTTGAGTTCAACTCGCTTGACTTTGCCACGGTGTTCAAGGTGGACCTCTTTGGCGCCTTCTCCGAGGGTGCAGGCGTTGGCTTCATCTCCGCGCTCATGCTCGTCTTCTCGCTTCTCGTTGTCGACTTCTTCGACACGATGGGCACGATGACCGCAGTCGGTGACGAGGCTGGCCTGCTAGACGACGAGGGCATCCCCGAGAACTCGCAGGAGATCCTCATCGTCGACTCGATCTCGGCCATGGCCGGTGGTCTCGGTGGCGTCTCGTCCAACACGGCGTACATCGAGTCCGCCTCGGGTGTGGGTGACGGTGCGCGCACGGGTCTCGCCTCAGTGGTGACCGGCCTTGCGTTCCTCGTCACGATGTTCGTCACGCCCATCGCGCAGGTGATTCCGTATGAGGCCGCCACGCCGGTGCTCGTCATCGTGGGTCTCATGATGCTCGCTGGCGCGATTGGCATCGACTGGAAGGACTACCGCATTGCGGTACCCGCCTTCCTCACGATCGTCATCATGCCGTTCGGCTACTCGATTGCCGCCGGTATCGGTGTGGGTGCGATCGCCTACGTGGTGATCAACGCCGTCACCGGCAAGCTCAAGGACATCAAACCGCTCATGTGGGTCACCGCTGGCGCGTTCTTGATCTACTTCATGATTCCCGCCCTCAAGGCGTGGTTCAACATCAGCTGATTCACTCAACCGCTCAAGCGGGCGTCGTCCGGGAAGCCGGGTGGCGCCCGCTCGGCATTTCTGGGGGCGTCGTGCCCCGCCCCGGCCCAGCGTCGGCCCCTCGAAGGTCGGCCGTCCCAGCGCCGGCCGCCCCAGCGTCGGCCGCCCCGGAAGTTGCGAACCGCTGACGCCCCTTCCCTGATGTTACGAACCGCTCGTCGGCCCGACGCGCCGCCCACCGGAGTGCTTACGCCTCACCTCCCGGCGTGTTGCGGAGGTGAGCGGTTCGGAACGTGTGGGGGCGAGGGTCAGCGGTTCGGAGCCTAGGCGGCGGGGCCGGTGGTGGTGCCGATGCGCATCTCGAGCGGCAACGTGAGGACCGGCGCCGGGCCGCCGTCGAGGAGATCGCGCACCGCTTGAGCGATGAGGTGACCCTTGGCCGGCCCGTCCTGGAGGACGGTCGTCAGCTGCATCGGCTCGAGCCACGCGAGGTCGATCCCGTCGAAGCCGGTGATAGCGATGTCCTCCGGGACCCGCAAGCCGCGCTCGCGGGCCGCGAGCAATGCACCGGCGGCAAGGAGATCTGACTGGCACACAAGCGCAGTAGGCGCGGACTCGTGCGCGAGCGCAAGGTGCCCCGCATTGATGCCCTCTTGGAGAGCCGATGTCCGCGATTCGACGATGACGCACGGCTCGATGCCGGCCTCGGCAAAGGCTTTGAGACGGTGTTTGGTGGGGGTCCATGACGTCCCGCTCAGCATGTCGTCGGTGACCACGGCGGTCTCGCGGTCCGAATTGCGCGGCAAGGTGATGGTGCCGATGCGCTCGTGACCCAGGGACCGGAGGTGCTCGATCAGTTCGCGCGTTGCAGACGTGTCGTCAATGGTGATGGAGGCAGCGCCGGGCGCCACGCCTTCGACAATCGCTACCGGGACACCGCGTCGCGCGAGGATCTCGAGCGCGGGCTCGTCGTGATCGCGCACGCGCATGACAACGGCGGCGTCCATCGGGGCAGTGTCGAGCAGGGTGGGCTCGGTGGGCTCGGGAGGGGGCGATGGCAGCCACAGCACGCCAAGACCCATCTCGCCGAGATCGCCAATCAATGCGTCGAGCACGCCAAGCGTGAAGGGGTCGCGCAGCGCCAGCTGGAGGCGGTCGTGGACGACGAGGCCGACGATGTGGGTGCGGCCGGAGCGCAGTGCTCGCGCTTGCGGTGACGGGCCCGCGTAACCCAGTTCCTCCGCCGCGCGCTCGACTCGCGCCTTCATGTCGGGAGAGATGGGGCCTGCGCCTGAGTACGTGAGGGAAACCGTGGAAACGGACACGCCAGCACGAGAGGCGACGTCGGCCATCGTGGGCCGCCGACCTGCGCTCATCTGTGCTCCCCATTCCGGCCCCACCCGGGACGCCATCGGTGTGCGCTCAGCGTATCTGCCCCATGATACTCTCGCTTCGAAACGTTTCGAATTCTCTCGGGGCAACGCGCGTGCCGCGACCCCGCTGGGACAGGACATCATGGTTCCCTCTTACGGCATGGCGCCAACGACACGGCCCAATCCGGCGCGGGTGCGCACTGCGCGCTTCACCCTGCTCGGTCTCTTCGCCTTGCTCGGAATGCTTGTCACCACGTTCTTGTCGCGCATGCCGAGTTTGCGTGACCTCATGGAGGTGACCCCCGCCGGGCTCGCGCTCCTCATCCTCTCGGGTGCGGTGGGCGCGCTTGCCGCACTTGTCGTCGCGGGCTGGTCAACTGCGCGCTTTGGCACTCGCGCGGTGCTGTGGTGGTCCGGCTTTGGCTATATGGCGGCGCTTTCGGCGACGGGGCTTGGTGCTGAGCTCGGCTCCAAGCCGCTGTTCGCCGTGTCGTACTTCGTTGTCAGCTTCACATTCGCGTTGGCGAACGTGGCGATTAACGCCGAGGCCGCCGAAGTCGAGCGCCGTCACGGCCGTTCGATCATGCCGCAGTTCCACGCGGGATTCTCGGTAGGCATGGGACTCGGGCTCGCGGTGGGCGCCGCGGCTTCGCACTGGCACCTCGCGGTCGTGTGGCACTTTGTGGCGGTTGGCGTCTTCACTGCGGTGGTTCGCGCCATCCTCATCCCGTTTGCCGTGCTTGACGGCACCCCCGACCCGCGAGTCGCGTCGGCCACTTTGGGTGGACCCTTTGCCACGGCCGGAGAGGAATACAAGAACCGCCGGGTCCTTCTCATTGGCGCCATCGTCTTTGCTGCGGCCATGACCGAAATGATCGCGGCGCAATGGCTCGCTTTGTCGGTTGTCGACGACTTTGGCGGGAAGGAGGCGCAAGGCGACATTGTCTACTGGGTGTTCGTTGTCGCGATGTTCTCCGTCCGCATGGGTGGCTCGGGCATCATCGACCGCATCGGTCGAGTCAAGACGTTGCGCATCTCGGCGATTGTCGCCGCGATGGGCGTATCGCTCTATGCCTTCACACCCACGGTGTGGTTGATCCCGCTCGCGGTCCTTCTGTGGGGCGCAGGCGCATCGCTCAACTACCCGATCGGCTTCTCTGCCGCAGCCGACGACCCCCGGCGCGCCGCCGCCCGTGTCGCCGCCGTGTCCTCATTCAGTACGGTGGCAGGTCTCCTCGTGCCGCAAGCGGTGGGGCACCTCGGCGGCATCATGGCGCTGCGCCACGCGATGCTCCTTGTGCTCGTCGGCTCGGTTGTCTCCTTTGTGCTTGCCCGTGCCGTTCGCTCCGACGCACGCCTGTTCCGCTCACGCCGCTCGCAGGTGCGGGAGGTGGGTGCGAATGTGCTGAGCCTTAAGGCCAAGAAGGCGCAGCGTGGTGAGGCTGACGTGATCGATGCCGCGGGGCAGACCTTCCCGGTCCAACCTCAAGACGATTCGCCAGGACTACCCTGAGACCATGACGTCGCTCGCCGATCTCACCACCATGCGGGTCGGCGGACCCATCGCAACCCTCATCGAGACGGCCAGCGATGGCGAGCTCATCGATGCCGTGCGGGAAGCCGACGCCAACGCCACGCCATTGCTCGTCCTAGGCGGAGGATCGAACCTCCTCGCAAGCGACGCAGGCTTTGACGGCGTGGTAGTCCGTGACGCGCGCCGCGATGTCGGGGCCAACGTCACCCTCATCAATGACGGCGCGTGCGGCGGACTCACCATCACAGCTGCTGCCGGAGTCTCATGGGACGCACTTGTGGAGCGCGCCGTCGCAAGCCAATGGTCGGGCTTCGAGGCGATGTCCGGCATTCCGGGAGCCGTTGGCGCAACGCCCGTGCAGAACGTCGGCGCCTATGGTGCCGAGGTGGCGGACGTCATCGCGCAGGTGCGCACGTGGGATCGACACCACGGTGAGGTGCGCACGCTTCCGCTCATGTCCTGCGGATTCTCGTACCGGAACTCACTTTTCAAGCGCTCGATGAGTGGCGGCGCCGACGACGGGCGTGTGTGGCGGCCGACGCCTCGCTACGTCATCTTGTCGGTCACCTTCCACGTCCGGATGGCCTCGCTCTCAGCGCCGATTCGCTACGCGCAACTGGCGCAAGCGCTTGGGGTCGAGGAAGGGGCACGAGTGCCGATCGCAGACGTGCGCCAGGCCGTGCTCGCATTGCGCCGTTCCAAGGGCATGGTGCTCGACGCCGCAGACTACGACACCTGGAGTGCTGGGTCCTTCTTCACCAACCCGATCATCGACGCTGCCACCGCGGCGTCCCTGCCTGACGATACGCCGCGCTTCCCGCCGGGGCCGCACGCCCCCGCTGACTCGATGAAGGTGAGCGCCGCGTGGCTTATCGAGCATGCGGGGTTTGGCAAGGGCTTCGCCATTGCGGCCGACGCTCCGGCGTCGTTGTCGACCAAGCACACGTTGGCGCTGACAAACCGCGGTCACGCGACGGCTCACGACATCGTTGACTTGGCACGCGTGATCAAGACCCGCGTGCGTGAACGATTCGGGATCGAGTTGGTCCCGGAGCCTGTCACCTTGGGAGTCGATCTCTAGACATACGCAGTGGGGCCCGGACCAACTGGTCCG
>JAEYOR010000015.1 GCA_023411615.1 Actinomycetes bacterium
CCCCCCCCCGGGCGGGCGGGCCCCCCCCCGCCCCCCCAGGTATCACCTAGTTCTTTGTGATCTCGTAGTACAGCGGCACTGAGTTCCAGCCGAACTGGACGTTGCTCACGTCCGTGCCGTAACCGCCGTTGACGTTCGAGTACCACAGCGGGATCACAGGGAGGTCTGCAAGCAGCACCTGCTGTGCCTGCTGAAAGAGGTCGTTCGCCTCAGCAGGGTCCGTGGCCGAGATGCCCTCAGCGAGGAGCGAGTCGAAGTCAGCCGACGAGTAGTCGCCGTCGTTCGAGCCAGCGCCGGTCGCGTAGAGCGGGCCAAGGAAGTTGTAAAGACCGGGGTAGTCGGCCTGCCAACCGGTACGGAATGCCGAATCGATCGTACGGCTCACCACGTCGTCACGAAGCTCCTTGAACGTCGCGTAGGCCTTGCCTTCGGCGTCGATCTCAAGGGTGTTCTTGATCGAGTTGATCGTGGCGTCCACCCAAGACTGGTGCCCGCCGTCTGCGTTGTACGCAATACGGAAGGTGCCGTCCCAAGGCGAGATAGCGTCGGCCTCAGCCCACAGCTTCTTTGCCTCCTCGGGGTTGTATGCCAGAACCTCGGCGCCCTCAAGCGAGTCGCTCCAGCCGTCGATCACCGGCGAGGTGAAGTCGGAGGCGGGGGTGCGGGTGCCCTGGAAGATGATCTGCGTGATCTCGTCACGGTTGATCGCCATGGACAGCGCCTGACGACGCAGCTTGCCCTCTTCACCCGAGAAGTGGGGCAGGCGGTCCGGGATGGTGAACGACTGGAAGATGGCCGCAGGCTGGTTCACAGCGCGATCACCAAGGTCGCTCTCGTACGAGGCAAGAGCCGCGTCCGGGATGCCGTCGATGACGTCCACATCGCCACCCTGGAGAGCCGCGTATGCAGCATCCTGGGTCTCGAAGAAGCGGAACGTCACGCCACCGTTCTGAGGCGTACGCGCGCCCTTGTAGTCAGGGTTGGTGACGAGGTCGATCTGGACGTTGTGCTGCCATGCGCCCGCGCCGTCAAGCATGTACGGGCCGTTGCCGATGGGGTTCTCACCGAACGCCGCAGGGTCATCGAAGAATGCCTGGGGCAGCGGGTAGAACGCCGAGTAACCGAGACGCTGCGCGAAGTCCGAAGCGGGCTTGTTCAGCGTGATGGTGAAGGTCTTGTCGTCGACGACCTTGAGGCCGGACATCGCCTCAACGGGCTCGTCCCACGAGAAGCCTTCGATGTCCTCGAAGAAGTACGAGTTGAGGTACTCGTTGTCGAGGTTGGCCACGTAGTTCCACGCGTCCACGAAGGAGTTCGCGGTGACGGGGGTGCCGTCGGTGAAGGTCCAGCCGTCAGCGAGCGTGACGGTGAGGTTCTGCGGGTCGACCACGTCGATCGACTCGGCGACCTCGTTGTGCACGGCGCCGTCGGCGTCGTAGTAGATGAGTCCGGCGAAGACCAAGTCAATGATCTTTCCGCCACCCACCTCATTGGTGTTACCCGGGATAAGCGGGTTCTGTGGTTCCGATCCATTGGCCAGGATGACGGCCGAACCGTTGGACGCGCCGCCCGTGGCGGCCGCACTGCTGCTCGTCTCCGAACCACTGTCGGAGGAGCATGCAGCGAGGGCAAGCGTCGCGGCTGCTGCCAGCGCGATGCCCTTACCAAACGTGCCGAGCTTCATACTCGGGCTCCTTTCTTTGCTCGTGACACACCACGCCACCCTCTGTGAGACAACGCGAGCACACGATGAGTCGCAAGGAGTTTCCTCGCGATCTGTCCATGCTAAGGAGAGACCGCCCTCAATGTTGATTTAGCAAGACATCGATATCGAATTGAAACGCTTACATTGTGTGATCTGGATCACATCACCCCTGCTTAGGTCCCGGTTTTTGGGTCATCGCGCGAGGCACGTTCGCCCTGTCAGTGGGGCATGGAACAGTTGACCCCATGGAGTTGCTCGTGGGATTGGCCGGCCTGGCGGTCGGGGCGGTAATCGGCCTGCTTATTGGCGCTGTTCGGGCCGCTGGGAAGGACCGCGCGGCCGACGCTGCGGTGGCCCAGGCTCGAGCCGCTACGGAGATCGAGAAGTCCAAGATTGCGGAGCTTGAGCGCCGTCTTGAGGAGTCCGCCGAGCTCGCTGTGCGTCGCGAAGCGGAACTGCGGGCGTCCCATGAGCAGTACGTAGCACAGGTCAAGGGGGACCAAGAGACACTTCGTCAACAGTTTGAGGCGTTATCGGCGCAGACTCTCAAGACCACTCAGGAGTCCTTCCTCCAGATCGCAAATGAACGTCTCACGCGAGCGCAGCAGGCCAATGCGGAGGAACTCGCCAAGCGCGAGGTGGCGGTGAAGAATCTCATCGAACCCATGGCCAAAGCTTTGGAAGAGGTGCAGAAGCAGACGCTTGAGGCGGACAAAGCGCGCGCTCTTGGCCAAGCGACGATGAGTGAGCAAGTCCGCCAGATGGTCGAGGCCTCCGCCAAACTCGACAAGAAGACGACGGACTTCATCAATACGTTGCGTCGCTCGGACGTGCGCGGGAACTGGGGCGAGGTTCAGCTCCGCCGGGTGGTGGAACTTGCCGGGATGATGGCGCACGTCGATTTCGAAGAGCAAGAGGTGGTCCGCGACAGCGAGGGAAAGAACCTGCGGCCGGACATGACAGTGAAGCTCGCAGGAGGACGCACGGTTGTGGTCGACTCCAAGGTGGCTCTCAACGCCCTCATTGAGGCCTTTGAGACTGATGACGAGTCGGTTCGAGCTGACCGCCTCCTCGCGCACGCTCGCCATGTGCGCGCCCACATCGATGACCTCGCAGGTAAGAAGTACTGGGATCAGTTCGACTCCGCGCCGGAGTTTGTCGTCATGTTCGTGCCGTCCGAGGCCTTTTACCAGGCTGCGGTGGAGCAGGACCGATCACTCCAGGAATATGCCTTCGGCAAGAAGGTCGTCATCGCCACCCCCACCACACTCGTCGCCATGCTGCGCACCGTGGCTCACGCGTGGAAGGAAGACGCTCTCGCGAAGAACGCCCAACAAGTGCTCTCCACGGGCAAGGAACTGTACGACCGACTGCGTGTGATGGGCGATCATCTCACCAAAGTTGGCCGCGCGATCGACCAAGCGGGCAAGGCCTACAACTCGACCGTTGCTTCGCTCGAGTCACGCGTCATGGTGTCTGCCCGCAAGTTCGGCGAGATGCAGCACATCAGCGAGGAGTTGCCATCGCTCGAGCCGGCCTCAACCGACATCCGTCAGATAGCCGCACCCGAATTTGCGGTGGACGCTGACACCGTCGACTCCGACACCGAACCGATGCCTTAAGTCGACGCCTTGGCCGCTTCGCGTGCCTTCATGTCGGCACGGATCTCGCGCGGCAACGAGAACATGAGGTCTTCCGTCGCCGTGCGCACCTCTTCAACGGTCTCGTAGCCCCGAGCCGCGAGCGCATCGAGAACATCGCGCACAAGGATCTCCGGCACCGATGCCCCAGAGGTGACACCCACCGTGGAGACACCGTCGAACCACGCGTCCTCGAGCTCAAGCGCGCGGTCGATGCGGTACGAGGAGCGAGCCCCGTTTTGAAGTGCGACTTCAACGAGACGCACAGAGTTAGACGAGTTCGCCGATCCCACCACGATGACGAGGTCGCATTCGGGTGCCATCTTCTTCACGGCGACCTGGCGATTCTGAGTCGCGTAGCAGATGTCGTCACTTGGCGGATCCTGGAGTGCAGGGAAACGCTCGCGAAGTCGGCGCACAGTTTCCATCGTCTCGTCCACCGACAGAGTGGTCTGCGACAGCCACACCACGTTGTTGGGGTCAGGCACTTCAAGGGTGTCGACGTCGTCAGGCGAGTTGACGATGATCGTGTGCTCGGGCGCCTCTCCGGCCGTGCCTTCGACTTCTTCGTGACCAATGTGGCCGATGAGGAGGATCGTCTGGCCTTCGCGGGCAAAGCGCACCGCCTCTTTGTGAACCTTTGTCACCAAGGGACACGTGGCGTCGATCGTCGCGAGGTTGCGCGAAGCGGCCGCTTCGCGGACGGCCGGCGAGACGCCGTGCGCGGAGAAGACGACACGCGCGCCTTCGGGAACCTCGTCCGTCTCGTTGACGAAGATCGCTCCGCGCTCACTCAAGGTCTCCACTACAAACTTGTTGTGCACGATCTCCTTGCGCACGTAGATGGGGGCCCCGTGGAGTTCGAGAGCCTTTTCGACCGCGATGACGGCGCGGTCCACGCCGGCGCAGTACCCGCGCGGCGCGGCCAAGAGGACGCGCTGTGAGGTAGAGGGTGCCATATCGACCATCCTACGTGGCAGGCTGAGTGCGTGACCGACCCCGTCAACGAGCCCGGCGGCGCCGCCGTTCCTGGTGGAGCCTTGCCCCCTGCGTCGGCATCACTTGCTGCCACCGCGGCGGAGACGTCCCCCGAGCGGCCCTGGCCTGTCCGACACCTCAGCCCCAAGATCGGCGAGTACGTCGCGCGCATGAGCCCCGTGTGGGTCGAGGGGCAGGTGCTCAACGTGAAGAGGTGGAAGCACCTCGTCTTTGTCACGCTCCGCGATACCGACGAGAACATGTCCCTCAAAGCGACGCTTCCTGCAGCTCAGCTCGATGCGCTTGGCCTTGATCTCAGCGACGGTGCTCGCGTAGTGGTCCATGCGAAGCCGCAGTGGTGGATTCGTAGCGGCGATCTGCAGATGGTGGGCGACGAAGTCCGAGCGGTGGGCCTCGGTGACCTGCTCGCCCGCATCGAGGCGCTCAAGGCGGCTCTCGCCGCTGAAGGACTCTTTGCACCCGAACGCAAGGTCTCGTTGCCCGTCATCCCCCGCCGCATCGGGCTTGTTGTCGCAACCCAAGGTGATGCCGAGCATGACGTGGTGACCAATGCACAGGCGCGGTGGGCGGCAGCGACGTTTGAGGTGCGCCGGGTCACGGTTCAAGGCCCACGGGCGGTGCCTGAAGTGGTGGCGGCGCTGCGTGAACTCGATGCCCACCCGGATGTGGACGTCATCGTCGTTGCGCGCGGCGGTGGATCGCTTGAGGACCTGCTCCCCTTCTCTGATGAGGCGCTTGTGCGGGCCGCTGCGGAGATCGCAACCCCGCTCATCAGCGCCATTGGGCACGAACTTGACTCGCCGCTATTGGATTTGGTGGCTGACTACCGTGCGTCAACTCCCACCGACGCAGGCAAGAAGGTGGTGCCCGACGAAGCGCTCGAGAGGGACCGGATCGCAGGCTTGCGCGCTCTCATCGTGAGCGTAATCGCGAGCAGGCTCGATCGCGAGCGCCTCCGCATTGCCGACATGCGAGCACGTCCGGTCATGTCTCAACCGGAGCGAATGCTCGCTCCTCATCGTGAGGTGCTGACGCGCACCCGGAACGCTTTGCGCGCAGCCGCTCTCCTCACCGTGTCGCGTTCACGATCCGTGCTCGACGCTCAGGCGGCCTCTTTGCGGGCTCTCAGTCCGCAATCGACCCTCGACCGGGGGTACGCGGTGGTGCGGCGACGCGACGGGACTGTGGTGAGGGCATTTGACGACGTGATGGCCCGGGACGAGGTGTCGATCCGGTTGTCGGTGGGCACGCTCGGCGCCCGTGTGACGCAGACGTCGCCTCCCCGCGACGTCCCACCGTCACCCGGTGAGCCACGCCGCGCGTAGCGGTCGAGGCGAACCTCGCCGCCGCGCGCGGCGCGCGCTTAGTTTCGGAGCCCCGCCAGGCCGCCGAGGATTCCCGTCTTTGTCCCGCTCTGGGCAAGACGAGCCTTCGCGGGCCCAATTGCATCCTTGTGCTTGCCACGCATGACGCGTGCGATCACCGAGTCCGGTACAGACGGGTTCGCGATGAGTGCGAACACGACGTCCGCGGCACGGTCGTTGGCGAGCTCCCTGAGAACTTCCTCGGGAACGTCTTTGCGCGGGTTACGCGCCACTCCTGCACGCACAGAGTGAGCCTCGTCCTTTGCGAGCTGAATCAAAAGCGTCAAAGGAATGTTGGGGTGCGCTGCGGCACTTGCGCGCACCTTCGCTTCTTCTGAGCGGGCCAACTGGGCCAGGTCAACATCCGACAGGCTTGGATCCAAGCCGCCGGGCTGTGTGCTGTCACTGAACATGTGCTATCACCCCATTGTGATCAACTGCCGGTGTATGACCTCAATCGGCCGTCCGACACACAATGAGAGGAATTAGGTCCCGGGTTATGACGCGCTACGGTGACGATGTGACAAAGAATCCGCGATCGCCCGACGACATGACCTACGAAGAGGCGCGTGACGAGCTCGCCGGCATCGTCTCAACTCTCGAGAATGGCGCCGCCACTCTCGATGAGTCGATGGCGCTATGGGAACGCGGCGAAGCTCTCGCAAAGCGCTGTGAGGCACTCCTCGACGGCGCCCAACGCGCGATCACGGCCGCTACAGAAGACTCCAATGACTGAGATCGCACTCGTCATCGGGGAGGCTCTCGTCGACGTCGTCAAGCGGCCTGATGGCACCACGTCGACCCACCCGGGGGGATCACCCGCAAACGTCGCGCTCGGCTTGTCGCGCCTCGGCCGCAACGTCGACCTCCTCACGTCGCTTGGCGACGACGATCACGGACGGCTCGTCCGCGACCACGTGGAAGCGTCGGGAGTGCGGCTAGGCGAATCCCGATTCGCGGACCGCACCTCCGTTGCCACCGCAGTCCTCGATGAGACCGGCGCTGCCACCTACACCTTTGACCTCGACTGGGACCTCACGGCGCCACGTGCCTTGAGCGACGATGTGCGCGTCGTCCACACGGGCTCGATTGCGGCGGTGCTTAACCCGGGTGCCTCGACCGTGCACGAGGTGGTGGGCATGGCACGTTCGCAGGCGACCATCACCTACGACCCAAATGCGCGACCAGCACTCATGGGAGACCCGGTCCACGCACGCGCACGTGTCGAAAGGCTCATTGCCTTGGCGGACGTCGTCAAGGTGTCCGATGAGGACATTGCCTGGCTCGCGCCGGGCGAGGAGGTCTTGGAGGTTGCGGCCGCGTGGCGTTCGCAAGGCCCGGCGATCGTCGTAGTGACCCGCGGCGCGGAAGGCGCGATCGCCTTTGCCAACTGCGGGATTGTCTCGGTCTCGCCCGCGCCAGTCGCCGTGGTGGACACGGTGGGCGCCGGTGACTCATTTATGTCGGGCCTGATAGATGGATTGTGGGAGGCGGGGCTGCTCGGCGCGGAGCGCAGACATGCTCTCGCGGATATCTCTGAGGTCACGCTCCGGGAGGTGCTCGAACGATGCTCGCGCATCGCGGGGATCACCGTCTCGCGAGCCGGAGCCAACCCGCCCACTCGCGACGAGCTTGGTGAGACGCCAATGGCACCTGCGGGCGGCAAGGACCGCTAAGCAGCGGTCAGGCGCATCTCGAACGCTTCGCGCACGCGCTTCTTCGCGTGCTCACCCAGGTGTGCCAGGCGGCTCGCCGAGATGGCGTCATTGCTCACTAACGCGACGAGCACGTCAATGTCCTTGTCTGCAGCCAAGAGGTCAATGACCGACACCATCGTGGCGATGACGGGGTTGGACGCAAGTGCCACCCGCACCGACGTCTTGGCGTCGAGAGCGAGGTGAATTAGCACACTCATCGGGGCGTCGGTCCGCGCAGCGACGCTTTCACGGATCTTGACATCGCGGGAGGTCGCGAGGTTCAAGAACTCGGCGGCCGATGCCTGCTCACCTTCGCGTAGAGCGTCGGCAATCTTGTCAGTCGGAATGTCAATCAGAGCCATGGCGTCCCCTCAGGTTCGGCGTCATGCCGAGTTATGGACGCGCCCCCGTGCCGAGCGGGGTGGGAGTGGGGCGTCTGGAGCGACCAATCCGCGGTATTCCGCTGGGTGAAGGTCGTCCTTGACGATAAAAGTGGCGATGAAGCCGCAACCAGTCTAGCGAGCGAATGCGCTCTTATCTAGAGCTGACGCCTGATTCTTTTCGCTGACTGTGACTTATGCCTGAGCGGCGCGAACTCGAGCGTCGGAGAGCGCCATGCGGTACGCCGTAAGGCGCGAGTCAACGCGGCTTTGCAAGGTGGCATCAACGGTGGTGGTGGCCTGCACCATGGCAATCTGCGTTTCGAGGGACGCACGCGCAGCGATCAACGCCGCTGTTCTCAATGCCTCACGACGGGACTTCACAACAACCCCTAAGCGTCATCGCCGTGCCCGATCGGCGTCCAATATTCGTCAGGTGAGACGAATGTCACACCCAACTATGACGGAAGTCACACAAGTTCTCAAGGACTTTTCTCTCGCCTGACACAATGGCCGCATGGAATTTCGCATCGAACACGACACGATGGGTGAAGTTCGCGTCCCCGCAGACGCGCTGTACAGGGCGCAGACGCAGCGCGCGGTCGAGAACTTTCCGATCTCGGGGATCACGCTGACGCGGCGGCACATTGAGGCGCTGGCGCGCGTGAAGAAGGCCGCGGCTCTCGCAAACGCTGAGTTGGGCGTCATTGACGACGCCGTTGCACACGCGATTGTGGCGGCGGCCGACGAGGTGGCTGGCGGAGCGCATGACGCCCACTTCCCCGTCGATGTGTTCCAAACGGGTTCCGGCACGTCCTCGAACATGAACACCAACGAAGTGATCGCCACTCTTGCCACGCGCATCCTCGGTGCTGATGTGCACCCGAACGACCACGTCAATGCCTCACAGTCGAGCAATGACGTGTTTCCCACGTCGGTCCACGTGGCGGCCACCTCGGCACTTGTCAACGACGTCGTCCCGGCCCTCAGCCACCTCGCGGGTGCTCTCGAGGCCAAAGCCACGGAGTTCGCGGACGTCGTGAAGTCAGGGCGCACGCACCTCATGGATGCCACACCGGTGACCCTGGGTCAGGAATTCGGCGGATACGCGGCCGCGGTCCGGTTTGGAATTGAGCGTCTCCACGCCGCGCTGCCACGCCTCGCTGAGGTGCCTCTTGGCGGCACCGCGGTGGGCACCGGCATCAACACCCCCACCGGCTTCCCGCAACGCGTCATCGCGCTGCTGGCCGAGGACACTGGCTTGCCGATCACCGAGGCCCGCGACCATTTCGAGGCGCAATCGGCCCGGGATGGACTCGTTGAGGTCTCCGGTGCATTGCGCACGATCGCCGTCAGCCTCACCAAGATGTGCAATGACTTGCGGTGGATGGGTTCGGGGCCCAACACAGGCCTCGGCGAGATCTACCTCCCCGATCTTCAACCGGGCTCGTCGATCATGCCGGGCAAGGTCAACCCGGTGATCCCCGAGGCTGTCCTCATGGTGTGTGCCCGCATCGTTGGCAATGACGCCACGGTCGCGTGGGCCGGCGCCTCAGGCTCTTTTGAACTCAACGTTCAGATTCCCGTCATGGCTCTCGGCGTCCTTGAGTCGATGAGCCTGCTCGCCAACGCCGCCCGCGTCCTTGCTGACAAGACGGTGGTGGGCATTACCGCGAATGTCGACAAAGCGAGGCGTTTCGCTGAGGCGAGCCCCAGCATCGTCACTCCCCTCAACCGTGTCATCGGCTACGAGAACGCGGCAAAGATTGCCAAGCACGCCGTGGCGCATGGCCTCACCGTCCGGGAAGCCGTCGAGGCACTCGGCTTTGTGGAGCGTGGCGACGTGACACCACAGCAACTCGACACTCTGCTCGATGTCACCACCATGACGGGCCGCGACTGACCCACAGCCTGTGCAGCGGAGCGCGGGGAACACGAGTGCTCCCAGTGGGGTTGACGCCACTGGGAGGTACACCTCATGGCACGCACTCGCGTCCTCATCGTTGGCGGTGGCTACGTAGGCCTGTACGCCGCTCTCACGCTCCAGCGCAAGGCAAAGGGCCGCGTCGACATCACGGTGCTCGACCGGCGTCCGTACATGACGTATCAGCCGTTCTTGCCCGAGGCTGCTGCTGGGTCGATCGAACCCCGTCACGCAGTGGTGCCGCTACGCAAGGAACTCAAGGGCGCCAAGGTCCTTCAGGCACGCGTTGCGTCCATTGATCACGCGGCTCGCTCCGTCCACGCCACCACCGATTTTGGCGACGACCTGACAATCACGTACGACGAGATCATCCTTGCGCTCGGCTCTGTGTCCCGGACTCTGCCGATCCCAGGGCTCAAGGAGTTCGCGATTGGCTTTAAGTACGTCGAGGAAGCAATCAACCTGCGCAACAAGGTGCTCGGTTGCATTGCCCGTGCGGCGACGACGGACGACCCCGCCCTCCGCCGACGCCTCCTCACCTTTGTCTTTGTGGGCGGCGGCTTTGCGGGGGTTGAGGCTTTCGCGGAGACAGAGGATATGGCGCGTGCCGCCTTGCGGTACTACCCCGAGATCAGTCCCGACGAGTTGCACTTTGTCATGGT
Source organism: Actinomycetes bacterium (assembly GCA_023411615.1). Taxonomy (GTDB): domain Bacteria; phylum Actinomycetota; class Actinomycetes; order Actinomycetales; family Demequinaceae; genus Demequina. Next base: position 10,372 of record JAEYOR010000015.1, read on the forward strand.
CGAAGCGATGGGCCGCATCCTGCCGGAGCTCGGTCCCGACATGGGCGTCTATGCGCGCAAGCAAATGCAATCCCGCGGCATGGAGGTACTCCTCGAAACCCGCCTTGAATCATGCGAGGACGGGCACATCGCATTGTCCGACGGCCAAAAGTTCGAGGCGGACACCGTGGTGTGGACGGCAGGCGTCAAGCCCGCGCCGGTCCTTGCCGAATCCGACCTCCCGCTCGGTCCCAAGGGCCACGTGATCGCGCTTCCGACGCTGCAAGTGGCAACGGAAGACGGCAAGGTCATTCCCGGTGCCTGGGCTGCGGGCGACTGCGCTCAAGTGCCGGACCTCACCAAGGACCAGCCCGCCTATTGCGCCCCTAGTGCCCAGCACGCCGTGCGCCAAGCGCGTCGCTTGGGCAAGAACCTTGCGTTGCACGTGAAGGGTCGCCCACCACGTGAGTACAAGCACCGTCACCTCGGCCTCGTCGCATCGCTTGGCCTCAACAAGGGAGTGGCGGATGTGCTGGGAGTCAAGCTGCGCGGCTGGCCTGCGTGGTTCATGCATCGCACGTACCACTTGTTGCAGATCCCCACGTTCAACCGCAAGGCGCGCATTGCTCTCGACTGGACAGCGGCGGTGTTCTTCCGCCGCGACCTTGTCTCGATGGGCCGGCTACACCAACCGCGCCGGGCCTTCACCGAGGCGGCGTCGACGACGCCCGAATAAGTCGCCCCTCCGGGTCGGTCACTCACCCTAAAGCGTGCGTGGGTCAGCGCTCCCCTCAAGCGGCCCTTTGGCCTGGCGAAAAGCGCCACATGTAGAATCCGGCGGTGTGAAACGGGAACCGAGCGAAGTTCTCACGGAAGACGTCGTCGATCTTGCTGGCGCGGTGCGCGAACTGTCGACAGCGAATTGGCCGGAGGGCTATATCTACGGTGCGACACGCTACGCCGATGTGATACTTCGGGAATCCTTTGCTGATCGCGCACGAGACCTCGAGGATGCGCTCTCCGCCTTCGCCCCAACCTTGGACGAACTTCGTACCGGGGGCGGAGGAAGGACTGTCTTCGTCAAACGCTTCGATGACTCCTTAGCGGCGATGACCGGACCAACGGGTGAGCAGATCTGGGGAAAGCAGAACATCACGATCACCAAGTCCATTGAGCTTGATGGAACCATTCTTCGCACCACCCGGACGCGCGGCCACGAAATAGACATGTTCGGCAAAGGGACCTTGGAGTCACCGCTGCCTGGTGTGGCTGTCGAGATGGAATGGAACAACAAGGATCCGTTCTACGATCGCGACTTGATTAATTTCCAGGCGCTACACCACGAAGGCGCGATCGCCGTTGGCGTCATCATCACGCGCGGTCCTGAATTGCAGGCCCTCATAGGCCCGACGGTCCGGAGCAAAGACGGCGGCTTCAAGTATGGTCAATCCACCACACACTGGGAGAAACTGCTTCCGAAAGTCAATCTAGGTGGAGGCGGCGAATGTCCGCTACTACTCATTGGTATCGAACCCGACCGAATCCAGGGTGTCGAACTTGCTATCGAAACCAAGATGGCTCTAGACCGCGCCGACGAGTTCAGGTCGAATTGGCGCAACACCTTTGCAACCTGGAACCAGGCGAAACCGACCTATGACCGAATGGTCACCGAAGCGAGAGACCTGATGCCACCTTTGCGCGAAGACCGGACCTCCGACGACGAGCGGTAGTTCTGCTTACGCGCTGACGGGCTCAAGCGACTTTCGCGGCCGACCTCGACTTCGGAATTCGGCGCCTCCCTTTACGAGAAGCGCCCTCACGCGAGTGATCGAATAGCCCGAGGAATCTGCCAACTGCTGTACCGAGGCCCCCGCTTCGTATTCCTCGACCATGATGCGGGCGACACGTTCCGACAACCAACTGCTCATGCGCTCATTGGGCTCAAGGGTGGGAAACTCCTCGATCTTCCCGCCCTCATAGCCGCGGTGTGACTGACCTCGGGGCTCCACATCGTCCGCGGCCTCGTTGCCCCACGCTTGCCAGCCTGGACGGGCGTATCGGGCGAACATCTCCAGGTATGGGCCTGGCGAGCACGACTCGATGAGATCGTATTGCTCATCGGGCTTGCGACTGTGCTCACGCTTGCGTGTCTCGATCATGTTGACAGTGGACCGAGCGGGCGCAAGCGTCCGCATCGAGCCCTTTACGCCAAACAGAATCGGCTCAGTGACATTTCGGAAGTAGAACCCGACACCGCGACCGTCGGGTCCCCCGTCCTTTCGCCTCTTGGCCCAGATCACGTTGCTGACATACCGAAAGCCCCACGCCTGGAGCACTTCAATGCCCTCGAGAAGCAAGGCGTTAGGCACCCACAGATAGAGGTGAGCGTCTTTGGCCGTCACCTTATCGACGGGTAGCGCCTTGATCTCTTCAAGGTCCATGGTGCTGTAGCGGTCGAGCCTGCGGTGCTCAGGAGCGACCTTCCCGGTGCGATTCGAAAATCGCCACGGCGGATCTGCAAGAACGGTCTTGAAGCCCCCTTCGACCGATGGGAGCGGCAGAACCTCGGCACTCGACGCGGGTACTCGGGAGGTGGTGGCCATAGTGACATCGTAGTGGAAAAGATCTAATACTTCTTGACTAGATCTTTTCTGTGAGTGTGTCGCCGTGCTCACCACGCATCCTCCTCTGTCCCGCCGTACAGAGCAATGATGAAGGCAACCTCCGACATCAACTTCGGCTATCCACAGAGCAACTCGTCAAGCGCGCGCGTTGGGTGCGCGCCAGGCGTTTATGGACGCGACCTCCAACTAATTGCCATTGTGTGCTGCTTCCGCGTGAGCACGGGCGACGTCATAGCGTGCGGCAAGGTCAGCGTCGTCCCACGTGGTTGCCAAGCCATCGCTGGAGCCAAAGCGCTCAAGGTGGCTTTGGAGAACGCCCATGAGTCGGAACAGCGTTGACTCCTCTTCGGCCCTTACGGTCATCGTGAGTTCCGTCGATGTCGCCGTCAATGTTGCAGAAGCGCCGGCCATCGTCACAGAGGCCGACGCTTCCTCGATCGAGGTCTCAAGCTTGCGGCCCAGATGCGACACAAGTTGCTTCATATAGCGAGCTGAACGCTCGGTGGGTGTATGTCCTGTGATGGTGTACATGGTTATCCTTACGCGCCAGCGATGGTCGCTTGAGGGGCCCGGCCCAGGCAGCAGTCCGCAGGGCACAGGTCTTGCCACGGCCCATATGGGGTGAGCGCGACGCGTTCGCGCGGCTGGGCGCCCTCAACAACGTGACGCTCTTCCACCAGGTCGACGAGCCCCGCGACAAAAGCGGGGTCGACGCCAACGGATGGCACCCGGACCGCCGGCAAGCCACGCTCCGCGCACGTTTCAAGCGCCTCATTGTCGAGGTCCCATGCCACTTCCATGTGATCCGAGACAAAGCCGAGCGGTGAGATGACCAAACCCGACACGTCCGCATCGAGGGCGTTGATCGCGTCGTTAATATCAGGCTCCAGCCACGGCACGCGCGGGTCGCCCGAACGCGATTGATAGACAAGCGAATATGCGACGCCGGGGAACTCGTCAGCAAGGCGATCCATGATGAGGTCGGCCACCGCTCGTTGCTGTTCCGCGTACCAACCTCCGCCCGCATGCCACTCCTCACCGCCCCCGGTGGGCACAGCGGTGCCATCGGGACGGGCCTCGCGCGGGCCAGACACATCGGCGGCCGCCGAGGGAATCGAATGAGTCGCGAACATCACGTGCGGTGCTGCCCCATGACCATCGCTAGCCAGCGCACGCAAACCGTCCCGCACTGCTGCGATATTCGGCTCCACAAAGCCGGGGTGGTCAAAGTACTGGCGTACCTTGTCGAGCACAATTTCCCCGTCGAGCCCGGTCTCGGCGAGTGCAGTCGCGAGGTCCTCCCGGTAGGCACGGCAACCCGAGTAACTCGAAAAAGCCGTAGTGACGATGACGAGCACACGGCGGTGACCGTCGGCGTGCAACTCACGCAGAGCGTCGGCGAAGTATGGGACCCAGAAACGATTGCCCCAGTACACCGGCAAACCCAAGCCGCGGCGCGAAATCTCCGCCTCAAGTGCCGCCTTGAGGTCACGGTTTTGTTGGTTGATCGGGCTGATCCCGCCAAAGTGGCGATAGTGGTGAGACACCTCTTCGAGGCGCTCGTCCGGCACACCGCGGCCCCGGGTCACATTGCGCAAGTACGGGATGACGTCATCCTGACCTTCGGGGCCACCGAAACCCGCCAGCAGGATCGCGTCGTAGCGGGCGGGCTCAACAATCCGCGTGGAGGCGGCAAGGGGAGGCAGCGTCTCGCTCATGAGGACAGCACGTCCACGGCCTCGGCGGTGTCGATGCGCCGCCCGGTGTAGAACGGCAACTCGTGACGCACGTGACGGCGCGCTTCGGTGTAACGCAGGTCGCGCATCATGTCGACAAGTTCCGTCACGTCGTCAGACTCCATCGGCAGCAGCCATTCGTAGTCACCGAGGGCAAAAGCGGCGACGGTGTTGGCGACAACTCCCTTGAACGCCGCACCCTTCATGCCATGCTCGCGGAGCATCTGCGAGCGCTCGTCCTCCGGCAGTAGGTACCACTCGTGGGAGCGAACAAACGGGTACACGGTCAACCAGTTGCGCGGACGCTCGCCACGCAGAAAGCCCGGCACATGCGCGCGGTTGAACTCGGCCGCGCGGTGCACTCCCGCGGCAGACCACGTGAGGTCGGTGTCCTCAAGCAAGTGAGTGGCGCGCAGTTCTCGCAGCGCCATCTGCAAGTCCTCAAGGCGCGGGCCGTGTAGCCACAACATCACCGAGCCATCAGCGCGCAGACCGGACACGTCATACATGCCGCGTAGCACCACCTCCTGCTCCCCCACATGGGCAACGGCCGCATCAAACTCCTCGACCACCTCGTCAATGTGGTCATCCTCAACATCAAGGAAGCCGTCAAGAACCGAAAACAGGGTGAAGCCGTCGGGCTGTTCAGTCATGTGCCCAGTCTCACCCCTCACCAGGCCCTACACGAAATCCGCGCTGCTCACCTGGTGGGTGATCGCGGCAAGGCCCGTGAGTCCCGCCCCGGCCCCCAGCACATGAAGCCCGCGTGGCAGGGCGGATGGGGCCGCGCTCGGCGCGGCGTCGAGCCACACATGGGTGCTCCGCGCGACCACGGCCTCGGGATCGAGGTCGACCCCGAGCAGTGCCGACGCATCACTCACCGCGAAGCTCGCCACCTCCTCATGCGCATGGCTCAGGGTGTACGAAAGCCGAACAACGTGGCGATCTGCGGGAAGCGCTGCCGCGAGCCATTCCCATTTGGCGCTCGCGTGCGTCAGCGCTTTTGCGCGGCTGAGGCCCGGCTGGGCGAGCACGCCCGTGCCTCGCGGCGCCGCGTTGAGTTCGGGTGCGTCAAGGACAAGCGTCGCGATCGCGACAAAGCGTGCAGGGCCGGCTTGCGGACCAACGGAACTCGTGGCGCGGCCCACCAATTCATCAAGGTGGTGCGGAGGAATCGCAAGCAGCACCCGCTCGGCGGCAATGCGCTGCGACGGCGTCGTCACCCGCCAGCCATCGCTCGTCGGTTCGAGTGCCAGCGCTGGCTCGCCCGTTTCGATTTGTGCGCCCCTTGCCACAGCGTCGGCCGCAATGACATCGACTAAGCGGTGAAGCCCACCTCGCAGCGAGCGCACCGCGGCCCCGGGCGGGCTGGCGGCCCGCCGTGCGCGGGCAGTGCGAATGAGTCCGCTCTCACCCACTTCTGCGGTGAGGCCCGTGGCGAGAGAGTCGAGCGGGAGCGCATCGAGTTCGCGGGTGTAGACCCCAGTGATGACGGGGGCGACAAGCCGTTCGGTTGCCCGCACGCCAAGGCGATCGCGCGATACTGCGCCCACCGTGGCGTCGGCCGCGGGCGCTCGGCCCGGGCGCACCAGGTCCGTGGCCGCGCGCAAAGCGCCGCTCCACCCGAGCACCCGGCGCACATCGCGCGCAAAGGGATGCGCGGGGATGCCAAGCCACGAGGTTGCCGGCAATGGATATGCCGCCCGTGGGCCTACCACCCAGGCGGGATCGCGCCGGGGTTCGACAACATCACCACCAAGGCCAAGTTCTTCGCACAAGCGCTGCACGTGGCCCCCACGAGTGGCGAAAGACTCGGCCCCCGCGTCAAGTGCAATGCCCTCCAGAGTGACTGGGGACAGCCGCCCACCCAGCGTCTCCCCCGCCTCAATCACCATCACACTGCGACCCGCCTCAGCGGCGCGACGGGCCGCAAGGAGACCCGCGATGCCACCGCCGATCACTACCACCTCAGTGGTGGTGTGCGCGAGCGGCTCAGAGGCCATGAATCAGCTCCACCACCCGGGTGAGCACCGTGGGATCGGTGTCCGGAGGCACCCCATGTCCAAGGTTGACCACATGCGCTGGAGCGGCACGGCCAGCCTCAATCACCTCGCGGACATGCTCCTCAATGACGGTCCACGGCGCTGTCAGCACGGCCGGGTCGATATTGCCTTGGAGCGGCATCCCCGGCAGGCGCTTGGCCGCGGCATCGAGCGGCGTCTCCGTGTCAACGCCCATGACGGTGGCGCCAATGGCTGCGAGCTCTTCGAGCAAGTGGCCGGTGTGAGTTCCAAAATGGATGCGCGGCACGTCGAGATCTGCCACATGTCCCAAGGCCGCGGCCGACGCGGGGGCACAGAAAGCCTTGTACAGAGGCGCCGAGAGTGACCCCACCCATGAGTCGAACAGTTGGACGGCCACCGCACCAGCAAGCACTTGCGTCCTGAGGAAGCGCCCGCTTGCCTCAGCGGTCCACGCCATGAGGCGATCCCATGTCTCGGGGTCCGCACGCATGAGGCGGCGGGCGGCAAGGTGATCGCGGGATGGCCGGCCCTCGACCATGTAGGCGGCGAGAGTGTACGGCGCTCCTGCGAATCCAATGAGCGGCGTTCCTCCCAAAGCCTTCACCGATGCCGCCGCGGACTCCGCGATGACGGCGAGCGCAACGTCGTACGCTCCCCCATCGCCTGCTGCGCCGAGATCCGGCAAAGCGGCAATGTCCTCTGGCGTGCGGATCGGCTTAGCGAACACGGGCCCCACGCCCGGCTCGATCGTCACATCAAGCCCTGCAAGCAACAGCGGCACCACGATGTCTGAGAAGAAGATGCCGCCATCAACACCGTGGCGCCGCACGGGTTGCGCCGTGATTTCTGCGACGAGCGAAGGCGTGGTGCATGCCTCAAGCATCGTCGTGTCGCCGCGCGCCTCGCGGTACTCGGGCAATGACCGGCCCGCTTGGCGCATGAACCAGACGGGAGTGGTCTCGGGCCGGTCGCCGCGCAACGCACGCACCAAAGGAGAACCTGCGGCATCGCCAGCAACGAGTGGATGATCTGAGGGGAGGGCCATGCCTTGATTCTGACCTACTCCGCCCGCGTGTCAGAATCGTTCAATGCCGCTCTTGTCGTTCGCCGCGAGTCATCTCAACAGAGATCTCTCCACCGTCGAGCAGTTGAGCGTCGGGGCAGACCGCCTGGGCGCCGCGCTCATTGGCGCATCAATCAATGGCGCCGTGGTCCTGCCAACGTGTAACCGCTTCGAGGTTTACCTCGACGTAGAGGACACCGAGCAGGCGCGGGCGAATGTCGTTTCCGCCTTGTCGCGCTTCACTGCTTTGGACGATGAGTCGATCAATGAAGCCCTCATTTCGTACGAAGGGGACGACGCTGTCCATCACTTGATGGCGGTGACCTCCGGTCTTGAATCGATGGTCGTAGGAGAGCGCGAGATCTCGGGTCAGGTGCGCCGCGCCCACCTCGACGCGCGGGAATCCGGTCACTTGTCACCATCGCTTGACCGGCTTTTCCAATCCGCCCTCCGCACGGCGCGCATTGTGGGCGCCTCGACGGGCATCGGCACGTCGGGGCGTTCTGTCCTCTCCGTCGCCTTTGACCTTGCGGACGACATCGTCGAGTGGGGCGAGGCCAAGGCTCTCGTTGTCGGTACCGGCGGTCTCGCCGAGAGCTCCGTTGCCGTGTTGCGCGGCAAAGGTGCGCACATCGTCGGCGTCTATTCGCCGTCAGGCCGTGGCCTCGAATTCGCGGCCCGCCACCGCATGCCAGTCATTGAGCGGGAGGAACTCGCCGCGGTGCTCGGCACCGTTGACGTAGTGCTCGCGTGCTCGGGTGGTGAGTCCATCGTCTTGACTCCCACTCTCGTTGCACAAGCAATGGAGGACCGCACGCGCCCCCTCACGCTCATTGACCTCGCCCTGCACCGGGACGTCGCACCCGGCGTTGAGAACCTTCGCGACGTTGCGGTGATCCGGCTCGACGACGTGAAGGAGCACGCGCCAGAAGAATCGGCGGCCGCGATTGAATCGGCCCGCGCGATCGTCGCGCACGCTGTCGCGCGCTACGCAGGGGACAGCGACGCACGCGTGGTGGACCCAGCGATCGTCACACTCCGCGAGCACGTGTTCGGGCTTCTTGAACGCGAGATCGCGCGGATCCGCCCTGAGGCTGGCGCCGCCGTGGAGGACGTCGAGCAGGCGAACCTCACGGAGCAAGCGCTGCGCCGCTTCGCCAAGGCGCTCCTGCACGTGCCCACCGTGCGTGCTCGTGAACTCGCGCAGGCAGGCATGGCCGATCAGTACCTCATGGCACTTCAGACCCTCTACGGCCTCGACGTCGCCGTTCCCGACGACGCCTGCCCGGCCGATTCGATCGACTCGTCAATCCCGGCGTCGTCAGCAGATTCGACCTTCTAGAGGTCAAGCCGTTCAAGCATGTCGGTGACGAGCGCGGCCACTGCGGAACGTTCGGACCTTTCGAGCGTGACGTGCGCAAACAGATCGTGACCCTTGAGCGCCTCGATCACTGCCGCGATGCCATCGTGGCGACCCACCCTGAGGTTGTCGCGTTGAGCGACATCGTGAGTGAGGACCACACGGGAGTCTTGACCAATACGGCTCAACATTGTGAGAAGCACGTTGCGTTCAAGTGATTGGGCCTCATCCACGATGACAAAGGCGTCATGGAGGGAACGGCCCCGAATGTGGGTCAAGGGGAGCACCTCAAGCATCCCCCTGCCAAGCACCTCCTCGACAACCTCGGTGCTCACCATCGCGCCTAGAGTGTCAAAAACAGCTTGCGCCCACGGGTTCATCTTCTCCGCCTCGGAGCCGGGCAGATAACCAAGGTCTTGGCCGCCTACCGCGTACAGCGGGCGAAACACCATGATCTTTTTGTGCTGGCGGCGTTCCATCACCGCTTCGAGTCCCGCGCATAACGCGAGCGCGCTCTTGCCCGTGCCCGCGCGGCCACCCATCGAAACAATGCCGATCGATTCATCGAGAAGCAGGTCAATCGCGATGCGCTGCTCCGCACTGCGTCCGTGGACCCCAAACACTTCAAGGTCGCCGCGCACGAGGCGGATCGCACCACCAGCGGCGACGCGACCAAGAGCGGAGCCACGCCCCGAGTGGATGACAAGCCCGGTGTGGATGGGCAGCGCGTGAAGGTCCTCGCCGCATTCATCGGCAGGCGGGGCTTCAATGCGTTCGGTCTCCCACAACGCGGCCATCTGCTCGCCGGTCAGCTCGATCTCGCGCATGCCGGTCCAGCCGGAGTCCACCGCGAGCTCGGCCCGGTACTCCTCCGCCTCGATGCCGAGCGCCGAGGCCTTGACGCGCATCGGCAGGTCCTTTGACACCACCGATACCGAGTGACCCTCGGCGCGGAGGTTCGCGGCCACGGCGAGGATGCGGGTGTCATTGTCTCCAAGGCGGAAGCCGCTGGGCAAAACGTCTTGATCCGTATGGTTGAGCTCGACGCGCAAAGTGCCGCCCGCATCGTTGACCGGCACCGGTTGGTCGAGAGTGCCGTGCTGAACGCGCAGGTCGTCGAGCATCCGCAGCGCCGAGCGCGCAAAGTAGCCGAGTTCTGGGTGGTGACGCTTTGCCTCGAGCTCGGTGATCACCACCACGGGCAGCACCACCGAGTGCTCGGCAAAGCGCTTGAGTGCGCGTGGGTCCGAGAGCAGCACCGAGGTGTCAAGCACGTAGGTCTTCACAGTGGTGTCGACAGAGGCGTCAACCGCGGTGGTAGTGGTGGTCTGAGTCACGAGCGCTCCAGCGGGTCAGGCCGCAGGGCGCCCATCGCCCTACGGCGATGGATCAGGACGGTTCGGGGACAAACCGCCTTACGGAGGTAACCACGTTGCCGACGCTACGCCCGCTCAGGCACAATCCGCGCCAGGCGTCGGGCGTGTTTGGAAGATTTCACCCAGCTGTTACCTGGGCCGTCAGGCCGAGGAAGCGTCGGCGTCAGCGCCCAAGCCGCCGCTCGCGCTGCGAGAAGCTACGGAGCGCGCGTAAGAAGTCCACGCGGCGGAAGTCTGGCCAATATGCGTCGCAGAAGTAGAACTCGCTATGCGCGGACTGCCACATGAGGAAGCCGCCAAGGCGCTGCTCTCCCGAGGTGCGAATGACGAGATCGGGATCCGGCTGGCCCTTGGTGTAGAGATGCTGGGCAATGTGCTCAACCGAGAATTCTTCGGCGACCTGCTCAAGTGAGTGGCCTGCGGCCACGCCCGCCATGAGGACCGAGCGGACAGCGTCGGCGATCTCGTGGCGGCCGCCGTATCCAACTGCCACGTTGACGTGAAGTTTCTTCGCGTTCTTGGTGCGCTTGACTGCGTCGTTGATCCGCTCCGCCGTGGCCTTGGGCAAGAGCGAGGCGTCACCAACGTGCTGCAGGCGCCACCTGCCGTCGTTTGCCAGATCCTCGATCGCACAGCAGATGATCTCGAGGAGAGCGTCCAGTTCAGCGGCGTCGCGCGAGAGGTTGTCGGTGGAGAGCATCCACAGCGTGACGACCTCAACACCGGACTCCGCCGACCATTCGAGAACGTCCGTGATCTTGTCCGCACCGCGCTGATGACCGTCCCGTGGACTCGCGCCCGCTTGGCGGGCCCAGCGCCGGTTGCCATCGAGAATGACGCCAATGTGCCGGGGTACGACGCCGCGTTGCCGCAGTTCGCGCACGAGCAGACTCTCGTACGAGCGGTACAGCGCGCTCCGTAGCCCCATCTAGACCTCCCGGAACGATGCTACGGCCCGTCGCCGCAAAACGAACCTACGGTATCGTAGGTTCATGGCCGACAAGTCGCTCTCAACGTCCGAGGCACCACCCACAGACCCGGACGCCTTTCCGATGATCAACAAGCCGTTGCTGCGAGGCTGGCTGCACCTTGGCGCCGCTCCCCTCGCGCTCATCGCGGGCATGGCGCTCATGATCTTCGCCCCCACCCTTTCCGGCCGTGTCTCATCGGGCGTGTTCACCCTCACCGCCGTCATGCTCTTTGGCACCTCGGCCGTCTATCACCGCGGCAAGTGGACCCCGCGTACGCTGGCCGTGCTGCGGCGCATGGATCACGCCAATATCTTCCTCATTATCGCCGGAACATACACCCCGCTCACCGTCATCCTGCTTGATGGCACAACGCGCACAACAGTCCTGTTGCTCGTATGGATCGGCGCGGTGCTCGGCGTGCTTTTTCGGGTCATCTTCATTAATGCGCCGCGATGGCTCTACGTGCCGCTCTACATCGCGCTGGGCTGGGTGGCCATCGGCTACGTCAAGCCGTTCTACGAGAATGGCGGCGCGGCCGTTGTGTGGCTCGTCGTCGCTGGCGGCCTCAGCTACACCGTGGGCGCCGTGTTCTACGGGTTCAAGTGGCCGGGCACGTCAGCACGGTACTTCGGCTACCACGAGTATTTTCACTCACTGACCGTCGTCGGCTTCGTGTGTCACTACATCGCCGCCGCCATTGCCGTCTTCAACGCGTCCTGACGATGCGGTTTCAGCAGCGGATGCTGCGCTTCCGGCCGACGCCGCACGGAGTGCCTCCTGTTGCGCGAGTTCGTCGTGGCGCACCTTGCGCAAGTGGCGTGACATTGAGCGGAACAGCAGAACCAAGGCGATCGCGATCGCAAAAGTCGCCACGAATCCCGCGAAGCCCGGGCCGATCTCGTAATAGGACATGTCCACGGGTCTATCCTGCCTCACGATGACTGAATCCACTTTCGACCGCGAACCCGAGGACGACGCTCGCCCTCGATTGTCCAAGCGCGCCTGGTGGGCGGTTGGCGTGGGCCTAGCACTTCTCATCGCCGCGGCGTCCTTGTGGGGCTGGTACATCGCAAAGGAGCCGGTCCGCTGGCGCGACGTCGGCTTCACCATCGACTCGCCCGTTGAGGCGTCGGCGACCTTTGATGTGTTCTTCTACACCGACAAACCCGTGACATGTCAGGTTCACGCACTCAACGTTCGCTTTGCGGAAGTGGGCACCACCACGGTGAACGTGGATCCGGCGGCAGGCGCGCAACAGCGCATCACCGCAACGATGGCAACCACCGAGCTCGCGACAACTGCCGTTGTCAAACACTGCGAGCCGTCCACGTAAAGCAGGTGGCTTCTCGCCCGCACACTCGTTACCCTTGACCATTCCAGGGCTTAAGGAAGTGGATCATGACGGAGCAGACGTGGCTCACCCAAGAGGCATTTGACCGCCTCCAGCAGGAATATGACTACCTCGTGGGTGAAGGACGCGCGGCTATCGCCAAGGAGATCGACGAGCGTCGCCAGGAGGGTGACCTCAAAGAGAACGGCGGCTATCACGCCGCGCGCGAAGAGCAGGCAAAGCAAGAGGCCCGCATCGCACAACTGCGCAGCATCCTGGAGACCGCCAAAGTGGGTGAGCCTGCGGCTCACGATGGATCGGTGCAGCCCGGCTCAGTGGTTGAGGCCAAAGTGGCTGGCCGCGACATGCGCTTCCTTGTGGGCTCTCGCGAAGTTGCCGACGGCACGGACCTCGACGTCTTCAGTGCGCAATCCCCGCTTGGCGAGGCTGTGCTCGGCAAGACGGCCGGCGAGACCTCGTCATATGTCGCACCGAATGGCAATGAGATCGCCGTTGAGATTGTGAAGGTCGAGCCCTTCGCGGGTTAAGGCTCCTGCGGCTGCCGTTCGAGGAGAACCACCGCTTCGTAGTGCTCGGTGTGGGGGAACATATCGAGCAATCTGGCCCGGGTGGGCCGGAGCGACGGCATCGCGGCAAGATCTCGCGCAAGGGTCTGGGCATTGCAACTCGAATAGACGACTCGCCCCAGTCCACTGTTCTCAAGCCACCCCGCGAGCATGGCGCCGATGCCGCGTCGGGGCGGGTTGACGATGACGACGTCCGGTGCGGCATGTCGCTCGGCCCACACCGTCGCGTCGGCCACCTCGAACTGCGCGCCCTCTGCACCCGGGACGCCTGCCGCCACCATCTCGGCCGCCGATTCCCGAGCCGAAGCGATCGCCTGCTCCGCCACTTCCACACCTGTCACCTCGCGCCCCGGCGCCACACAGTGGAGAGCAAAACCGCCGACGCCGCAATAGAGGTCCCACACCGAGCGTGGTGAGGTCTCGCCAACCCAGGCGGCGACCTGGGCGTAGAGCTCGCGGGCGATCGCGGTGTTGGTTTGGAAGAAGCTCTGTGGCCTGAGGTGGAGCGTCACCTCCCCGAGCGGCATCGAGAGGGTCTCCTGCTCGGTCAGCATGATCTCGCGTTCCCCTTCGAGCACAGCCTTGTGCTCGGGGAGCACATTGAGGCTCGCAACGGCGAGGTGTGGGAGCTGCTCGCGCAGCCACGGCAGATGCTTGAGCAGGCGTGCGTGTGCCTCTGTAGATCGCATGACGAAGCGGACCATCACCTCGCCGGATGGAGATCCAGTGACGAGAATGTGCTTGAGCTCGCCGCTGCGGCGGGTCACGTTATACGGCTCAAGCGCGGCACGCGTGATGAAGCTCGCAAGCACAGGAAGTGCTGCGGATATCGGTGGCTCGTAGAGCGGGCAGTCGCGCAGATCGATGCCCACTCCGTCGGGGTCGAGGATCCCCACCGTGGGAGCATCGACAGTTCCCGCCACCACCATCTTTGCTTTGGACCGGAAGTGGCTGGGGGCGCTCACCAGGGGTGCATCCCACGCGATGCCAGCCCCAGCGTCGGCCGTATGGGCGGCGAGCAACTGACGCAGCGCGTGTTCCTTGTCCGTCACTTGACGATCGTGAGGTGTCTCAAGGAGAGTGCAGGACCGGCACCGGCCCGTCGCATAGGCGACGCATTCCATGCGGTGACTAGCCTCGCTTGCGGCGCTTGCGCACTCGAATCTGGGTGGTGGTCACGCGCTCGCGAGCGCGGCGGAGGGCCTCCTTCGACTTCTCCGCGATGAGGGGGATCTGGCCTGTCAGCGGCCTCTCGTCCTCGCGAGACAAGACGAACTCCGCGTGCATGCCCCGCCCAAATGCCACGGTGAAGGCGAGGATCGGCACCGCGATGACGGCTCCCGCGAGACCTGCCAAGAGGGTGCCGCTTGAGACTGCGAGGAGGATCGCCATCGGGTGCACGGAGGCCGCCTTGCCAAAGAGCCACGGGTAGAGGACGTTGCCCTCCACCTGCTGCACCACAAGGACGATGATGAGCATGATGAGGGCGGATTTCCAGCCGCCGTCGACGAGCGCGACGAGCACGGCGATCGCTCCCGAGATACCGGCACCAAACATCGGCACAAAGGAGAAGAGGAACACCGCGATCGCGATGGGCAGGGCAAGCGGTACCCCGAGGAGCCAGGCACCAGTGCCAATGCCCACCGCGTCGATGAAGGCGACAAACACCGAGGTTTGGGTGTAGCGGCGTAGCGAAATCCATCCGGCGTACCCGGCTTTATTGACACTTTCTCGCGCCTTGACGGGCAGGATGCTGACAAAGAAGCGCCACATCTGCGCGCCGTCACGCATAAAGAAGAAGAGCGAGATGAGCGCAAGGACCACCCCGGCAACGAGTGCGGCGATCGTGTTGGTGACGTCGAGAGCGCCAGAGGCGAGACCCCATGCGTTGTCTCGCACGGTGTTCTGCACGCCTGCCACAGCCTCATCGATCTGCTCGCTCGATACGTGGAGGGGCCCGTCAACGAGCCAATCGACAAGCGTGTCGAAGCCCTTTGTGGCGGAGCGACGCAAGCTCGCAAAGCCACTCATGACAGATGCACCCACGGCATAGGAGAGGCCCGCCACCGCTGAGACAAGCATGAGGATGGCGAGCAGCGCCCCAAGTGACCGCGGAATGTGCCACCGCTCCATGTGGGTGACAAGACGTTCAAGCGGAGCGGCGATGAGGAGGGCGATGACGAGCGGGAGCACAATGGCGCCCAGAACGGCGATGACGTTCCACAGCGCAATGAGGACGAGGCCCACAACAATGAGCCGCCACGCCCACGCTGCGGCAACTCGTAACGGGAGCGGGACGGACAGCTGTGCGTCCCGAGGTGCGTCCTCGCCGTCGTGCACCATCGCCTCCGCCACGGCACTCACGCCGCTCACGGCGTCGGGACCTTCGCCCACTTCACGATGCTCTTCGCCTGCCATGGTGCGAGCGTATCGCGCGCATGGAACACGGCGGGTGTGCATCGCGTTGGTGAGAACGGAGGTATGAACAATGCTTGGCGTGGACAAGACTCACATGGTGACCAAAGATGAGGCTCTCGCGGGCCGCAACGCCCCGGTGCAGATTGCGGATCGGCACATGGTGCTCGGATCCCCGATGAAGGGTCCGTGGCCCGCCGGCATGGAAGTTCTCTATGTGGGCATGGGCTGCTTCTGGGGTGCCGAGCGCATCTTCTGGCAACTGGATGGCGTGTACTCGACTGCCGCCGGATACATGGGCGGCTGGACCGCGAATCCCACATATGAGGAGACGTGCACGTCCCGCACTGGTCATGCTGAAGTGGTGCAGGTGGTCTTTGACCCCACAAAGGTGAACCTCGACGCTCTGTTTGCCGCGTTCTGGGAGAACCACGACCCAACTACTCCCAACCGCCAGGGCAATGACATCGGCACTCAGTACCGGAGCGCGATCTTTGCGACGAGCCCCGAGCAGTTCCAGGCGGCGCGCGCTTCCGCAGAGCGCTACCAATTGCGCCTCACCGAGCAGGGCTTTGGGATCATTTCTACGCAGATCGTGGACGCGGCCGACGCTGGGGACGGGCAGTTCTATTACGCGGAGGACTACCACCAGCAGTACCTCTACAAGAACCCTGGCGGATACTGCAATCACGGTTTCTGCCAGGTCAGTTACGCCTGATCCAGTGGGTCGACGTTAGGCGGCAAGCACTCCCGCCAAGAAGGCGATTTGCCGCTCGCGTTGGTGCATGTCGCCGCCCTCGTGATCGTTGAAGGCGTACACCTCGATGTCCTTTCGAACGTCGCCCGCCTTGGAGCCGTAGTTGTTGTACGCGGCAAAGACCGTAGAGGGCGGGCAGATCTGATCCATGAGCGCCACTGACCACAGGGCCGGGGCCGTGGCGCGTTTGGCATGGTTCACACCGTCGATGTAGCTGAGGGTGGCGAACACCTGCTTCTCAACGTCGCGGTGGACCGAGAGGTACTTGGTGATCTCGGCGTATGGGAGAGCATCGCTCAGTGCCACCGCGCGGCGGAAGTGGCACAAGAAGGGCACGTCGGTCAGCACTGCAGCGAGATCCGGCACGAGTCCCGCCACCGCGAGCGCCACTCCCCCGCCTTGAGACATGCCCGCGAAGACGACGCGGCGCGGGTCCACGCCGGGCAGTTCGCGGGCCGCATCGACGCCGCGCACCGCATCCGTGACGACTCGGCGGTAGTAGTACTGCTCTGGGTCGAGCACGCCGCGCGTCATGAAGCCGGGGGTATGCGGGCCGGCCACGCCAGCGTCGGCCGTATCCCCACCGTTGCCCCAGTTGCTGCCTTGGCCGCGCGTGTCGATAAAGAGGTGGGCATACCCAGCGGACGGCCAGAGGGTGTGCTCGATGGCGAGGCCTCGCCCGCCGCCATAGCCGGCGATCTGGACGATGCACGGCAGGGGGTCGGTGACGCCGGCCGGACGCGCGTACCAGGCTTTGATGAGCTCGCCACCAAAGCCTGGATACGTCACATCACGGATCTCAACGTGCGGGAGAAGAGGGTGCGGGTCGCCAAGGACGGGCGCCCCGCCATGCGCTCTCGCCTCGCGGAGAGTGCGCTCCCAGAACGCGTCGAAGTCACTCGGTTCTTGAACCTCGGGCGTGTAGGATCGCAACTGCTCCAGCGGTAGATCAGTGTGGGCCACAGGCCCATTCTGGCAGGCTTAGCGGCGCAGGTAACCGATGAGGCGCAGCATCTCGAGGTAGATCCAGATGATGGCGAATACTAGGCCGTATGCAGCGGTCCACTCCCACTTTGCGGGAAGGCCGTTGCGCACGCCGTTGGCCACAAAGTCGAAGTCGCTGATCAGCATGAAGGCACCAACGGCGATGGCGAAGACCGACAGGACCAGGCCGAACGGGATGTTGGTGCCGGTGATCGTCACCTCACGCATGTTGAAGTCCCCGAAGTAGACCATCGCAAAGTTCACGAGCGAGAAGACCACGTACGCTGGCACCGCAACCGCGAGGAAGCGGTTGACCTTGCGCATGTTGCGAATGCGGCCCGAGCGGTACACCGCGAGCGCCACGGCGAACACAACGGCAGTACCGGTAACGGCCTGCAAGATAATGCCGCCGTAGGCCGCCTCATAACGCACCGAGATGCCGCCCACGGCGCCGCCGTAAAGGGCGATGGTGATGGCGTACAGCGCGGGGCGCGGCTCCGAGGAACCAAAAGCAACAATGAGCGAGAACGCGAAGGCCGCCATACCGAGCGGCAGTGCGATGCTCGGGAAGAACATCCCGACGATGACAGCGGCACCCGCACCGAGCAGGAACAGCGAGGCGGCCTTGGCGATGACGCCGTCGAAGCTCATGCGGCCGGTGGGCTCACCAACGACGGTGCCCTCGGCGCCTTCGGCGGGCAGATCAAAGCCGACGGTGGCGCCGGGCTTGAACTGTTCGGACTGTGAGAAAACGGGGTTAGCCACTATGTCTCCTTGAACAGGTGCAGAGGTACGGCCCGACAATACCGGGAAACCCCAGCGTCGGCGCCAATTGTGGCGATTTGTACCCCCGACGGGACTCGAACCCGCACTGTGCCGATTTTAAGTCGGCTGCCTCTGCCAATTGGGCTACGGGGGCGCGGACACCACTCTCCCATTTCCAGCCGCCTGGCCGCGAACCGCCGCGCGTTGGTGCGGGCAGCGTCGGCCCCCTCCCGCTCCCGAAGCTGCGAACCGCTCACGCCTCCCCCACGATGCTCCGAACCGCTCGCACGGCCGACGCGCCGTGGTTGGGGCGGCTGGACGTCGCGGACACGGCGTGTCGAGGCACCCAGCGGTTCAGAACTTCGGGGCGGGGCGGGGCGGGGCGGGGCGTGAGGGTTGGGCCGACGCGGGGGCCCGGCCGACGCTATAGCCGGGTTCGCGGTGGGCAGCTAGGCGCGCTCGGCTGCGGAGAACGCGATGCCGTCGAGAATGTCGTGCTCGCTCGTCACCACATGCGGCAACTCGCGCCCACCGGTCCGCACCGCCTCGCGCACGCGGCCCATCACTGTGTGCCACACCAAGGCGCCAGCACCGATGACGTCCACGCGTCCTGGGTGCATGAATCCCATCGCCGCGCGGGAGCCTCGTGACGCGTGGAGCAGCTCGTCACACGCCTCCATCGCGGCATCAATTGGCAACACCGCGCCGTTGATCCGGTTGCGGTCGTAGCGCGGGAGCGCGAGGGCCTGGGCGGTCACGGTGGTGATCGAGCCAGCAAGACCGACGAGCGTGCGCGTGGCGGCGAAGTCCACCACCTCGCTCGCGGCATCGAGCGCCGCGTTGACGTCCGCCACGGCGGCACCAATCTCATCACCGGTGGGTGGGTCCGACGCGAGGTGGCGCTCCGTCATCCGCACACAGCCCACGTCCATCGAATACGCCGCGTCGGGCGCCGTCGTCCCGAGCACAAGTTCAGTGGAGCCGCCGCCGAGGTCGACCACCAAATAGGGAGCGTCGTGCCCCGCGTCGAGCACGCTCGTGGCACCACGGAAACTAAGCCGAGCCTCTTCCTCGCCGGACACCACCTCAGGGGCAACGCCAAGCCGGTCGACAATCCCATTAATGAACACGTCACGGTTACGCGCATCGCGCGTGGCAGAGGTCGCCACAAAACGAATCACGTCAACACTGTGCTCGCGGCATGACGCGGCGTAGCGATCTGCGGCGGCAAACGTTCGCTCAAGTGCTTCAGCTGCGAACTCGCCTGTCTTGTCGACGCCCTGGCCAAGCCGTACCACCGTCATCTCGCGCACCACGTCAGTAAGACGTCGGTCGGCAACATCGGCAATGAGCAAGCGAATGGAATTGGTGCCGCAATCCACGGCAGCGACGCGGGTCATGCGCACAGCCTAATCGCGGCTCACTCCGCATCCGCCCGTAGTGCGGCCCCGGGATCCTCACACGTACAGCGGGTGGGGCTCCATCGGTCCGCCATCATTGCGAGCGCCTCATCGCCAAGCGGGTTGACCCCCGGTCCTGCCGCGAGCGCATGGCCCACCAACACATGCAGACACTTGACGCGATGCGGCATCCCACCTGCCGAGATCCCGTGGATCTCGGCCACATCATCAATCGCATTGCGCGCACTGAGGTATTGCTCGTGAGCGGCCTGGTACCGCAATTGGAGGTCGGGGTCGGCGGCGAGCCTGTCCTGCATCTCACGCATGACCCCAACGGCCTCAAGCTGGGACGCGGCGGCCACCGCACCCGGATGCGTCAAGTAGTACAGCGTCGGGAAGGGCGTGCCATCGGGAAGGCGAGGGAGCGTAGTGACGACACTCGGGTTGCCACATACGCACCGCGCAGCAATAGCGACGACGCCGCGGGCAGGCCGGCCCAGTTGGGCATGGAGGACAGCCAATTCGGCGGGGGTCGCGCTCATCCGCCCAAGTCTATGTTGGTGCCCGGCGCGGGCGTGGCAGGAGTGTCGCCTCCCGGAACCGTCTGCATCGTGACGGCAGGCTGGGGCTCATCCGACGTGGCGGGCGGGGGCATCGGCGCCGCGGGCGCCGCACCGTCGCGCTCCATCGTTGACCACAGCCGCTCGTACCAGGGCCCCTCCGATGTTGGGTCCTCACCCTCCGCAAGGGCGTCCACGGAGCCCTCAGCAGCAGGGCGCGCGAGTTCAGGATCGAGGACACGGAACGGGCTTTCGCCGGGGAACACGTAGGCGAGGCGTTCACGCGCCTGCGCCTGTACATAGTTGGGGTCTTCCCAGCGAGCAAGCTCGGCCTGAAGGGCATCCACCTCCGCCTGCGCCTCGGCACGCTCTGCCTGTAGCGCCTCGTATTCGTCCTGCTGCTCGGCAAATACCCGCAGTGATGGCCACACAAGAGCGAAGGCCAGCGCAATGACGGCGGCAAGCACGAGAACGCGCCATGACAGCACCGCGGCAAACGAGCCCCTTGCGGGAGCCGCCTCAATGCGCGGCTTCACGCGAGGGGTTGAGCC
>JAEYOR010000031.1 GCA_023411615.1 Actinomycetes bacterium
CGGCCCCCGGCCCGGCGGAGTCCTGTTGGGTGACAGCAGCGTCGTCCACCTTGTGGGCGTTGGCGCTGCCTTGGTGATCGCGCTCCGCGCTGTCGAGCACGCGTGCGAAGTCGCTGCCGCCCGAGGCAGACGCCTTGGCCGAAGCCGATGCGGGAGCGGGCGCGTGCGCAACTGGAGCAATAGACGTCACGGGGTTACCTCCATGGTGCGGCGCAATGCGGCCTCATCGAGCACAAGCTGTTCGTCTCGGAGTTCTTGGGCTTGGCTTTCGCGGTCGTGGCGCTGCTTGAGCTTCTCGATCATTGCCGCGCGAGTCTTTGCGGCGTACCACTCCTCCGTGGCCTGGTCGGCGTCGGCCTGTGCGGCACGAAGTGCTTGGGTACTGTCACGCAACATCGCCGCGACCGAGGCGCGCGCGGCGACAACCGCATGCCACGTTGCTGCATTCTGCACGGCCTCGTGCGTGTGCGACATGACAAGCGCAGGCGCGACGCGCGGAAACTCCTGCTCAGCGAGCATTCGCTGCCTCTCCACGCGATCCTGCTCCGCACGAACACGGCGGCTGTTCGCCAAGGCGAGGTCAGCTGCGGCCTGCTCCTCTTGCAATTCGCGGATGCGCATGAGGCCAGCCAATGAGAACTTGCGCTCCATCACTCGACTCCCATCTGTGCAATAAGGCGCTGCAAGTGCGCCCACGAGTCACCAGCGGGTGCGACCGTGTCGACCGGCTGACGCAAGAAGGTGTCGATGGCTGTCGAGTTGGCGACCGCTGCGTCGACGAGCGGGTTGGACCCGGCGGCGTAGGCACCGACGTCAAGCAAGTCCTGCGCACGCTTGCGCGCGGCGAGCACCTTGCGAAGCACCTGAGCGGCATCACGCTGTTCGGCGCTCGTCACACGGGAAGCCACACGGGACACCGAGCCGAGCACGTCGATGGAGGGGTAGTGACCCTGCACCGCAAGTTCCCGTGTGAGCACCACGTGACCGTCGAGAATCGACCGGGCGGCGTCAGCGATCGGCTCATTGTGGTCATCACCGTCAACGAGCACCGTGTAAACGCCGGTGACAGATCCGAACTGATCGGTGCCCGCCCGCTCAAGCAGCTGGGCAAGGATGGAGAAGGTTGACGGCGGGTAGCCACGCGTGGCGGGCGGTTCACCTACCGACAGACCGATCTCACGCTGCGCCATCGCGACGCGGGTGAGGGAGTCCATCATGAGAACGGTGTGGCGACCCTGAGCACGGAACTCCTCAGCGATGCGCGTTGCCACGAACGCGGCGCGCATGCGCACCATCGGCGGCTCGTCAGAGGTCGCAATGACGACAACGGACCGCGCGAGGCCCTCCTCGCCAAGATCGTCCTCAAGGAATTCACGAACCTCGCGGCCACGCTCACCGACAAGAGCAATGACGCTCACTTCTGCTTCGGTCCCGCGCGCAATCATCGACAGCAAGCTCGACTTGCCGACGCCGGAGCCGGCAAAGAGGCCGATGCGTTGGCCGCGACCCACAGTGGTCATCGTGTCGAGGGCGCGTACGCCAAGGCCGAGCGGGAGGTCAACGCGAGCGCGCTCAAGAGCCGAGGGGGCGTGGCCGGTAATCGACACCCTCTTGGCAAAGGGTCCGTTCATAACGGAGCCCTTGCCATCGATGGGCCTGCCGAGGCCATCCAAGACGCGGCCAAGCAACTGCGGACCCGTGGGCGTCATGAGCGGTTGTCCCGTGGCACGCGCCTGCATCCCAACACGAAGGCCGTGCACAGGGCCGAGCGGCATGCAGCGCAGTGCGCGCGGAGTGATTGCCACCACTTCGGCAACCGTGCGATCGCCCTCCGTGCCCTCGATCTCGACGAGGTCGCCTACCGCGCCTGCGAGCCCGGTCACATCAATCGAGAGACCAACGATGGACGACACCGTGCCAACGAGTTCAGGAGCTGCCGCCGCAAGCGCACGCCGCATCACGGGATCCGAGTTGAGAGACGTCATCGTCATCGGTCCATCCAAGAGTGCAGGAATGGTCATGTGGGCTCTCCCAACAGGACCTCTCGCGCGCGGGCCAAGGCGGTGGAGATGCGCGCGTCGAGCGCGCCCTCTGCATGTTCGGTGATCGCATCACCGGGGTTGAGGCGCTGATCTGGAATGAGGACAAGTCCCTCCGGAACCTCAGCCTCACCCGACTGCACCAAGAGATTGACGTGGAGCAGGTCGTCCGGGTGCAGACGCAACACGGTGGGGTGAATGTCGGCGGGCACATCGAGTGCACGGGTGAGCAAGGTGCGAGCGGAGTCGGGGCCTGGCGCGATCTCATGTTGAAGCACTGCTTCGGCGAGGTCGAGTGCCGCCTCGTATACGGCGCGCTGAGCGTCCTCAAGCACGGGCAACGCACGCGAGTGCCATTGCCCGATCGCTTGACCGAGAGAATTGAGAGCCTGTGCCAGGGCGGCGTCACGTGCTGCCTCCCGGTCTTGGTGCTCGGCTTCGAGGCGCAAGCGATCCACCTGAGCCGCTTCTGCCGCTGCGCGCGAGCCGGCCACCCATCCAGCGCTGTAGCCCGCCGCGTGGGACGGGTCGGTGGTGGCGCGCACGCTTGACGAGGAGATGACCGCAGGCGTGAAGGGACTGACGCGACGCTCAGGCGACATATTCGTCCTCCCCCTCGCGGCTGATCATGATGTCGCCGATCTCTTCGAGTTTGCGGATGACCTGCACCACTTGCGAGCGGGCCTCTTCGACCATCGACATGCGCACAGGACCCATGAGATCGATCTCTTCGAGGAGGTTCTCGCGAGCACGCTCGGACATATTGCGGAGGATCTTCTCCTTGACCGAGTCATCAGCACCCTTGAGGGCGGTGGCAACGGTCGAGATGTCGACGGCACGCATGACGAGCTGAATGGCGCGGTCATCGAGAAGCGTGATGTCGGCAAAGACGAACATCATCTGGCGAATCTGGTCGGCAAGTTCCGGGTCGTCCTGAGCGAGACCTTCAAGGATCAGCTTCTCCGTCGCGGCGTCGGCGCGGTTGATGATCTCGACGAGGGGCTGCACGCCTCCAACCGACGTCATCTCTTGGGAGGTGATGAGGTTGGTCGCTTTCTTCTTCAGCTGATCGGAGACGAGTGTCACCACGTCGGGCGACGCACCGGCCATGAGCGCAATGCGGCGAGCGACGATGGTCTGGGTCTCCGGGCTGAAGCCCGCCATGATCGCCGAGGCGTGCTCCGGTCGTAGATGCGCAAGAACGAGCGCAATCGTCTGGGGGTGTTCACCGTTGAGCAGCGACACAACCTGGCGAGCGTCCGCGTGCATGAGGAACTCAAACGGCTGCACCTGGATGCGGTTGGCGAGACGTTCGAGAACCTCCGCCGCCTTCTCACGGCCAAGCGTCTCCTCGAGAAGGCGCTGCGCGTATGAATACCCACCCTGAACGATGAGCCCCTTGCGCTGGGAAGCGCGCTGGAACTCCGAGAACACCTCTGAGACGGTCTCGTTGTCGACGCTCTGAAGGCGAGCAATCTCGGCGGTGAGCGACTCGATCTCCTGCTCGCTCATCTGCGACATCACGCGGGCGGCCGATGCCTTGCCCATCTGGATGAGCAAGAGCGCCGCCTTCTGCGTTCCGGTCAGCATCGCGGTCATCGTTGCCGTCCCGAGTTGATCCAGCCACGAAGCACCTCGGCCACTTCAGCGGGTTGCTGCGCTGCGAAGGTCATGATCTCGTTCCGCACTTCTGCGGCGACGTCTTCCATGTCGGGAACCGGCGGTGCTTCAAGCGCGAGCTCGCCAGCAGCAGCGGCTGCCGCCTTGTCGAGCACCGCCTGGGCGCGCTGCTCAAGGGCGGATTGAGTGCGCTGTTCAAGCTCTTCAATTGCCTCAAGGCTCAGCGTCATACGGTCAGCCTCACCAGCTCGGCGCGACATCCGGAGGATGAGGAAGAAGACAAGGACCACCACGAGTCCGAGCACGGCCCACTTCGAGATATCGATGTACATCGCCTTGGTGGCAGCCTCGCGCTCTTCCGCGACGGCTTGGCTGAGCGCCACCTGGGCGGTCTCGGCAGCAGTCTCGTCAAAGGTCATGCGGGATACGGAGACCACATCGCCGCGGTCCTCGTCGAATCCTGCGGCTGCCGCGACCATTTCCTCGAGTTCGCCCATGTTGAGGGAGGCAGCCGCCTCCTTCGATACGACCACGGACACGGACTGGCGCTTCACACTGCCTGGTGCAGTCTCCTGAATCGACGTCACCTTGTTGACGGCGTTGTTACGAACCGCGGTCTCCTTGAGGTAGCTTCCGTTGTCCGATGCGGCGTCGACCGGCTGGGTCGTGTTGTCGGGACCCAGCACACCGCCCGCCGATGTTTCGTTCGACGCATTGGTGTATTCCTCACGAGTCGTCGACTCGCTGAGAGGCGCCGCCGAGGGGTCCGAGGTGAAGCTCTCCGTGGTGGTCTGCGTCTTGTCATAGTCGAGCTCTGCGCTCACCGACACAACAGCGTTGCCGGCGCCGACGACGCGGTCGAGCATCGCTTGAACATTGGTGGCAATGCGCTTTTCGTATTCGGAGATCTGGCCGGACTGCATGACGGTCGACGAGTCACCGCCCACCGACGACAGCACAACGCCATTGCTGTCGATGACCGCAACGCCCTCGGGCTTCATGTTCTCGATTGAGGCCGAGACGAGGTGGACGATCGCTTGCACGCTGGCGGGAGGCAAGGCGCCTGTCGAGCCCGTTTGGATGAAGACCGAAGCCGTGGGGTCGGGCGTCTCGGAGACAAACACCGACTCTTGCGGAATCGCCAACTTGACCGAGGCCGCGCTCACCCCGTCCATCGCGCCGATCGTGCGTGCGAGCTCGCC
This sequence comes from Actinomycetes bacterium, assembly GCA_023411615.1. Lineage (GTDB taxonomy): Bacteria > Actinomycetota > Actinomycetes > Actinomycetales > Demequinaceae > Demequina. The sequence goes on from JAEYOR010000031.1 coordinate 4,862, forward strand.
CTCGAGCGCACGCTGGTAGGTCACCTGCTGTTGGAACTCGGAGGATGTCATCGACATCCCATCGAGCAAGGAGTAGCCCGCATCGGAATTGGCGAGTAGCCCTTCCGACGCCACCTGCAGGCGGGTGTCGTACAGCTGGCTGTTGGGCACGAGGATCGTGCTGCCTCCTGCCGTCAGCTCGTACGGAACGCCCGAGGAGTTGAGCTCATCGACGATCGACGCCGCGTCCGTGGGCGACAGGTTGGTGAACAAGGGCGACATCTGCGGCTTGTTGATCCACTGCGTGAGAGCGATGGCGGCGAGCACGAGGCCCGCGCCCAGCAACACGGCAAAGACCCGCTGGGCAAGCGACAGCTCTTTGACCTGCTTCTGAAGGCGGCCAACCATCGAGGTGAGTTGAGCGGGCATCAGGCTTGCATCCTCATGATCTCGTTGAAGGCGTCAACCGCCCGGTTGCGGATGGTGGCGGTGAGCTCCATCGCTACCGCGGCCTGAGATGCCGCGATCGTGTAGTCGTGCACGTCCGACAGATCGCCGGTGACAGCCTTGATGGCGAGCGCGGACGACGTCGACTGCATCGCTTGCAGGCCGTCCACGGCGGAGGCCAGTGAGGTGCCGAAGCCCTCGGTGCCACCCGCAGGGAGCGCTGCTTGGGTGCCTTGCATCACCGAAGGCGGCAGTGACGGAGCGATACCTGAGATCGGCGGGATGGACATCAGTTCCTCCCAATGGTCAGCGCGGTGGTGTACATGTCTTTGGCTCGGTCGATGACCGCGGCATTGGCTTGGTACCCCCGCTGGGCCTGAATCAGTTGCACCATTTGGCTCGACATGTCGATGTCGGGGTAACGCACGTAACCGTTGTCATCCGCGAGCGGGTGGCCCGGCTCGTACACCATGCGACCCTCGGCGGAACCGAGGGCGACACCAGTCGCGTGAACTCCGCCGGTGTCGCCGCCTTCGTTGTCAATCGACTCGGCAACGATGTAGCGCGCCTGGAAGGCCGCCTCGTCGGTGGGACGCACCGTGTTGATGTTGGCGAGATTGTCGGAGACGGCGTCGAGCCACCGGCGGTAGACGTCGAGACCAGAGCCGGCAATGCCGATCGCAGCGAAGGTGCCCATTACGAGGTCCTCATTGCCGCGCGCAGCATGGAGAACTTGCCGTCCATGGCGCGAGTGGCGAGCTGGTAGCGAAGGTTGGTGTCGATGTTCGACACCACTTCGGTGTCGAGGTTGACGTTGTTGCCGTCCTCGCGGCCGGGCTCTCGTGACTCGGCGATCTCGGCGCCCACACGGCCATTGCCTGATGAGACGGCGGACGCGAGCGCATCCTCGAAGAGCACGCGCCTCGCCTGATAGCCCGGAGTCTGCACGTTGGCCACGTTGTCCGCGATGACGCGCTGCCGCAGGGACAACGCGTCCAATGCGCTGGACATGGCGTCGAAGCTGATGGAACCGAACACGGATCGCACCGCCCTTCGTGATGACGTCGGGGCCGATCCGTGGCCAAAACAAAGAGCAATCCGTGCTCAGAGTCCCCATCGGTCATGAAGAGGGGGTGTGAAGGTCCTTTCGCGTGATGTATGTCACGCGGTCCCGTTCACCGTTCGTATTGGTGCCGACGCTATGCGGGCGTATCGATGTACACCGGCGGTGCCGGGGGGTTGTCGCGCATGTGCGACATCGCGCGGTCGTGCCGGCGGGAGTTGCGTGCGGCGGCGGCCAATTGGCGCGACACATCGAGCTGACGGCCGAGCAACGTACGGGCTCGTTCGGCCAAGTGCGCGGGCAACGGACCCAGATTGGTGGGCGGCGTCCAGGGATCTCGAGACGTCGCCTCAAAGATGTGGTCAACGGCCAGCATCGTCTCAGCCTCGGCGACGTCCATCTCAAGCGCCCCAAGCGCCTCAGCCCACGCGTCGGCCCATTCGTCCGTCGCGACCTCGCTCGTCATGCGACGCCCAGTTCTCCGAACGAGCGCTCGGGCTCGGCCTTGGCAACAGTGCGCGCAGCCTGCTGCCACGCGTCCTGGAGCGGCTCCACGAGTTCGCGGCAGGCGATCACCTTGCTCACGTCGCCTTCGAGGTTCGCCTCGACAAGAGTGGTGAGCAAGAAGGTGTACACACTCATCAATTGCTTGGCGCCTTCCCAGGCGTCCACGTCGAGAGTGCTGGCAAGTTCCGATACGACGTCCTGCGCATGGATGAGCTGCTCATTCGCTTGCTGCTTGTTGCCGTCGTTCAGCGCGGCCTCGGCGCGGAGCAGATCCAAGACGAGGCGGTCGTACAACATGATGAGCAGGGTCGCGGGAGAGGCGGTCGAGACGGAGTCCTGAACGTAGCGCTCCCGAAGGTTTCCGTAGTTCATGTCATCCGCCTTTCTAGGCCCGGCCCGAGTTCATGCTCGGCAGCGACGCGATCTGCCCTGCCAGCCATGAGGACTGCGATTGGAGGTTGGACAGCGTCACCTCAAGGGCCGAATATGTCGCCTGCAAGGTGGCGCGGCGCGATTCGAGACGCGTGTCCCAGTTGTCGATTTGCCGGCCATAGTCCGTGACAAGTGATTCGTTTGCCTTGATCTTGCTCGTCAGTGAACCCTCATACGGGTCCGAGATAGCCTTGGCAACGCCTTCAAGGCGCTCCGCGATTTGCTGCACAAAAGCAGCCGCGTCAGCAGGCTTGTCGGCAAACGCGGCGGCGAACGCCTCCTCATCGAAGGTGATGGTTCCTGAGCGGTCGATGTTGATGCCCACCGTCGACGGAGAAAGCCCGTTGACCGGGTAGATCGCTGCCTGAGTGAGTTGATCGAGAGCCGAGCGCACGGAACTGTCGCCGGACAACAATCCACCGGTGACAACCACGCGGCCATCGGCTTCAGTCTTGCTCGTCGTCGCCGTGCGCGAACCGATCTCGCTGATGACGACTGAGAGCGCGTTGACAAGATTCGAAGCGAGAGACTTCACCTTGTTTGAATCGGTGGCGACGTTGATGGTGACGTTCTCGCCCACCTCGGTGTTGTCCGCGACGGTGATCGATACGCCCGCCATGATGCCATCAAAGGTGTTGGAGGACTGCGTCACCGACTGTTCGTAAGGCGTGTCCTTCCACAACGTAATGCTCGCGTCCTGGGCTTCCTTCGCAAGATTGCCGTCAAGACGGGCCGCCGTCTGCGCGACTACGGCCGCCTCATCGCCCACGTACAACTCAAAGGCGCCGTCGGCGCCGGTCGCGTCGGCCGTGAACTGCAACCGATATGTGGGAGTTTCGCCACCTGACACCCGGACGGTGGCAGCCTTGACGCCCATGTCCGACGAGTTGATTGCACTCGCGATGTCGGAGAGCGAGTTTGACGCGGCGGTGACTGACACAAAGGTGCCGTCCGCCTTCTTGAGGGTGAGGGTGGGCGGGTTGTCAGCGGCGAGCTGTGCACCGTCGGTGACGGGCTCACTCAGCGACACCTGACGCGTCGCGATGGCATCCACCGTAAAGCTGAGGGATCCCGCCTGGGCGGTGGAAGACGCCGTCGCGGCAACGCTCTTTGACGACGAGGTGGTGACGAATGCGTTCCAGTTGGCGGGATCGGCGGCCTTGGCGGCGGCGGATTGCACTGACTGGATGCGGACATTGACGCCCTGAAGGGCGGAGACAACGCTCTGAAGGTTTGACTGCTTTGACTTGAGGAGCGTTTGTGGCGCTGCTTCCAAGCGCATCAACGAATTGATGATGTCGGTGGTGTTGAGGCCGGATGCGAGGCCGTCGATTCCGAGACTTGCCATCGCGATCGCCTTCCTTTCCTCACCGATGGTGTCAATGACTGCAGGTGTGCCGACGG
>JAEYOR010000037.1 GCA_023411615.1 Actinomycetes bacterium
CGGGGGGTCGGCGTTTCCCCGGGGGGCGGGCCCCCCCCCGCGCCAAGCCCGTTCTTTGAGGAGCAGTCGCCATGCGACCCAACCGACATGCGTCGGCTCCCACCTTGGAAATGGTGGGTGCTCTCGCTGGCGTGTCGCGCGCCACGGTGTCGCGCGTTGTCAACGGCTCCCCAAAAGTCTCTCCCGAGATCGCCCAAGCGGTTCGCGCCGCAATTTCTGAGCTCGGCTATGTCCCCAATCGAGCGGCACGTTCGCTCGCCAGCAAGCAAGCGCACGCGATCGCCCTTGTGGTGCCGGAGGACATGACGCACTTCTTTGGCGACCTGTACTTCGCCTCGATCGTTGTCGGGATCAATGATCGGCTGCAGGATTCGGACTACGTGCTCAACCTCATGGTGGCAAGCGAAGGCCGTGACGGGAAGACCTTGCGGTATCTGCAGGGTGGCAACGTCGATGGCGCCTTCGTCGTCTCGCACCACACGTCCGACCGCTTCCTCGATGCGCTGACAGATGCCATTCCGGTGGTGTTCGGCGGACGTCCAGCCGATCACATCACAGGCGGCTACGTGGTGGATGTCGACAACGTGGCAGGGGCTCGCCTTGCTGCGAATCACCTTGTGTCGATTGGCAGGCGGCGTATCGCCCATATCGCGGGCCCGTCAACCATGCCCGCAGGTATTGACCGTGTTCGCGGCTTCACCTCGGCTCTCGAGGAGGCTGGACTCGAGCCGGGCCCCATCGTCGAAGGCGACTTCACGATGCGAGGCGGCTCCGAGGCGATGCGCGCTCTGCTTGCCAAGGACAAGGCGATCGATGGAGTCTTCATCGCGTCGGACCTCATGGCTGCTGGCGCGATGACCGTGCTTCGCTCCGCCGGTGTCAACGTGCCGGATGATGTTGCCGTTGTCGGTTACGACGATTCCGAGGCGGCCACCTCCTCGCCCGTGCCTCTCACCACGGTGCGCCAGCCCTCCGAGGCGATGGGCGCTGCAATGGTCGATATCCTCTTGGGTGTATTGCGAGGTGAGGAGGATCATCCGCGGATGACGATCCTTCCCACCGAGCTCATCGTTCGTTCGTCGGCGTGACGCCTAGCGCGCGAGCCTCATTACGGTTGGGGAAATGAAACACGACAGTCAACACACGCCTCAGCCTGCGGGTGCCACTACTGACACGGTTGCGACCGGTGCATCGAGTGACGCTCCCGCTGAGCTTCGCACCCCGTTCGCAGTGCGTGCGTGGCGCACCAACCGCGCGTGGATGCAAGAGGCTGTGCTCGTCGTCAGCATGTACATGCTCTACTCCTGGACACGCTCGGCAGCCCCAGATCGAGTGGCACTCGCGTTCTCCAACGCAGACTTCATTGAGAGCGTGCAGCGAGGCCTTGGCATTGACATCGAGCTGTCGCTGAATCGCCTGTTCCTGCGCAATCTGTGGCTTGCGGACGCGGCGAGCTATTTCTACCAAGTCGCCCATATGGTGGTGACGTTTGGCGTGCTCATTTGGCTGTTTGTGCGCAAACGCCCGCAGTACGGGCAACTTCGCACCTCACTCGCATTCCTATGGCTTGCTGGGCTTGCCACGTACTGGCTGTATCCGTTGGCGCCGCCGCGCTTCGCGCTCGATGGCGCGGTTGACACGATGGCCGCGCATCCGGTGCTTTTTGCCGGGCAAGAGAGCGTCACGGGCCTTGCGAATCTCTATGCCGCTATGCCAAGCCTGCACGTGGGCTGGTCGGTGTGGGTAGCGATTGCTCTCATCACGGTGCTGCGTTCACCGTGGCGCTTTGCCGCCGTGCTGTATCCGTGCACGATGACCTTTGTCGTCGTCGGGACGGCCAACCACTATGTGCTCGATGCAGTTGGCGGGGCGACGTACGCGATTGTGTGCTTCCACATTGCGCGGTGGATATACGCGAAGCAAGAGGCACGGCGCACAGCGCGTGCCTCACAAGCTCCCGCTGAACTCCTCGAGGCCTGACTCAGTTGATGCGTGGGGCCGATCCGCGTGCGGATCTAGGCTGGCGGCCATGACAACTCCACTCGTGTTGACACGAGCACGCTTGTGGACGCCGGAACTCGCCGACCCGCCCGTGTGTGACGTTGTCATCGAAGATGGTCGGGTTGCCGCGATCGTCGCAGCGGGGGACGAGCGGTTCGCCGCGATCGATCGCCTCGATCTCGACGGGCGATGGCTCATGCCGGGCCTTGTCGATCACCACGTCCACTTTTCCTTATGGGCACAGCACCGAAGCCGCCTTGATGTCTCAGGTGCCGAATCGGCCGTCCACGCCGGCGCGATCGTCCGGGACGCCCTCATGCGAGAGGCCTTCGACGCCGCCGCGACGAGCGCGCCGCTTGTGGGCAGGGGATTCCAGGACGCGTTGTGGCCGGATGTGCCAACCGCAGCTGTCCTTGACAATGCAGCCGCCGCGGCAGGCGTGCCGCACCGAGCCGTCATCCTCATCTCGCACGATCTCCACTCTGTGTGGGTCAACTCGGCCGCGGCGCAGCGATTGGGCGTCGCCGCAGGCCTCTTGCGTGAAGATGCGGCCTTTCGCGTCGAGATCGCTGTGGGCGAGTGGGCCGCGGAGTCTCCTGAGGCAGTTGAGCGGGGTGTGGACCAAGCGGTTGCGGCGGCGAATGCTCGGGGCGTCACAGGCATCATGGACCTTGAGATGGCGGACAATCCCGCCGTGTGGCTGAGTCGCGTTGAGCGCGGGGTGCGGGGACTGCGCGTGCGCGCGGGGGTGTACCCGCAGCATCTTGACGCGACGGTTGCTCGGGGCGAGCGCACCGGAAAGCGACTGCACGGCACGTGCGGCCTTGTCAGCGTCGGCCCGCTCAAGCTCTTTGCCGATGGCGCCCTCAATACCCGAACCGCGTGGTGCTTTGACCCGTATCCCCACAGCGAGGATTTTGGCCACGCTGCCCATGCGCGGGGTGACCTCGTGCGACTTGTGGCGGACGCGCGGCGCCTGGGCTTTGACGTCGCGCTACATGCGATTGGCGATCGCGCGGTATCGGAGGCGCTTGATGCCTTTGAAGCGACCGGCGCCCGCGGCACCATCGAGCATGCGCAATTGGTGCGTGAAGCTGACATCGAGAGGTTCGTGCGGCTAGGCATTGGGGCGGGAATTCATCCTGAGCATGTGCTGGATGATCGGGAAGTGGCCGACGCCATGTGGGCCGGGCGCACTGACCGCGCCTTCGCGTACGGTGCCCTCGCACGGGCGCGTGTGCGCTTATTCATGGGATCCGACGCGCCGGTCGCGCCGCTTGATCCGTGGCGCAGCATTTCCGCTGCAGTGTTCCGTACGCGCGGTGAGGCCCCGGCTTGGGAAGCGCATAACGCGTTGAGCCTCGAGCAGGCACTGCAAGCCTCATGGGCGACGGCGAGGGTGGCGGAAGGAAATCTTGCTGACCTCGTTGTGGTCGATGCGGATCCACGCTCACTTGACGCGAACGCGCTCCGTGCCATGCCTGTGGCGGCAACTGTCGTTGCTGGTGCCGTTGTGCACCAGGCGCTGTAGCGTCGGCCCGGGCCACGCGCAGCAAGGACCGGGCACAGGCCCGGCCCTTGCTGAGTGAAAGCGTTGGTTAGTCGCTCGATACCTGGATGCGACGCGGCTTTGCGGACTCGGCCTTGGGGACCGAGATGGTGAGCAAACCGTCCTTGAACGATGCGGTGATGCCTTCGGGGTCCACCCGGTCGGGCAAGCGCACTGCCCGGTGGAAGGTTCCGAATCGGCGTTCGACGCGACGGAAGGTGTCCGTTGACTTATCCGCGTAGAAGTCGCGCTTACCGGAAACGGTGAGCACGTTCTCCTCGATCGACACGTCAACGTTGTCGGCGGCAACGCCGGGCAACTCCACGTGCAAAGTGAAGCCCTCGTCGTGCTCTTCAACGTCGAGCGCGGGACTGAACGTGCCGTCCAGCGTGGCTTCCGCATCGCCCAAGAATGAGCGAACGATGCGCTGGAAGTCGTCGTTCCATGGGCCCGCCGTTGGCAAAGTTGTACGAACAATGTCTCGCCTCATGATGAACCTCCTCGGTGACGTAGTGGCGGTGTGTCCGGTACGCCGGCGATAGGCGACCGGCACAAAGGTTGAGTCCATGTGACTCATGTTAGAACTTGAGCCTCTCAAACTCAAGTCTGTTCACGCAAAGATGACACCCCTGGTAGATGCTTCTCCGGCCAAATGGGGTATGGGTCGCTACAGTGGCGGCATAGTGACTCCCGCGATCAAAGGCGATCCGAGGAAGGGGAGAGCGATGGGTGCGCTCGTGTACGGAATGATCACGTCGGTCGATGGTTTTGTCGCCGACCCGGCCGGGGGATTCGACTGGGGAGAACCGGACGACGAGGTTCACGCCTTTCTCAATGAGCGGGAACGCGAAGTCGGCATCAGTCTGTTGGGCCGGCGCATGTATGAACTCATGTCGTTCTGGGAGTCAGCCAATGATGTGCCCGGCCTGTCTCTCGTGGCCTACGAATTCGGGTCGATTTGGCGATCCAAGGACAAGGTGGTGTTCTCGACAACTCTCGCCGATGTCGCGACGGCGCGGACAAGGCTCGCCCGCTCTTTTGATGTTGCCGAGATCGCTGCACTCAAGGCGTCAACGCCCCTCCAGGTGTCGATCCATGGGCCCACGCTGGCTGGCCAAGCGATTGCCGCGGGACTCGTCGATGAGTTTCACATCTATCGCCACCCGGTATCGCTCGGAGGCGGGCTGCCGTTCCTGCCCCTGGGCCAACGCCTCGAACTTGCGCTCGTCGACGCCCAGCGCTTCAAGTCCGGAGTGGTGTTCGAGAAGTACGTGCCACGCCGCTGACACCTCCCGCGTCCTGACCGTGTAGCAGGGGAATAAGGTGGCGGCAGTGTCGGTTGGGGGATGCGGAGGCTCGCACTGTCCCTGGTGAGCCTCCATAACTATGTGTGGAGGTCGGTGTGGTTTCCGTCGAGGTGTGGTCCGATGTTGCCTGCCCGTGGTGCTACCTCGGCAAGCGTCGGCTTGAGAAGGCAATTGAAGCGTCGGGCCTTGATGTTGACGTGCGTTACCGCAGTTTCCAGCTGGATCCCAGCATCCCGCACGGTGAGCACATGCCTCACGCGGAGCTCATGGCAAAGAAGTTCGGAGCTTCTGGCGCTCAGATTGAGCAAATGAACCAGCGCCTCATCGACCTTGGCGCTGCGGAAGGTCTCGAGTACCGCTTTGACCTCTACATGCAGGCGAACACTCGTGATGCCCACCGACTTTTGCACTTCGCTCATGAACACGGACGTGGGGTGCAATTGAAGGACCGGCTCTTGCGGGCTCAGTTCACCGAGGGTGCGCTCGTTGACGATATCGACACGTTGGTTGCGCTGGCTGTTGAGGTAGGTCTCGATGCTGATGAGGCGCGCGCGGTGCTCACCTCCGGTGCGTACGACGCTGATGTGCAGGCCGACATTGACGAGGCGAAGGCTCTCGGTGCGACTGGTGTGCCGTTCTTCGTGTTCGACCGCCGCTTTGCTGTGTCTGGCGCGCAGTCCATGGAGGTCTTTGAAGAAGCCCTCCGGCAGTCCTCCGAGGCCGCCGGCATCTAGCGTCGGCGCTGGCCGCACGCTTTCGCGGGGGCTCACCTGACGCTACCGTGGGCCCGTGGACGTTGGGGTGCTCACCGTAGTCACCGCTGTTCTCGTGCTGCTTGCGATCAGGGCGTGGTACCGCTCCGTCTCGCGGCGAACGATTGCCGGCGCTGGGTCTTCGCGCTTCATCTGGCCCGCCGTGCTGACGGGTGTCGCAATCATCGCTGGCGCCTTTGAGGTGGGCCACCACATGCGCCAGGACCTCGCCACCGACGCGCTGGGTGCGGTGACCAACGTGGATGGCGCTCACGCGGACTGTTCGCGCTTCACCGAGGAGCTGTTCAACATCAGTCAGTACCAGGGTTACGTCTACTACGACGGCTCAAACACTGCGCATTTGCGCCGCAACGTGTGCCACGATCTCTGGTCATACGCGCACGGCGGTCAGGCGAATCCGTCTCGATCGGAGATTCTGGCGGTCCACATCGTCGCGCACGAGGCCATGCACATCAACGGGCTTCGCAGCGAGGCCGAGGCGGAGTGCACGGCCGTGCAGCTGAACCACCTGGTGGCGGAAGAGTTGGGGGCGTCGCCCACGCAGGCACGCAAGCTGCAGGCGCAGTACTACGAGCTCTACTACCCAAACCAGCGCTCGGATTACATCTCCGGCGCATGTGCCGAGGGCGGCACGATGGACATCGACGCAGATCGAACCGAGTTCCCGTAATTTGCGCGCCTAGACTCGCACCATGCCGACGCTGTATGTCCTCACAGGACTTCCGGGCGCAGGGAAGTCCTTCCGTGCCACGGCCATCATCGACGCGACGGGTGCTGTGCATGTCGACATGGACACTGCGATGCGTGAACGCGGCGTCAGCATCGTCGATTACGATGCCCGCTTTGCGATGCAGCCCGAGGTGGAGGCGCGCATCGCACCGCTGCTTGCTGAGGGCACGTCCGTTGTCGCGGAGTTTGGCTCCTGGACGCGGGACGAACGCGACCGTCTGCGGGAGTTCGCCACAGCGTCGGGCGCTCGCACGGAGTTGCATTTTGTTGACGCTCCGCCCGAGGAGTGCATCCGGCGCTTGCGTGAACGGGGTGGCGAGGGTGTCGAGATGCTCACCACGCTCATCATGGAGTTCGCGCCCGAAGGTTACGAGCGGCCGACGCGGGACGAGGGCGCGCGGTACGACGCGTACGTGGCGCCTGGGGACGAGTGGGTGCCATCCGAGTAGGCGCTTATGACGACGCGAGTGCGCCTGAGTACACCTGCCACGCGAGAGCGGTCTTCGCAACGAGGCTGAGCACAATGTACGCGCGCTCGCCGCGCAGGTAGTTGGACCACTTGCCCTTGGCGCGGTACTGCAACCACTGCACCACGGCGAAGCAGTTGAAGAACACAAAGAGCGACACGATGATCCCCCACACAAAGCCGGGCACCGTCACGTCACTGTCGTTACCAGGGCCAATGAGGTGGATCGTGATGACAATCCACGGGACGCTACCCACAATCGAACCGAAGATGAACGGCAGCATGTCGCCGTTGCCGGGGGTTGCGTAGCGTTCTTGGAGCCAGCCGAACAGGATCATCGCAGCGTTGACAAAGAACAGGCCGATGAGTGCGGCGTAATCGGCGATGCCATTGAGCTGCAGGATCAGCACGATCATGATCGAGGACGACATCGAGTACTCGACCCACCGGAACGTGTTGCGATTCTCGCGCAGGCCACCCGTGTAACGACCAAACATGGTGGGCGTAATGATGAGGAAGTGGAAGAACGCGGAGATGAGGAGGAAGCCCGCCACCGCATGGCCGATGTTGATTGCGAACAAGGTGGTGGGCTCTCCGAACTTGTCGGATCCCGGCGGGCCGTTGAGGTAGGTGGCGCGCACCGGCAGCGAGGCATTGTTCGCGAGAATGAGAATTGCCGCGAACGACGCCAAGTGCAGGAGCCCCGCAGCGAGGTTGAAGGGGCGGAGCTTGGCAAGCGCGGTGTCCATGGTTCTCCTTGGCGTTCGGCGGTGAACGGTGGCCTGTGCTGACTCAAACCGCTTGGATTCGGACGCCATTCCCAGGGACCGCCCGCCGCCCACCCGCTAGGCGGCATCACGGCCGCGCAGAACACGCCTACGAAATCGGGCCACGATAGTCGGGTGACGGCTGCCCCGGCGTCGGCACAGTGGATCCCGATGGGAGGACCATGATTGCCATTCTCAACCGCCTGGTTGACGCGATCGAGGCGAGGCTCGATGGCGACATCGACGTGCCCGGCTTTGCCTGCGAGGTGGGCTCCACGGAGTATCACGTGCGTCGCATGTTCTCGTCGCTCTCAGGGATGCCGCTCTCGGAGTACATCCGTCGCCGTCGCATGACGGTGGCCGCGGCCGACGTTGCGGCGGGGGAGCAGTCCCTGCTCGCCATCGCGGTGCGCTTTGGCTACGGATCGACCGAGGCATTTGCCAGGGCGTTTTGTGGCGTGCACGGCGCGAGCCTTGACCAGGTTCGCAGGGAGGGTGGTCCGCTCATCTCACAGCCGATGCTGAGGTTTCGCCTCACCGTTCAAGGGAACACCACCATGAAGACCCGAATCGTCACCCTGCCGGCGTTCACGCTCGTGGGCCACGCCACCACCGCGCTGCTGGTCCACAGCGGCGTGAATCCGCACATCCAGGAGTTCATTGCCGGCCTGCCAGCGGAGGAGCACGCGCGACTCAAGGCGCTCAGCAGCGCCGAGCCCGCTGGCCTGCTGCAGGTGAGCATTGACGTGGACCCGGACTACGCCGAGGGCACGTCGCTCACGTATCTGCACGGCATAGCAGCCGACGCTGGGGCCGAGGTGCCCGAGGACCTGTACTCGGTCGCGGTGCCGGGGGGGACGTGGGCGGTGTTCCGTGCGTCGGGTGCGTATCCGGCGGCACTGCAGGAGACGTGGGCTGCGACCGCGACGGAGTGGTTCCCGTCCAACCCGTGGCGCCTGCGCCCCGGACCGTCGATGGTCGCGGTGCTGGAACGTGCCCACGACTTCTCGACCGCGACGACGGAGTTGTGGCTGCCGGTGGAGCGGGTGTAGAGCGACCTTGCTTCGGTGCGACGCACTTCTGACGGTCGCGGCAGCACCCGACCGGATCTGATTTCCTGGATGAGTTAGCGTCAGCATCGGGTGGAGTTCGTGGGTCGAACCACCTCGGCAACCCGAACTTAGTGTCCCCACCAAACAAAAGGTGCGCCAAGAAGTCGCTCCCGAAGGGATCAAGCCTGACCGCTGTGAGTAAGCGATTTCTCCGCGCACGCCTAAGCCGACGCCCGAGCGAAACACGCCCGAGCGTCGGCCGGGAAGTCACTTCCGGTTAGCCCGGTAATAAGCGATCAACGCCTGAGTCGACGCGTCCTGCGCACCAAGGGCGGCGTCGTCCCCTTTGATGGCCGGAGCGATCTCCAGGGCGAGCTTCTTGCCCAGCTCCACGCCCCACTGGTCGAACGAGTTGATGCCCCAGATCACGCCCTGCGTGAAGGTGATGTGCTCGTACAGCGCAATCAACTGACCCAGCACAGCAGGAGTCAGCGCCGGCGCGAAGATCGAGGTGGTGGGCTTGTTGCCCGCGAAGGTCCGCGCGGCCACCAGCGCGCCCGTGGTTCCCTCGGCCTCCACCTCGGCAGCGGTCTTGCCAAAGGCCAGCGCCTTGGTCTGCGCCAGGAAGTTCGCCAGGAACAGCGCGTGCACATCCTGGCCGCCATCAGTCAGGGGATACGCGGGGTTGACCACCGAGATGAAGTCGGCCGGGATCAGTTTGGTGCCCTGGTGAATGAGCTGGTAGACGGCGTGTTGGCCGTTGGTGCCGGGCTCGCCCCAGAAGATCTCGCCCGTCTCGTAATCCACGGGAGTGCCGTCCCAGCGCACCGACTTTCCGTTGGACTCCATCGTGAGCTGCTGCAAATAGGCAGGGAAGCGGTGCAGCTGCTGCGCATACGGCAGCACGGCGTGCGACTGCGCGCCCAAGAAGTTCACGTACCAGACGTTGAGCAGCCCCATGAGGACGGGCACGTTCTGCTCGAGCGGGGTCTCAGCAACGTGACGGTCAATCGTGTGGAACCCGGCCAGCAACTCGCGGAACACGTCCGGCCCCAGCGCGATGCACAGCGACAGGCCAATCGCGGAGTCCACCGAGTAGCGGCCGCCCACCCAGTCCCAGAAGCCAAACGCATTCGCCGTGTCGATGCCAAAGTCCGCGACCTTGTCCAGCGCGGTGGAGACGGCGACAAAGTGGTGCGCCACAGCGTCGGCCTTTTCGGCGTCGGTGCCCACGGCCACGCCAGCCTCGGCGAGAGCGGTCCACAGCCACTCGCGAGCGAGGCGCGCGTTGGTGAGCGTCTCGAGCGTGGTGAAGGTCTTGGACGCGACGATGAACAGCGTGGTCTCAGGGTCCAGGCCCTTGACCTTCTGGCCCATGTCGGTGGGGTCGATGTTGGAGACAAAGCGCGCAGTGATGCCAGCGTCGGCGTAGGGCTCCAGGGCCTCGTAGACCATCACCGGGCCCAGGTCCGAGCCGCCGATGCCGATGTTCACCACCGTCTTGACGGGCTTGCCGGTGACGCCTGTCCACTCGCCGGAACGCACTCGCTCGGCGAAGGCGGACATCTTGCCCAGCACCTCCTGAACGTCGGCGTCCACGTTCTGGCCGTCGACCACCAAAGCCGGGGAAGACCCCGCCGGGCGGCGCAACGCCGTGTGCAGCACGGCGCGGTCCTCGGTGGTGTTGATGTGCTCACCGGCGAGCATCGCGGCGTACCGCCCAGCCACGTCGGTCTCGCGTGCAAGCGAGACAAGCGACGCGAGGATCTCGTCCGTGACGAGGTTCTTCGACAGGTCGACGTGAAGGTCGCCTGCGGTGTGCGACAGGCGTGCGACGCGATCGGCGTCAGCAGCGAACCAGCCGCGAAGATCAGGGGTGAAGCCGCTTGCGTGCGCGGTGAGTTCGGCCCAAGCGGAGGTGGTGGTGGGGTCGATTGGTGCGTTCACGGATACCAACCTAAGCCCCCGGCGAGGGTCAATGCGCAGGACCCTCGCCGCAGATTCTGTTTACGGGATGTCGTAAGGGGTGGTCGCGTCCATTGCATCGCGAATTTCGCTCTGAATCTCCTCAGGCAAATGCGCGTACATCGCCATCGGGGACTCGGCGACAAAGATGGACTTCAATCTGTCCAACATGTGGCTCTCCTTTGTTTGTGCGGGAGCCGTGTTCTTCGCCCTGGGACGTGCCTCACGGCGCCCCACGCTGGGAACTGAAAGAGCCTCGTCATGGAGACGTCAGCGACGTTGCCATGAGCGAGGCTCGTAGGTACTGCACCTAGAGAACGTGCCGAGGCGGGGGTTTGTTCCCGCTGGTACGGCGCTGGATTTGGCGTGCGCTCTAGCCCGCCGACGCTTTCCGCGCCCGGGCGACAACGCGTCCCCTTTGCGAGTCCCAGAAGCGATCGAGCATGGCGCGCAGGTCCGATGGGAGGGCGTCGGCGCCGAAGGCCTCCGTATGGGGCTCAAAGCGCACGCCCTCCGCAAGCGCACCGGCCCGCACCGGCTCAAAGCCCAGTGAGTCGACAAGTTCGCACACCGTCTCAACCGCATGCGGGTCATCGCCCGCGACTGCGATGCCGCGCCTTTCCGGATGTCCCGCCGGGCGGCCCAGATTCTCGAGCTCCCACACGCTCGCGTGATTGAGCGCCTTAACGACCCTTGCGCGGGGCAGCCACGAAGCGACGGTTTGGGACGTGGACGTGGTGGGATCCGCGAGGTCAGGGCGGTGGCCGTCCGTCTCCCACCAGTAATTCATCGTGTCGACAACAACGCGTCCGGCAAGGGCCTCGACAGGGAGTTCCCGGGCCTTTGTGATGGGGACCGCGAGGAGGACGACGCTCGCGCTCGCGGCCACGTGTGCCCACACCGCGCGTGCGCCGGGGGCTGTGGCCTGGACCTGAGCAGTGATCAGCGCGGGATCGCCCGACGCGGCCACGCGAACGTCGTGCCCCGCTTCCCGGGCAAGGCGCGCGAGCACCAGGCCCACGCGGCCCGCACCGAGAATGCCAATGTCCACCCGTCGAGCCTATGAGCCTTGGGAGACAAAGAGGACCTTGCTAGGTTCGATCACCATGAAACCGATGCCCCTCCGCCTTCGCCACGTTGTTCTCGTCTCGGTCGCTTTCGGTGCGTTGACGCTCAGCGCCTGTGCGGGAAGCGATGACGGCAGTGACCGTGGTGAGCCAGCGTCGGCCGGTGCTCCAGCGTCCGCGTCCGCCCCAGCGTCGGCCGCGGCGTCGCCGACGCCAAACGTCGCCGCGGCCTTTGACCGTGACGTGTTCTGCGAGAAGGCGGCGCCGCTCATGACGCCGGTGGCGCGGGAATTCATCGGGTCCGACGCTCATGTCGAGCAGTTCGTCACCCTCAGTGAGGTGGCGCCGGAGGATTTGCGCGGAGTGATCGACAGGATGGGCGAGTTCTATCGCACATCCGTGTCGCCTGAAGACCCCGATTCGCAGAACTGGGACAACTTCCCGGCGAGCGTTCAGGCCGACGCGCTTGCGCTCGTCGACGGCATCGAAGAGATGTGCTGAGCGCTTATCTGACCGGTGTCGGTCCGGCGTGGTGAGATAGGGGGGTGAGTGATCCCCGCGCCCGCCACGCCGACCTTGTCCAGCAGATCGAGGAACACCGCGCCCGCTATTACGGCGAGGATGCCCCCACTATCTCGGACGCCGAATACGACGCGCTCGAGAAGGAACTGCGCGCTCTCGAAGCGGAACATCCCGAGCTCGCCGAGCCGGATTCGCCCACGCAAACGGTGGGCAGCGCGGGCGCGCCGACAGGCTTCGCGTCGGTCAAGCACCGCGAGCGGATGATGAGCCTCGACAATGCCTTCTCACTTGAGGACGTCGAGGCATGGCTCGCGCGCGTTGGGCGAGAAGCGGGGGACCACGAGGTGGTGTGCGAACCCAAGATCGATGGCCTGTCGATCTCGCTCACCTACGTCGATGGGGAACTCACGCAAGGCCTCACGCGCGGCGACGGCACTGCCGGTGAGGACGTCACCGCGAACGTGCGCACCATCAAGGGGATCCCCGCCAAACTCAAAGGCACGGTCGTGCCCGCGCTGGTCGAGATTCGCGGCGAGGTGTACTTGCCTATCAAGGAGTTCGAGAAGCTCAACGAGGCGCTGCTTGCCGACGGCAAGGCGCCGTACGCGAATCCGCGTAATACGGCGGCGGGCTCTTTGCGCCAAAAGGACCCTGCGGTGACCGCTTCGCGGCCTCTTTCGCTCACCACGTACGCATTGGGCGCCATCGAATGGGGTGACGCGAAGGCGGACAAGCGCCTTGAACTGCAAGCAGGTATTTACGACGTGCTCGCGGACTGGGGACTTCCCGTGAGCAAACACGTCAAGGTGCTGCGCGGCGCCAAGGCCATCGACGGGTACCTGAAAGAACTCGAAGGCAAGCGCCACTCGTTGGTCCACGAGATCGACGGCGCAGTGCTCAAGGTCAATGACCGTGGGGTGCAACGCCAACTCGGCTCCACGAGCCGCGCGCCCCGGTGGGCGATCGCCTACAAGTTCCCTCCTGAGGAGGTTCACACGCGCCTCAAGGCGATCGAGGTGAGCGTGGGCCGCACGGGTCGTGTCACTCCATACGCCGTGGTTGAACCGACCACCGTCGCGGGCTCCACCGTCACCTTTGCCACTTTGCACAACGCACATGAGGTGAAGCGCAAGGGCGTGCTGGTGGGCGACACCGTGGTGCTGCGCAAGGCGGGCGACGTAATCCCCGAGATTGTGGGACCCGTGGTGGCTGCGCGCACCGGAGACGAGGCTGAGTGGACGATGCCGCAGAACTGCCCCTCATGCGGCACGCGCTTGGCTCAGCAAAAGGAAGGCGATAAAGACCTCCGTTGCCCCAACTCCAAGGAGTGCCCAGCCCAGATCATGGACCGCATCGCCTTCATCGGTTCTCGCGGTGCCCTTGACGTTGAAGGTCTGGGCGAGAAGGCAGCGGCAGCGTTGGTGGAGGCCGGTGTGCTGACCAATGAGGCGGGGCTCTTTGACCTGACGGAAGCCGACTTGCGCAACGTTCCACTGTTCACGCTTGAGCAAGCGTCCACCAAGGATGGCGTGAAGCGTGAGGCGGGGGATCTCACCACCAATGGGATCAAACTGCTGGAGAACCTCGAGGGCGCCAAGAGTCAGCCCCTCTGGCGCGTGTTGGTATCGCTCTCCATTCGCCACGTGGGCCCCACGGCCTCGCGAGCACTGGCCACCGCCTTTGGATCGATGGACGCGATCCGCTCGGCGGGTGAGAGCGAGCTCGCCGAAGTTGACGGCGTCGGTGGTGTCATTGCTCGATCGGTACGCGACTGGTTTGACGTGGACTGGCATGTCGAGATCGTCGAGCGGTGGTCGGCGGCCGGTGTCCGCATGGAAGACGACCGGGACGAGTCGGTGGAGCGGACCCTTGAGGGACTCACCATCGTTGCCACAGGATCTCTCGAGGGCTTCACCCGCGATGGCGTGAAGGACGCGATCATCTCTCGCGGAGGCAAAGCGTCGTCCTCCGTGTCAAAGAACACGGACTTTGTGGTGGTGGGCGAGAACGCCGGTTCTAAAGCGGCAAAGGCCGAGGAACTCGGCATCCGCACCCTCACTGAAGCCGAGTTCGTGAGCTTGCTTAACGGTGGCCGCTCGGCCTTGTAAGCAGTGGCGATTTTCGTCACGGCATGACTAGATTGATCAAGACGTCGGACCAGCGGCGCATGCCAAGGAGGTGATCGAAGTGGCTCAGACCGTGCGTGTGGTGAGTCCCGAAGAGACGGGACGGTTGCAGGAAATCGGCGAGCTCACGGCCCTCGCATACCTGGCAGATGGCCTCGTTGACGCCGCGCATCCGTACGTGCCCAGGCTGCGCAACGCGAGTGAGCGCGCCCAGCACGCGCAGTTGCTCGCGATGATTGACGGAGAGCACGGCGAAGGCAAGATTGTGGGCACCATCACGCTTGTGCCGCCTGGTTCCGCCTTTGCGGAGCTCGCTCAGGGTGACGAATTTGAGCTCCGTATGCTGGCGGTGTCGCCCATCGAGCGGGGGCGCGGAATTGGTGCGTCGCTCACCCAGGCCGCTCTCGACATGGCCGTCGAGCAAGGCGCCAGACGCATCGTGTTGTCCACGATGGAATCGATGCATGTGGCCCACCGCCTCTATGAGCGCATGGGCTTTGTGCGCAGGCACGAACTCGATTGGACAGTGGTCGACAGTCAGGACGGTTCGGTCCGTCGCATCAACTCGTCAGCCGGCGCGGAATCCGACGCTGACGGCGTCCGCCTGCTGGGCTATTCATGGGAGCCGCGCCACTAGACTCGGGTGCATGTCCAGCCTCAGCCGCAATGATGTCGCGCGACTGGCGGCGCTGGCCCGCATTGACATGACCGAGGACGATCTGGACCGCTTGTCCGGACAGCTCTCCGCGATTGTCGATGCCGTTGCCACCGTTGCTGAAGTCGCGACAGACGATATCCCCGCCACCTCGCACCCCATTCCGATGAGCAATGTGCATCGCGCCGACGAGGTCCGTCCGTCACTATCGCAGGAGCAGGCGCTCGCGGCTGCACCTGAGGCCGAGGATGGTCGCTTCCGTGTGCCGCGGATTCTGGGGGAGGAAGCATGACCGAGGCGCCAAAGACCACCCACATGGCGGCCGCGCTCGAGGGTAAGGGCATCAACTATTGGTCGCGTGCAACGGCCGTTGAGATGGCAGAAGCCATGCGCGCTGGCACGGTGACGTCTGTCGAATTGACGCAAGCCTGCCTCGACCAGATCGCTGCTGTGGACGGTACTGTTCACGCCTTCTTGCACGTTGATGCCGAAGGGGCGCTCGCGACGGCTCGGGAAGTCGACGCCGCGCGCGCCGCAGGCGCGGACTTGCCTCCGCTGGCCGGTGTGCCGATCGCCATCAAGGACCTTGTGGTGACAGAAGGCATGCCTACCACCGCCGGCTCGCGCATCCTCGAAGGCTGGGTGCCGCCGTACGACGCAACGCTCACTCGCAAGATTCGCGAAGCGCGCATGCCGATCCTCGGCAAGACCAACATGGATGAGTTTGCGATGGGCTCATCTACCGAGTACTCGGGTTACGGCCCCACACGAAACCCGTGGGACCTTGACCGCATCCCCGGTGGCTCGGGCGGTGGCTCCGCCGCGGCAGTCGCCGCATGGGAGGCGCCCCTCGCGATCGGTTCCGATACGGGCGGTTCGATCCGTCAGCCTGCGGCCGTCACCGGCACCATTGGCGTCAAACCGACGTACGGTGGAGTGAGCCGCTTTGGCGCCATCGCCCTGGCGTCGTCCCTCGACCAACTCGGCCCGTGCGCCAGGACGATGGAAGACGCAGCCCTCCTCCACGAGGCAATCGGCGGACACGACCCGATGGATGCGACGAGCCTCAACGAACCCGTCCCCGCGTGCGTCGACGCCGTGCGGGACGGACGAGACAACGGACTTGCAGGCGTGCGCGTCGGCATCATCAAGGAGCTGACGGGCGAAGGCTTCCAGGCCGGCGTGACCGAAAGGTTCAACGAGGCGGTGGACCATCTCCGTGCCGCGGGTGCCGAGGTCGTCGAAGTGAGCTGCCCGTCCTTTCAGTACGCACTTGCCGCGTACTACCTCATCCTCACGTCGGAAGCCTCGAGCAACCTCGCCAAGTTCGACTCGGTTCGCTTTGGCCTGCGCGTCGAGAAGGACACGATCGAGAAGACGATGGGGGCCACCCGACAGCAGGGCTTCGGCGATGAGGTGAAGCGCCGCATCATCCTTGGCACCTACGCGCTCTCCGCTGGTTATTACGACGCGTACTACGGCTCCGCCCAGAAGGTGCGCACTCTTGTGCAGCGAGATTTCGCGGCCGCCTTCGCCCAAGCCGATGTGCTCGTCAGCCCCACCGCGCCCACCACACCGTTCAAACTCGGTGAGCGCGTGGACAACCCGCTCGCGATGTACCTCAATGACATCGCCACCATTCCCGTCAATCTCGCCGGCGTTCCCGCGCTGTCGCTGCCCTCAGGCACTGCGGCCGAAGACGGCTTGCCGGTGGGCTTCCAGATCATTGCTCCGGCACACGAGGACGCGCGGCTGTACAAGGTGGGTGGCGCCCTTGAGCATGCACTTGCGCAGAAGTGGGGTGGCCCGCTGATGAGCCTCGCGCCCGAGTTGGAGGTGGCCTCGTGACGCTCACGTACGACAGCGCAGTTGAGCGCTTCGACCCCGTGTTTGGCATCGAGGTCCACGTTGAACTCAACACAAAGACAAAGATGTTCTGCGGCTGTGCCAATGAGTTCGGCGCCGAGCCGAACACGCAGGTGTGCCCCGTGTGTTTGGGCCTGCCTGGCTCGATGCCGGTGACCAACGAGAAGGCAGTCGAATCCGCGATCCGCTTGGGCCTCGCCCTCGGTTGCTCGATTCGCGAGTCAAGTCGCTTTGCCCGCAAGAACTACTTCTACCCCGATCTGGCGAAGGACTACCAGATCTCTCAGTACGACGAGCCAACGTGCTACGAGGGCGAACTTGACGTTGTCCTTGACGACGGCACGGTGGTGACGATCGGCATCGAGCGCGCCCACATGGAAGAGGACGCCGGAAAGAACACCCACGTGGGCGGCAGCGGCGGCATCCAGGGCGCAGATTATTCGCTCGTCGACTACAACCGCGGCGGCGTGCCGCTCGTGGAGATTGTCACCAAGCCGATTGAGGGCATGGGTGCCCGCACGGCTGAGGTGGCACGGGCGTACGTCGCCACCATCCGTGACATTGTGCGGGCACTCGACATCTCTGATGGCCGCATGGAACAGGGGCGCCTGCGCGCTGACGTCAACTTGTCGCTTCGTCCCAAGGTCGCCGACGGTGAGGACCAGTCAGCGGTGCCTTTCGGTAAGCGTTCGGAGACTAAGAACGTCAACTCCTTGCGCGCCATTGAGCGTGCCATTCACTTTGAGGTGGTGCGGCAGGCTGAGCTTCTCGACGCTGGCGAAGCGGTGACTCAGGAGACGCGCCACTGGCATGAGGACACGGGCTCCACCACTCCTGGCCGGTCCAAGGAGCAAGCGGAGGACTACCGTTACTTCCCCGAGCCGGACCTCTTGCCCGTCGAGCCCTCGCGGGAATGGGTTGAGGAGTTGAGGGGCACCATCCCCGAGCACCCCGCCAAGATGCGCTCACGGCTCCGTGAGGAGTGGGGTTTCAGCGAACTCGAGATGCGCGACGCTGTCGCAGCCGATGCGCTGAGCCTCATTGCCGACACAGTGGCGGCAGGCGTGACGCCCCAATCCGCTCGCAAATGGTGGATGGGTGAACTCGCCCGTATCGCCAATGAGCGCGAGGTCGACCTTGCTTCTTTGGCTGTCACTCCGGCGGCGATCAGCGAACTTCAGGGCCTCATCGACTCGGGACGCATCAACGACAAGATTGCCCGTCAAGTGCTCGCCGGTGTTCTCGACGGCGAAGGTTCGCCCACGGCCATCGTGGAGAGCCGCGGTCTCGAGGTTGTCTCGGACGACTCCGCACTGGAGGCGGCTGTGGACGAGGCTCTCGCTGCCCAGCCCGACGTCCTCGACAAGATCCGTGAGGGCAAGGTTCAGGCCGCAGGCGCCATCGTGGGTGCGGTGATGAAGACCACCAAGGGCCAGGCCGACGCTGGACGAGTAAGGGAGATCATCCTCGCCCGCGCTGGGGTCGAGGGCTAAGCATGCCCACCGCGGTCCCGGAGCGTCGAGCTCAAGGGGACGGCCTGGTCTGTGCTCTCACCTTTGACGACGGACCGAACGGTAAGGACACCGAGCGGTTGCTCGATGGCCTGCGAAAGAGAGCAATCACGGCCGTGTTTGCCGTGGTGGGTGACCAGATCGAGGCACCTGGCGGCGCCTCGACACTGAGGCGCATCGTCGCTGATGGGCATGTGTTGTGCAACCATTCGACGTCTTTTGCGGACATGGGGGAGTGGGACGCCGACGCGGTGAGGGCAAACATGCTCGCCAACCTTGACATCATCCGATCCGCTCTTGGTGACCCGCACGCGCGGGTGCCGTTCTGGCGGGCGCCAAACGGCTCGTGGGGCGCGACGGCCGAGGTGGCGGTGTCGCTTGGTATGCAACCTCTCGACGTGGTCCACCACATTGAGGACTGGGTGGAGCAGGATCCCGATGTGCTTGCCGAGCGCTTGCGACGCGAAATGACTCCCGGTGAGCTCGTGCTTGTCCATGACGGGGGAGGGGATCGTGCAGGCACGGTGACGGCAATACTCAGAGTGATCGATGAGAAGCTCGCGGACGGCTGGCGCTTCACTTTGCCAGTGGGAGCTGCGCTCTAGGAGCAGAAGCGCGGGCGGCTAACCCGCCTGCGACACCTCGCGCATGAAGCCTGCAGGGTCGCGCAAGAGCGGCATGAACGCCAACTCAGCAGCACCGACCAAGTGGACGCGAGAGCCAAGTTGTGCCCGCTCGATGCGGGTATTACTTGAGATCGGGGCGAAGGAGTCACGCGCAACTGCCGTATCGAGAACGAGTGGTGCTTGGGCGTAAAGCGAACCCAAAAAGCCACCGAGCATGACGATCTCCGGGTTGAAGATGGAGATGAGGTTGCCCACCGCTCCCGAAAGCACACCAAGTTGCCGCTGGATCTCTGCACGCACCTTCGGGTCGGCCGCCGCTTTGACGAGTTCGTCGTCGAGGTCGCCAAGGTCCACGCTCTCCTTGCCCAAGGCGGCCAGAATGCGGGCGTGGCTCACCTCGGTCTCGAGACAACCGCGTCGGCCGCAATGGCAGGGGTCCTTGCCCCCCGCAACCGCCGTGTGGCCAAACTCGCCGCCAAAACCAGAGGTCCCGCGTAACGTCACGCCATCCACAATCGCGCCGCCGCCGATGCCCGACGGCGAGCCATTGACGTAGACAAGGTCGCGAACGCCGCGACCGGCTCCAAATACCGTTTCAGCGACGGTAGCGACACGGGCGTCGTTGCGGACGACGACGGGCATGCCAAGCGCTTCGACCAAGAGGTCACCCAGCGGCTCCATCGTCCAGTCGAGGTGAGGCGCACGCACCACAAAAGAGTCTTCGGAGCGGACGAGCCCCGGAACTGCGACACCTGCGCCCACCAGCGTGACGGAGGAGTCCAGGTCACCGATCAGGCTGTGAGAGATCTCTTTGATCGCGTCGACGGTCTCGGCCACGGTGGGCGTCTTGCTCCACGTGTGGCGCACACGGTGGTGAAGAGTGCCACCGAGCCCGACGAGGCCCACCGTGACGGCGTCAAGGTCGGGGTTCAGCGCGAGCGCCATCACGTCAGTGCGTGGATACACGTGGGGGCTAGGGCGCCCTCGCGACGCGTGTTCTGCGGGTGCGACCTCGCGCACCAGTTTCAATTCAGTGAGTTCGGCGACAAGAGCACCAACGGTGGATCGGTTGAGTCCACTGTGGCGGGTCAGCTCCGCCCGGGACATTCCGGGATGGTGATGCACCGAGGTGAGAATGGCGGACAGATTGTGCCGCCGGGTGGCATCCATACGGCTGCCCTTTCCGGGTGCGAGGGTGCGCGGCATCGTCTCAGTGGGCTCGAGGACGGCCCCACCAAAATCGGTTGGTGTGACGATGACGCGCACCCTTCCCGGTTACGCGGCGCCGGAGCGGCGGCGGTTCATCACGTCGAACGCGACAGCCGCGAGCAGCACGAGACCCTTGATGACCTGCTGCCATGCCGAGTCGACACCAGCGATCGACAGGCCCTGGTTGAGAACACCCATGACGAGTGCACCGATCACAGCGCCCGAGATCTTGCCCACACCACCTTGAACTGCGGCGCCACCGATGAAGACGGAGGCAATCGCGTCCAGCTCGTAGAAGTTACCGGCGCTCGACACAGCGGCACCTGCACGGGCCGTCGTGACGATAGCGGCAACCGCGGTGAGGACACCGATGTTGACGAAGATGAAGAAGTCCACCCACTTGGTCTTCACACCGGACATGACGGCGGCGAAGCGGTTGCCACCCATGGCGTAGATGTGACGGCCAAACACCGTGCGGTTGAGGACAAAGGTGTACGCAAGCACGAGCACGCCAAGCAAGAAGAGCACGTAAGGCGTGCCGCGGTAGTTGGCGAGCAAGTAGGCGACGTACAGCACTGCGGCCGAGGTGAGCACAGCCTTCGGAACGAAGACGGCGAGGCTCTCGCGCGGCAGGTCTCGCGCGGCCAGCTTGACGCGCGTGCGCAACTGGCCGAAGAGGAACGCAATGACTGCCACCGCACCAAAGGTGAGCGTGAGGATGTCGAGGTCGCCGGCCTTGCCGAACCAACCGGGGACCCAGCCGTTGGCAATGTCATTGAAGCCCTTGGGCAGGCCGCCCTCGGTGCCGCCCGTGAGGAACACGATGGCGAGGCCGCGGAAGATCAACATGCCAGCCAGCGTCACGATGAAGGCTGGTACGCGGACAAAGGCCACCCAGAAGCCTTGCCACGCACCTACCACGGCTCCCAGGAGGAGTGCCGCAACAATGGCGAGCCAGACGGGGAAGCCCCACTCATTCATTGCGAGCGCCACCACCGCGCCGATCATCGCGACGAGCGAACCCACAGAAAGGTCAATGTGCCCGGCGATGATGACCATCACCATGCCGATCGCCAGGATCACCACATAGGCGTTCTGGCTGATCAAGAAGTTGGGGTTACCACCGGAAAGCAGCTTTCCGTCGGTGAACCAGAACTGGAAGAGCGCCACGATGACGAGCAGCGCACCAAGCAGTCCATAGTCACGCGCGTTGAGGGTGAGCTTGCGCTTTTCAGTAGCAAGCTCAGAAGTCGTTGCTTCGGACATCGTTAGTTCTCTCCCACAGTCATCAGTTGCATGAGTCGTTCCTGCGTGGCGTCCTCACGGGGAACGTCACCGGTGATGTGGCCTTCTGCGATCGTGTAGATGCGGTCGGACACACCCAAGAGCTCGGGGAGCTCCGACGAAATCACCACGATCGCCTTGCCCTGCGCAGCGAGATCGTTGATGATTCCGTAAATTTCGTACTTTGCGCCCACGTCGACACCGCGTGTGGGCTCATCGAGAATGAGAATCTCTGGGCTCGTGTTGAGCCACTTCGACAGCACCACCTTCTGCTGGTTTCCACCAGACAAGGTGCCCACTTCGCGCAACACGGACTCGGTCTTGATATTGAGCGCGGTGCGGAATCTCTCGGCCACCGCGATCTCGTCATGGAGGTCGATGATGCCGTGTCGTGAGACCTCGCTCATGTTCGCACCCGTGACGTTTGCCGCGACCGTTGCGATGAGATTGAGGCCAAAACGCTTGCGGTCTTCAGTGACGTAGGCCAAGCCGTTTGCGACCGCCTCCGACACGGTGCTCGTGCCGATCTGCTCGCCGCGGCGGTACACCCGACCGGAGATCTTGGTACCCCACTGGTGACCGAAGATGCTCATCGCGAGTTCGGTGCGGCCAGCGCCCATGAGGCCCGCAAATCCCACAACCTCGCCTGCTCGCACGTAGAACGATGCGTCGTGGATCACCTGGCGTGCCGTGTCGACTGGGTGGTACGCGTTCCAGTTCTCAACGCGGAAGACCTCTTCGCCGAGCTCGACGTCGCGCTCAGGGAACAGGTTGTCGAGCGAGCGACCCACCATCGAGCGAATGAGGCGCTGCTCGGAGTTGTCCTTCTCCTGCATCGAGAAGTTGTCCACGGTGTGGCCGTCTCGGATCACGGTGATGTTGTCGGCAACCGATCGAATCTCTTGGAGCTTGTGGGAAATGATGATCGACGTGATGCCTTCGTCGCGGAGCCCCTTGATCAGTCCAAGCAGGTGAGCGGAGTCTTCGTCGTTGAGCGCGGCAGTCGGCTCATCGAGGATGAGAAGTTTGACGTCCTTCGACAGTGCCTTGGCAATCTCAACAAGCTGCTGCTTGCCGACGCCGAGGTGGAGGACGGGGGTCGTGACATCTTCGCGCAAGCCAACGCGGTCAAGGAGCTGCTTTGCTGCGTGGTTTGTCTCGTGCCAGTCGATCACGCCGTTCTTGGCGCGTTCGTTTCCGAGGAAGATGTTTTCGGCGATGGACAGGTACGGCGACAATGCCAGTTCCTGGTGAATGATGACGATGCCGGCATCTTCTGAGTCGTTGATCGAGCGGAAGACGGCGGGCTTGCCGTCAAACTCGATGTCGCCTTCAAAGTTGCCGTGAGGGTAAACGCCGGAGAGGACCTTCATGAGGGTCGATTTTCCGGCGCCGTTCTCACCGCAGATGCCGTGGATCTCGCCACGAGAGACGTCGAGCGACACTCCACTGAGCGCGCGCACGCCGGAAAACTCCTTGACGATGTCCTTCATGCGGAGGATGAGATCCGACACGGTGTTCCTTCCGAGTTGATGTGACGCACCGGGCGGGGGGGGGGGGGGGGGGG
>JAEYOR010000041.1 GCA_023411615.1 Actinomycetes bacterium
GGCTAGCAGTCGCAGGCGATGCGTTGGCTGGGCTTGCCAACAGGTGAGGTGAGCGGATCGGGAGCGCGCGTTGCATCCACGGTGATGGCGTTCCCCGTCTCATCGCGCACTACCCGGTCCACCGGCAGGCCCTCACGCGCCCAGTACTCGAAACCGCCGATCATTTCCTTGACGGCGTAGCCGAGGCGGGAGATGACAAGCCCCGCATTCGTCGCGCCGTTGCAGCCCGGTCCCCAGCAATAGACAACAAACCGAGTGCCCGCGGGATAGGTGGGAATGACGTCGGGCATCGTGGTGAGCGGGATGTGCACGGCTCCGCGGGCGTGGCCCTGATCCCAACCGTGAGCGCTGCGCGTATCGACAAAGACGAAGTCCACCTCGCCCGCCTCAAAGGCGTTGTGCACATCGGTCGGGTCGGTCTCAAAGGCGAGACGGCGGGCAAAGTGCGCGGCAGCGTCGGCCGGAGTCACGTTAGAGCTCATGGCCCGACGCTACGGCCGGCACGGCCAGCCAGTCCACTGGTCCCTGGCGCCATGTGGGTCATCAGCGATACGGTCGCCTTGTCACATGCCGTCTCGCTTGAGGGGCCCCTGAGGGTGGGCGGCTAAGGGGGATCAATGACGACACCACCTCACCTGCCGGGCATACCCACTGGCGCTGCCGAACACCGCGAGACGGCCGACGCTGACCCGCCTTTCTCATGGGCCGCTCCGGCCACGGGAGACCTCGCGCCGCCGCCGCCGGTTGCGCCGGAGGCGTGGGGTCCACCGCCCTCATGGCAGCCGCCCGTGGCGACAAAGAAGCGCGTGGTGTGGCCGTGGTTTGTCGCCGGTGGGGCCGTGGTCTTTGTGGTGCTCGTCGTCGGGGTCATCGGATTCGCCATTGACCGCGCCACCGCGGACCAGAACGCCAACTACGCCGGCGCTCCCATTGCGTCATCGGACGTTCCCGCAACGGGTGACTATCTCATCGTGTCGACGAGCGGCAAGGTGGCGTTCGAGGGACGTGACGAGTGGCACGACATCTCGGACTACCCCGAAATGGCGGCACTCCTTGCAGGCGCTCCGCCCGGTGCGACGATCATGGCCGCTTACTTCACGTCGGATCCAGACGTGATTTCTGCGGACGTGCCGGAGCTCGTCTTGGTGTTGGAG
This sequence comes from Actinomycetes bacterium, assembly GCA_023411615.1. GTDB lineage: Bacteria > Actinomycetota > Actinomycetes > Actinomycetales > Demequinaceae > Demequina. The sequence continues at coordinate 1,155 of JAEYOR010000041.1, forward strand.
GCGAAGGAGCCCAACACCGTGACGTCGCTCAATGTGGAGCGACTCCATGACGAGATCCTGGCGACGGCGCTCGCGCTCGTCGAGAGCGAAGCTGACGTGACGTGGCAAACGGGACCATTCGAGGTCACCACCGCGAACGGCCTCGAGGGCTTCAAGACTCAAGCGGGAATCACCATGCAGGGGATCCCCGTTGTCTATGACTGGTACACCTTTGCGCGCAAGGACCACATGGTCTCGGTGCAAATCGTCTACTACAACGGTGTATCGAGCCCGGAACCCGCTCGCCTCATCTTGGGTAGCCTCCGGATTGACGATTAGGCAGTCTTGAGTCGCCCAGACTCAACTTTTCTCATTTTCACTTGACATGACCGTGCGTCCGTGGATAACTTGAGCCTAGGTCGCTCAAGTTATGAGCGAGCAAGCGTGGGTGGCAAACCGCCGCCTCAAATGTCGTGGCGACAACAGTCGCTCAAGGAGGAATCCCTATGTCCCGTTCAGTCGGAATCGACCTGGGTACCACCAACTCTGTGGTGTCGGTGCTCGAGGGCGGCGAGCCCGTTGTCATCGCGAACGCCGAAGGCGCCCGCACCACCCCATCAGTGGTCGCGTTCTCGAAGACCGGCGAGGTGCTCGTCGGCGAGATCGCAAAGCGCCAGGCCGTCACCAACGTTGACCGCACCATCGCCTCCGTGAAGCGCCACATGGGCACGGACTGGACCACCGAGATCGATGACAAGAAGTACACGCCCCAGGAGATCTCCGCGCGCATCTTGGGCAAGCTGAAGCGCGATGCGGAGGAGTACCTCGGTGAGAAGGTGACGGACGCCGTCATCACCGTTCCCGCGTACTTCAATGACGCCGAGCGTCAGGCCACCAAGGACGCCGGCGAGATCGCTGGCCTCAACGTGCTGCGCATTGTCAACGAGCCCACCGCGGCAGCCCTCGCCTATGGCCTCGACAAGGGCAAGGAGGATGAGCTCATCCTCGTGTTCGACCTTGGTGGAGGCACCTTTGACGTGTCCCTGCTTGAGGTTGGCAAGGACGAGGACGACTTCTCAACGATCCAGGTGCGTGCCACCGCCGGTGACAACCGCCTGGGTGGTGACGACTGGGACCAGCGCATCGTCGAACACCTCATCAAGGAAGTGAAGAACGCCGAAGGCGTTGACCTGTCCAAGGACAAGGCCGCCGTTCAGCGTCTGCGCGAGGCAGCCGAGCAGGCAAAGAAGGAACTGAGCTCGGCGCAGCAGACCACCATCTCGCTCCAGTACCTGTCGATCGGCGAGAACGGTCCCGTCCACCTCGACACCAAGCTGACCCGCGCCCAGTTCCAGCAGATGACGGCCGACCTCATCGAGCGGACCAAAGCGCCCTTCAACCAGGTGATCAAGGACGCGGGCATCAAGCTCGCTGACATTGACCACGTGGTGCTCGTCGGTGGTTCCACCCGTATGCCGGCCGTCACCGATGTGGTGAAGGAGCTCACTGGCGGCCGCGAGCCGAACAAGGGCGTCAACCCCGACGAGGTGGTGGCCGTTGGCGCCGCGCTGCAGGCGGGCGTCATCAAGGGCGAGCGCAAGGATGTGCTGCTCATCGACGTCACCCCGCTGAGCCTTGGCATCGAGACCAAGGGCGGCGTGATGACCACGCTCATCGAGCGCAACACGGCCATCCCCACGAAGTCCTCGGAGGTGTTCTCCACCGCCGAAGACAACCAACCGTCGGTGCTCATCCAGGTGTACCAGGGTGAGCGTCAGTTCGCCCGTGACAACAAGCTGCTCGGCACCTTCGAGCTCTCCGGCATCGCTCCCGCCCCGCGCGGCATGCCGCAGATCGAGGTGACCTTCGACATCGACGCGAACGGCATCGTCCACGTCCACGCGAAGGACCGCGGGACGGGCAAGGAGCAGTCGATCACCGTGACCGGCGGCTCCGCTCTCAGCAAGGACGACATCGAGCGGATGATCAAGGACGCCGAGGAGCACGCCGCCGAGGACACCAAGCGTCGCGAGGACGCCGAGACCCGCAACAACGCGGAGAACTTCGCCTACTCGACCGAGAAGATCCTGTCGGAGAACGAGGACAAGGTTCCCGCCGAGGTCGCGGACGATGTGAAGGAGGCGATCGCTGAGGTCCGCAAGGCCCTCGAAGGCGAGGACACCGCAGCGGTCAAGACCGCTCACGACGCCCTCGTCGAGAAGGCGCAGCGCATCGGCGAGGCGATCTACAAGGCCGAGCAGGAGAGCTCAGCATCCGGCGACGCGGCAGGCGGCGACGCCAGCGACGCGGGCCAGGATGAAGATGTGGTCGACGCCGAGATCGTCGACGACGAGGACGAGAAGAAGTGACCGACCAGCCGAACCCGCAGGGGCGTGATCCCGAGGACGAGGCCCCGCGCGTGACCGACAAGCGGCGCATCGACCCCGAGACGGGGCAGCTGCGCGAGCCGACGGCCGAGGAGCAGGTCCTGGCGGAGGCCGAGCAGGCGGCGACCGCCGCCGAGGAGGCCGTGATGCTGGAGGGCCTGGTCGAGGCGCAGAAGCTCGCCGCCGAGCGGCTCGACGAGCTGCAGCGGCGGAACGCCGACTACTTCAACCTCGAGCAGCAGTACTCCGCGTACGTGAAGCGGTCCAAGTCCGAGGCGGTCACCGCCCGGGACCAGGGCGTCGCGTCCGTCGCCGAGGCGCTCATCAGCGTCCTCGACGACATCGAGCTGGCCCGCCAGCACGGCGACCTGGTCGGCCCGTTCGCGTCCATCGCGGAGAAGCTCGAGGGCACCCTGGGGCGGTTCGGCATCGAGCGCTACGGCGCCGCCGGCGAGCCGTTCGACCCGACGGTGCACGAGGCGCTCATGCACGGGCAC
>JAEYOR010000042.1 GCA_023411615.1 Actinomycetes bacterium
ACACCCCCCCCCCCCCCCCCCCGCGGGGCCGGGGCCAGTGCGCAATGTGACTCAGTGCTGAGCGGTGTCGTGCTCCGCAATCTTGGCGCGGACCTCATCCATATCGAGACCCTCGACCGCCTCCACCAGTTGCTTGAGTGCAGGTGCGGGAAGTGCACCTGCCTGGTTGAAGACCATGATGCCGTCACGGAATGCCATGAGCGTGGGAATCGCCGTGATGCCGAACTTGGAGCTCAGCTCCTGATTGGCCTCGGTGTCGACCTTCGCGTGCACAATCTCCGTCTTCTCCTCAGAGCTTGACTCGAAGATCGGTGCGAAGTTCTTGCACGGCCCACACCAGTCCGCCCAGAAGTCAACGAGGACGATGCCGTCCTTGCTGACAACCTCGTCGAACGTGTCAGCGGTGAGATTGACAGTTGCCATGGTGTCCTCCCGTCGGGCTCATTACCCGTCGTCTCTCCAACATCTATACCCCCGGGGGGTATTCCCAACTAGTCTAGTCGGGCCCTGACCCTCGCTCCGCTGGCCGTCTCGGCGCGGCGCCGATTCCGTCACACCCGGCGCGGGGGACTGCACAGGCCTCTGGTGAGACTGCACACTGGTGGCATGACCGATATGGCCGAACTGCCACCCGAGCCGTCGGGCTGGCTCTCGGATAGAGAGCTCAGCCAGGTGCGGTCCGAACTCCCCATCCTCTACGTGAACGTCGTGCCGGTACGCACGCATTCCACGGGAGAGATTACCGAGGTTGGACTGCTGCTTCGTGCGGACGGTGGCGTCATGTCGCGCGCTCTCATCGCGGGCCGAGTGCTCTATCACGAGACCGTGCGCGAAGCGATCATCCGCAACATCGAGAAGGATCTCGGCCTCGCCGCTTTGCCACGTGTGCCGCTCAGCCCCACCCCGTTCACCATCGCGGAGTACTTCCCTACGGCTGGCTTCGGCGCTTTCCACGACCCCCGTCAGCACGCCGTGGCGCTCAGTTACGTTGTCGCCGTAGATGGCGACTGCGAACCGAGCCAGAACGCTCTCGACATCGTGTGGCTCAGCCCCGAAGAAGCCGCGAGCGATGAGGTCGCGGCAGAGATGACGGGCGGTCAGCACCTGTTGCTACGGCACGCGCTCGCACACTGCGGCTTGGCCTCATAGCCCGTCGCCTGCCTCGCCTTGCGGCCCTTCCCCCACACGTGGAAACGGCTCGAGAGAGAAAATCGCGTCGATCGGGACATCAAAGTATGCGCTGACGCGAAGCGCCAACTGGAGGCTCGGACTGTACTCACCGCGTTCGAGATAGCCGACCGTCTGATAGTGGATGCCGAGGTCATCAGCGAGAGCCCTCCGCGACACCCCATGTTCGGTGCGCACTTGACGGAGGCGATTGAAGACGACGTCACCGCGGCCGCCGCCTGCCTCCGTCACCTCACCCATTGGGCCGTCGTGTCACGCGCGGTGACCACGCTCGCTGCCGAAACTCCGCTACCCACTCGACGCATCGTAGCGACCGCGATTGTCCACGCGACGATCGCCCAAAGCGCGAGTGCCACCACCGCCATCGAGATGCGCCATTCGCCATGTAGTTCGAGCTCGGCCGCACCCTCCGGCAAGAAGGCAAATCGCATTCCATGAGAGAACCAGTACAAGGGCAAGCCCTGCCCGACTGCTTGAAGCCATCCCCACAGATTGGACAGCGGAACAAAGATCCCCGAGACCGCCATCATGAACAAGAGCGGGAGGATGCCCCACGTGGTGGTCCGGCGCACATCCGGCACCAACGTGCCGATGACGAGCCCCACTGGAAGCAACGCAAGGAACGCGAGGACAAGGATCCCGAACGCCGCCGCCCACCCCGACCAACCACGCTGGGAGCCAGCGTCAAAGAGGAACACGGAGGGAAGCATGATGACGGCGAGCGTTGGCAACAGGGACGTCACGTTGAGCACGAAATGTCCCGTGGCGTAAGCGATACTCCCGCGCGGAGCGCTCAGTACCCGGAGCACGGTGCCATCCTCGCGCTCCATCGCAATTTGTTGTGCCGGGCCCACGATGAGTCCAAATGTCACCGCTGCGGCAACGATCGTGGGCAACGCAACCTGCGGGATTGTCAGGTCGAGCCCGTCAACGGTGTTGTTGCGGTTGACGTACATGTAGACGAGCGTGACAACCGCAAAGAATAGATAGAACGTCTGATCCTGAGTGCTCTTGAGACTAAGCACCTGCTCGTGCCAACCCCGCTTGGCACCAATCTTTATTGCATACAACGTGCCGTTCATGATGCCTCCTTGAAGACACTGGACGGTCCGAGCCCCGCCTCATGCCGTGTCACGAGTTCGATGTAGGTGTCTTCGAGACTGGCCCTGCTCACGAGCAAGTCGGTGACCACGTCTCCATCGGGTCCCGTGAGGAGGGAACGCACAAAGGTGGTGGGGTTCGGAGTGGCGTGCACATGGGCCACGCCATTGGCGCTCCAGCGCACCTGCGCCTCGTGAGCAATCGATGCGGCGAGATCATCCTCCGAACCATTGGCGACGATGCGCCCGCCAGCGAGGATGAGAATGCGATCGGCTAGCTTGCCGGCCTCGTCGAGATCGTGAGTGGTGAGCAAGACTGTCGTGTTGTCATCGTCGACAAGTGCATGAATCAGTTCGTGGAACTCACGCCGTCCTTGCGGGTCGAGCCCCGCCGTCGGCTCGTCAAGAAATAGCAGCTCGGGCCGGCCGACGATGCCAATCGCGACGTCAAGCCGGCGACGCTGGCCACCTGACAGGGTGCGGATCCGTTGTTCGGCTTGGCCCGAAAGCCCAACGAGGTCGAGAATCTCCGACACCGACCGCATTCGCCTGCCGCTTGCCTCGACATACGGCCGGTGCAAGCTCGCAATGTGGCCAATCAGGTCCTGCGGGCACCACCGTGCGTGATCGCGCCACGATTGCATGACCACTCCCACGCGGGAGCGCCATTCGTCGTTGACCTGCGCCGGATCAAATCCAAGGATCGACACGTGCCCACCATCGCGTTGGCGAGAGCCTTCAAGAATCTCAATGGTTGTCGTCTTTCCCGCACCATTGGGCCCGAGCAAGGCGACAACTTCCCCTCGTCGCACCTCAAGGTCCACCCCTGCGAGAACCGGCGTCTCCCCGTAACTCTTGACGAGGCCCTCAACGAGGATGACGGGTTGCTCATCCACACGCGCATCATTCATGTAGCATTCATACTACATTTTTAGCATGAGTGCTACATCACGTGGGGTTCGGAATTATGGCCGACGCTAGAGAACGGCGAGTTCTGGCGCGAGGGCGGTGAAAGCCCGGCCCCGGTGGGAGATTGCGTTCTTTTGGGCCGCCGTGAGCTCAGCCGCGGTGACCGAGTGTCCTTCCGGGATGAAGATCGGGTCGTAGCCGAAGCCGCCCGCGCCCGCGGGGATGTGCGCGATGCGGCCATGCATGCGGCCCACTCGCACCACCTCGCGCCCATCGGGCGTGACAAGAGCTGCAGCGCATACAAAAGCGGCGCCACGATGTTCATCCGCGATGTCGACAAGTTGCGCAAGAAGCAAGCGCAGGTTCGCCTCATCCGCACCGTGCTCCCCCGCCCACAAGGCAGAAAAGATCCCGGGCGCTCCGCCCATCACATCCACCGCGATGCCCGAGTCATCTGCAATTGCAGGCAGGCCGGTGGCGGCACAGACCGCCCGCGCCTTAACGAGCGCGTTCTCCTCAAAAGTCACCCCATCCTCCACCGGAGCCGGGACATCAAAGTCGCGCGCCGACGCAAGGTCCCCTTCGCCCCATCCGGGTAACAGCGGGGAGAGGATCGCCCACACTTCGTCGCGCTTATGCGCGTTGTGACTGGCAAAAACGGCCCGCGCACCCACCTTTAGCCCTCCAGTGCCGCCGCCTGCAAAGCGGCCAATTGCGCATTGCCGGAGGCAGCGAGGTCAAGCAGCGCATCAAGTTCCGCCTTTGAGAACGCAGCGCGCTCCGCCGTGCCTTGCACCTCAACAAAGGAGCCCGCTCCGGTCATCACCACATTCATGTCCGTCTCAGCGCGCACGTCCTCCACGTATGGGAGGTCAAGCATCGGCACTCCGTCGATGATGCCCACGGACACGGCCGACACCGAGTCGCTGAGCGCAAGCGCGCCTGCGGCGATGGCGCCATTCGCTTTGCCCCATGCCACCGCGTCGGCCAATGCAACGTACGCCCCGGTGATGGCTGCGGTCCGCGTACCGCCGTCGGCATCGAGCACATCGCAGTCCACAACGATTGTGTTCTCGCCGAGCGCCTTGACGTCGATGATGGCGCGCAACGAGCGGCCGACGAGACGCGAGATCTCGTGCGTGCGTCCGCCGATCTTGCCGCGCACGCTCTCGCGGTCATTGCGGGTGTTCGTGGCACGCGGCAGCATCGCGTACTCGGCCGTCACCCAGCCCTCGCCGGAGCCCTTTTTCCACCGCGGCACACCTTCGGAGAACGACGCGGTGCACAAGACGCGTGTATTGCCAAAGGACACGAGGCACGAGCCTTCTGCGTTCTTGGAGAAGCCGCGTTCGAATATCACGGGGCGGAGTTGATCGGGGGTACGTCCATCGGCACGGGTCATGCGCCGAGCCTATCCGCCGTTCAGATGGTGAAGACGACGCCAGGTGCGGCGAGTACAGCCTCGGGAAAGGCACCGCGTGCCTGAATGAGCGTCTCGGCCGGATCGACCCATGAGGCGACATGGGTCACCACCAAACGCCGTGCCGCCGCATGGCGAGCCAGCTCGCCCGCTTGCGCGCCGGTCATGTGCACACCCGGCGGATTCACCGGGCGATGGGCCCAGCCGGCCTCCGCCAGCACGAGGTCAGCTCCTCGCGCTGCCTCCACCATCTCGTCATTGAGATCGGTGTCGCCCGTGAATGTGAGGACTGCCTCACCGCCTCCCGCCGCTGGCCCCGCGATGCGGTACGCGAGCGCAGGAACCGGGTGCCACGCCTCGAAGGCGGTCACCGTGAGCGGGCCAACTCTCGCGGTGTCGCCTGGGGCCATCGCCGCCCAAGCAAATGGGCCGCCGTCATCACCGGCGCCGTGCGCATCCGCGCCGGGAGTGGCGGAGATCTCGCCTTCAAGCTCGCTCAATCTCCGGTCGATCCCGTGTGGACCAAAGAGCGGCATGGCCAGCCGCGTCTTCTGCGCGGGAGGTCCGTAGCGCAGCCACACCGACAGCGCGGTAAGGTCCGCGCAGTGGTCCGGGTGACCGTGACTGATGAAGACGCCATCAAGTTCAGCAGGGTCCATCACCCCACGTAATGGTCCAAACGCACCCGAGCCAAGATCAAGCGCGATACGCCACGTACGCCCCTCGGCGTCGGCCTCCACGACGTAACACGACGCCGGCATCTCGGGACCGGCCACGCTGCCAGCGCACCCTACAACCACGAGCCTCATCCGCGCAGAGGCTCCACCGCTCGCACCACGGGACCGAGGAAGCGCTGGGCCAGGGTCTCAAAAGTTGCCGAGGGACCCGTCACCATGAAGCGGTGCTCGGGGGGATCGCTTGCGGTGCGTTCCAGCCCGTTGGCGACGAGCGCACGGTAGACGTCGATCGCCGTCTCCGTTGCCGAGTCCACAAGGGTCACTCCCTCGCCCATGACGTACGAGATCGCACCTTGGAGCATGGGGTAGTGCGTGCAACCGAGGATGAGCGTGTCAACGTCCGCCTCCCGTAGCGGCTCCAAGTACTCGCGAGCCACGGCAATGAGGTCAGGCCCGCTCGTCACGCCCTGCTCAACAAAAGTGACAAAACGCGGGCACGCCTGAGACGTGACGGTGACGGCCGGTGCGGCCGCCAACGCGTCCTCATACGCTCCCGAGGTGATCGTGGCAACGGTGCCGATCACACCCACACGGCCGTTCTTGGTGGTCGCGGCGGCACGGCGAACGGCGGGCACGATTACCTCGACTACCGGCACTCCTCGCTCGCGGGAGAATCGCTCGCGGGCGTCCCGGAGCACAGCGGCCGACGCTGTGTTACAGGCGATGACGAGGAGTTTCACTCCGTCTTCAACGAGGGCGTCCATGATGTCGAGCGCGTGCGTCCGCACATCCGAGATCGGCAACGGCCCATATGGCCCATGCGCCGTATCGCCCACGTAGTGGATCGCCTCTTTGGGCATCATGTCCATGATGGCGCGAGCAACGGTGAGGCCGCCAACGCCGGAATCAAAGATGCCGATTGGCGCGTCAGACATCGTCCCTCATTACGTAAGCCATCAATGACTCCTGAAGCCAGGTCAGTGCTTGATAAAGCATTCCGAGCCATACCCGCTCGGGATCGACTGACAGGTCAGCCGCTGCCCCGGTCTCTACCGCGTGGTGGGCGAGCTCGATCTCGTGATGCAGAGCGCTCGCGTCCTCGTCGGTCTCGATGTCGAGACGCGAAGCGAGCACCAAACGGACGTCAGTCAATGCGGCGGCGGTTGCCATCGCTTCATCTGCGGCCACTTCCCATTCCGGGCCATCGAGACTGAGCGCCTCCCACATCGCGCGCAAACGCGCCACTTTTGTTGCGCGGAGTTCGGGTTCTGTGAGGCGGCGGAACTCGGCAGCGACCTCGCGGTCATCAGGTGCAGCATTTGGCAGCACCCTCAACACTGCTGGGTCGTCGGGATCGGCAAGGGACTCTTCCAGGCCTTGGAGATAGCGGAAAAGCGATTCCTCATCGCCTTCAGCGGGGATGTCCTCGCGCTCCATCCCAAAGGACGTGTCACCGAGGAGGAGGCCAACATCGGCAACCACACGTGCAATCACGGCCCGCTCGTCTGTGTCGAGTTCCGCAACCGCATAATCCCCGTGCGAGACAAAGCCCTTCACTGACCGCTCCGTTGCATCGTGGCCCATAGGCCGTACGAATGCATGGCCTGAACATCTACTTCCATTTGCTCGCGGCCACCCGTCGACACCACGGACTTGCCCTTCTCATGCACCTCTCGCATACGGCGCTCCGCTTCCACCTTGGTGAAACCAAAATACGTTTGGAACACATGCGTCACGTACGACATGAGATTGACTGGGTCATTCCACACAATGGTGACCCACACGTCGTCCGTGCGCGTCGCGACTGCGACGTCATGGGCGCGTTCGTGCTGAGTGGACACGTCCCCAGGGTACGGCGCCGCCCGCATGTTGACGCGGCACAACGCGTGGGCGCTACTTTTCGCCGTCGCCGCCGTCCTCGGGACCAAAAGCCTTGTCAATGATCTCTTTGCACACCGGACACACAGGAAAGCGCTTGGGATCGCGCCCCGGCACCCACACTTTGCCGCACAGGGCAATGACTGGTTCGCCCGTGAGTGCGGACTCGAGGATCTTTTCCTTCTTGACGTAATGCGAGAAGCGCTCGTCATCGCCCGGCTCCACGAGCTGACGCTCAGTGGTGCGTTCGATCGTGGACAGCGAGCCCGCCGAGTTGGGGGCATCCATCGTGTCGCTCATACGCTCATCGTACGTGCGGGCCACCACGGGAGGCGATCCGCCGACGCCGGCAGGGCTAGGACACGGCATTGATGAGTTTGCCTGCGCGCGCCTCAAACAGACTTCCCGCTGCGCGCACCCCGAGAATCGCGACGAGCACGCCGAGCACAATCGACACGACAACGGACACGGCCCACCACGCCCCTCCCCACACAAAGGCGGCGAGCAGAGGCGCTGCGACGAGCGGAACGACGACGCCGGTGCCAAGTGAGGAGACGACCTGGCCGATGAGGCTCGCACCAATCGATCCAGCGTCGGCACCAAAGGGGCTTTCGCCGGGAGCGGGCACCCGATACGGCAACGCAACCGCCGTTACGGATGACACACCGAGGCCTGCTGCCAAGACGCCGAGAGCGGTCGCGGCCACGGGAGCAAAGACATCCCAGCGCCCGGCTGAAGCGACGGCGGCGATACAGGCGAGGAGCACCGCTGGCCCCGCCCACTGCAAGGTGGCGAGCAAACGTCCCGTCATGATGTCGCGACCCCGGATGCCCGAGACAATGTCAATCCATACTGCCGAGGCGTCGTACGCAAGATCGTTGTGCCTCCCCCACCCCACGCCAAGTGCGAGAGCAATTGGCAGCGCGGTGATCCATACGCCGGCACCACCTGCGACAACGATGGCCATTCCGCCGCCGACGGTGGGAAGCAACAACGCGGCGACGAGCTGAGAGAGATAGCGAGGATCGGCGCGCCAGGAGCGCAGCGTGCGCGCACGCACTGCAGCAATCATCCGGTTGCGGGCAGTGCGTGCCTTGCCTGTCAGCCCCGGCGTTGAGACAGCATCGAGGATGGCGTCATCGCGCCGGTGCGAGCCGCTTCCGCGCATCACCGGATGAACCAAGGTGTATGCGACCGCCGAGTGCCACGCGCCGTAGAGCAGGACAGCCCATGCGGCCGCGAGCGCAAGCCGCCACGCGGCGCCGGCGACATCGCCTTCGGCGAGCGCACGTGGAGCGGTGAACCCCGAGCCAAGCGGTGTGACACCAAGGCCTTTGAGCACGCTCGCGAGTTCATAGTCAATGAATGACTCGAGCCCATCACGTCGCACGGCAACGGCTCCAGCGACGATCCCCGCAAGCAGCGCCATCACGGTGCCAATCACCGCGGCTCGCCCCGAGCGCGAGACGATGAGCCGTGCTCCCCAGAGGGCGGCAAGTCGAGCCGAGAACACCCAACCGATAGCGGTGAGGAGCGCCCCGCCGATCCCCATCGCCAACACATCTGCGGAATCAGTGCGCCACACCGATCCCATGACGCCGGCCACGATGACAAAGAAGACAGCGGGCACCGTGGTGAAGGCGGCGATGGCGAGGCCGGGCATGAGGCGTCGTGCCTCAATGCCCCAGGGTGCGAAACGAGCGGGGTCAAGAGTGTCGTCGACGCCGGTTGCGAGGAGCGGCACGACGATCCAAGCAAGGGCGAAGATCGCACCGAGCGCGAGGAGAGCGTCGGCGCGCACGGCGTGGGACTCATTCGAGAGTCGCGAACTTCCGATGATGATCCCGGGCACCACCGACAAAGACCAGATTGCGCCCGCAATGACAAAGAGGAGCCTCCACCAGTCGCGCCGGAACTGGTGAAAGAGAATCCTCCAGCGCAGTCCTAGGAGTGTCGCAACCATGTCAAGTCCCGTTGGTCAGCCACATCGCCTACCAACTCAACAAAGCGTCGTTCCAAGTCCCCATCGCCCCGAACCTCATCCAGCGTTCCCTCCGCGAGAACCTGACCATTGCCGACAATCGCAACGCGATCACAGAGGCGTTCAACGAGCGCCATCACGTGCGACGACATGACAACGGTGCCGCCAGACGCAACGAAGGATTGGAGAATGGTGCGGATCGCCGCTCCTGAAACGGGGTCCACGGCCTCAAAGGGCTCGTCAAGAACGAGGACACGGGGCGCGTGGACGAGCGCACATGCGAGCCCCACCTTCTTCGCCATTCCGGCCGAGAAGTCGGTGACAAGCGACGTGGCTGCACTGCCGAGGTCAAGCGCGGCGAGGAGATCATCACGTCGTTCGCGAACAACGTGCGGATCGAGGCCGCGCAAAATGCCCGCATACGAGATGAGCTCGGCGCCAGTGAGTCGGTCAAAGGTGTGGAGACCGTCGGGCAGCACCCCCAGCAATGGCTTTGCACGGCTTGGCTCTCGCCATAAGTCAATGCCGTAGACGTGAACGGAGCCAGCGTCGGGCGTCAGCAGTCCCGTCGCCATCGACAGCATCGTCGTCTTGCCCGCCCCGTTGGGCCCCAGCACTCCGTAGAAGGAGCCGACCGGGATGTCGAGGTCAATGCCTGCAACGGCAATCGTCCGCCCGAAGCGTTTGGCCAGGCCGCGCAGTTCGATCGCATTGACGGGCGTTGTCATGGCGCCAGCGTAATCGCGCGGACCTTCGTTGCGACCGATCTCCCCCATCCGAGGGGTTTATCCCACATTCGCTTGCGAATTACCTACGCTCCCGTAGGGTTGCACACAGCGTTCACCACGAGCTCGGGGGCTCAAGCAGGGGTGTTCCATATGTCCCCAATGCTTGGAGCTTGTATGACGACCTCTGGTCACGTCGCACCCGCGATGCCCGTCAACCACATCACCCGTTCGTTCACTGGGCTTGCCCAAACCGTCCGCGAGACCGGCCTGTTGCGCCGGTCTTATGTGTTTTATGCGGTCTATGGCGTGATCCTCGCGCTCGCATTTGGCGGCGTCATCACCGGGATGATTCTGCTCGGTGATTCTTGGTTCCAGCTCCTCATGGCCGGCGCACTCGGCATCCTCTTCACGCAAGTGGCGTTCTTGGGCCACGAGGCCTCACACCGGACGATCTTCGTCTCCGGTCCCGCCAACGACCGATTGGGACGCGTTCTCAGCACGGTCGTGGTGGGGATCAGCCATCAGTGGTGGATGAACAAGCACAGCCGTCACCACGCGAACCCCAACCAGATTGGCAAGGATCCCGACATCGAGCGGGACACCATTTCCTTTCTTGAGTCCGACGCTGCGACGTCCCGGGGATTGATTCGCGCCATCACTCGCCGTCAGGGTTGGCTCTTCTTCCCGCTTCTCACGATGGAGGGCCTCAACCTCCACTACCGCTCGATCGCCTCGTTGATGACCCGTGGCAAGCGCCATCAGAAGTGGACAGAGCTGCCGTCGATCGCATTGCACTTTGGCCTCTATCTTGTGCCGCTGTTCCTCTTCCTTCCCTTTGGTATGGCGTGCGCCTTCGTGGGCGTTCAGATGGCAGTGTTCGGTGTGTATATGGGCGCATCATTTGCGCCCAACCACAAAGGCATGGCGCTCATCGAGCCCGATCAGCGCCTCGACTTCTTGTCCAAGCAGGTGCTGACGAGCCGCAATATTCGCGGCGGTTGGGTCATGTCGATCGCAATGGGCGGTCTCAATTACCAAATTGAGCATCACCTCTTCCCCAATATGGCCCGCCCATACCTCGCTCGTGCCAGGGAACTCGTCAAGGAGCACTGCGAGACATTGGCGATCCCCTACACCGAGACCAGCCTTTTGCGCTCTTACGCGATCGTGATTGACTATCTCAACCGGGTGGGACTCGCCGCACGCGACCCCTTCGATTGCCCCGAGCGTATTGCCCTCGGCCGCTAAAAATTCGTGCTTTACCAGGTATTTCTTTTGCACATAGGGCACCCGTAACGCATCGTTACGGGACCTGAGTCGTGGGACCAACGGCGCAATTTTCTCGGCAGTTCAGACCTAGCCTGAAAGTGTTCAACGCGGACGTGTGGAACGCAAAGAAGCACCCACGGATCGTGGTGACAGGGCGGCCCACAATGCGGCCCGACACCCGATTCCGGCTCTCTGAGCGGTCTGCCAGCGTTCGCATCGTGCTAGCTGGATCGAACAGGCGTCGCAATGAGTGCTCACAAGCCCACCTACCCCGGCATTCCGACCGTTATCAACGGCAACGGAGCAGTCGCCCATGTCATGAGCCAGGTGTGCGGGGGTGTGATCGGTTATCCCATCACCCCTTCCACCGAGATCGCTGAGATTTTCGAGGCGTATCGCGCAGAAGGCGGTCTCAACGTCTGGGGCAAGCATCCCTTCTTTGTCGAGACCGAAGGCGAACACTCCGCTCAGAGTGGTGCGCTGGGCGCGGCGCTGACCGGCGGCTCGTACGTCTCCAACGCATCCTCCAGCCAGGGAATCTTGTACGCGATGGAGTCCCACTACGTGACCGTGGGCAAGAAGATCGGTGGCTTCGTGCTCCAGGTCGCGGCGCGCGTCGTCTCAAAGCACTCGCTCAACGTCATGGCCGGCCACGACGACGTCTACGCGCTCCTGCCTGCGGGCTACACCATTCTCTTCGGCTCGAACCCGCAAGAAGCGGCCGACCTTGCTGCGATCGCGTACCGCACTTCGGCACTGTCACTCATTCCTGTTGCCAATGCGATGGATGGCTTTGCGACGAGCCACGTGATGAGCGAGGCTCACCTGCCGGAAGCGAACCTCCTCCGCGAGTACCTCGGTGACCCGGCGAGCCGCATCCCCTGCCCGACGGTCGCTCAAGACATGCTGTACGGCGCCAAGGGCCGCGTCTTCCAACTCGGCGAGTACATCTCGCGCCAGTCGGCCGCCTTCAGCGAGCAGGCCGCTACGGCATTGCGCGGCTACCTTGAGGCGAACGCCGACGCTGTTGAGACTGACAATGAGGGCGCGCTCATTGAGCAGACGCTCGCCTGGGTTCCCGCCCAGTTGCACGCGCAGTGGCGTCGTCAGTGGGTCAATGCATGGCAGAAGGGCACCCGCCAGCTCGTGCCCGCGCTCGTCGACCCCCACAACCCCGGTGTCACGGGCACCGTCCAGAACCAGCCTGATTTCCAGGCCGGCGCCGTTGACCACCGCACCCACTTCGTCAGCGCTGTGCCGGCGCTCATGCGCCAGGCGATGAGCGAGTACGCCGAACTGACGGGTCGCGAGTACTCGCCCGTCATGGCTTACAACTGTGAGGACGCGGATTACATCATGGTGGGCCTCGGCTCCATCACCGATGACGTCCGTGCCGTCCTTCCTTACCTCCGCGCACAGGGCCTCAAGGTGGGCGTCATCTCCATCAAGGCTCTGCAGCCATTCCCAGAGGCGGAACTCATCGCAGCACTCGGCAACGCGAAGGCCGTGACCGTGCTCGAGCGCTCGGACGAGACGGCGCTTACCCGCTTTGTCACCGGCGCCCTCTTCAAGGCGCGCGCGAACGCCGACGCTCCGCAGTACGACGGCATCCCGGCCCGTGCGAGCGCCCCCACCCTCACCACCGCGATCTTCGGTCTCGGCGGTCACGATGTGCAGCCTCGCCACATCATCGCGGCGTTCAAGCACATGGCAGAAGGCAAGACCACGCCGCTCATCTACCTTGGTTCGCAGTTCTTCGGCACCGATTCTGTGCCGTCGCTCGCGGCTCTCGAGGACAAGCTCCGTGCCGCATACCCCGAGACCGAGGCGATGGCGCTTGAGACTGAGCCCAACCCTGCGGGTCTCCTGCCTGAATCCGCCATGCGCATCCGCTTCCACTCGGTGGGTGGTTACGGCACGGTGGCAACCGGCAAGCTCCTCACTGACATCCTTGCCGGTGTCCTCGGCATGCACTCGAAGTCCGCGCCTAAGTACGGCTCGGAAAAGAGTGGTGCGGCCACCAACTACTACATCACGCTGAGCCCCGAGCCTGTGTTGTTCACCAACGCGGAACTTGAGGACGTCGAGGTGGTCATCTCCCCCGACCACCAAGCCTTCGTTCACACCAACCCGCTCAAGGGACTTGTCAAGGGCGGCACGTTCATCCTGCAATCTGACCTCGCTCCGGAAGACGTGTGGCGATCGTTGCCGTCCTATGCACGGCGCACAATCCGCGACCAGAAGATCCGCTTCCTCGTTGTCGACGCATTCACCGTCGCACGCAAGCACGCGCCGACGCCGGAACTTGAGACCCGCATGATGGGCATCGCCTTCATCGGTGCGGTAGCCGGGCACGTGGATCGCGTCGCGTCCGGTGCCTCTCGCGACGTCATTCTCGAAAAGGTACGCGCGCAGATCGTCAAGAAGTTTGGCGGCAAGGGCGAGGCCGTTGTTGCCGGGAACATGGCCGTCATCGAGGACGGCATCCAAGCGACCGTGACCGTCGACTATGACGCCCCTGCCTTCGTCGAGATCGACAAAGAGAAGTCGGCTCCCACAGCGCACATGTCGGCATTGTCGGCATCGATGTGCCCCACGGCGGCAGAGCCTCGCGCCACCAACCTCTTTGACCCTGGCTACTACGAGGACCTCATCGCCCGGCCGTTCCGCGAGGGCACGATCGGTGAAACCCCCGTCCTGCCCGGCGTCGGCATGTTCATGCCGGTTGGCACCGGCGCGACGAAGGACAAGGGCCTCTTCCGCCGGACTGCACCAATCTTCGACCCAGCCGCCTGCACCGGCTGCCTCGACTGTGCGATGGTGTGCCCCGACGTCGCCATCCCGAACACGGTTCACGAGATCCACGACCTCCTCCTCGCTGGCATTGCCGCCGCGGCCGGCACGGAAGCCCAGCGTGACGCTCTCCGCGCCAAGGTCTATCCGCTGGCAGAAGCGGTGCGGGAGGCCTACCGCCAGGACAAGACGCCGCGTCCTTTCGCCGACCTTGTGGCCGACGCTGCGAGCGCGGTCGACGCCGACGCAGACGTGACGATGCGGGCGACCTTTGACGCAATGGTCGCTCAGCTGGCGACCTTCCCCGTGGCACGGACCCGCCCGTTCTTCGACTCGATGGAGAAGGAGCAGCCTGGATCGGGCGGGCTGTTCTCCGCGGTCGTCGACCCGTGGAAGTGCACCGGGTGTCTTCAGTGCGTTGACGTGTGTGGCGCCGGCGCGCTCACCGCAGTCGACCAGGACGCGGACGTCCTTGCAGAACTGGAGCAACGCTTCGAGACGATGACGACACTCGAGGCGACACCCAAGCGCTTCTTCGAAGGCTCGACCGACATTGACGGCGACATCAAGCGCATGCTGCTTGACCGGACCGCCTACTACGCGACCACCGGTGGTCACGGTGCGTGCCGCGGTTGCGGTGAGGTCACCGCAATTCGCCTTGTCACATCGATGAGCCGTGCGGTTGGGGAAGAGCGCCGCCGCTCGCACATCGCGGAGCTCGAAGACCTCATCGCCAAGCTCACTGCCAAGCGCGATTCGCTCGACGCCTCTCAGGCTGACCGCGTGGCGCGCATCGACGGGGTTCTCGCCGATCTCGACCGCGCGCTCTACCTCACCGAGTCCGGCCCTACGGGTGGCGGACCTTCGCCCACAGTGGTGGCCAACGCAACGGGTTGCTCCTCGGTATACGCCTCGACGATGCCGTTCACCCCATATCTCGACCCGTGGGTCAACAGCCTCTTCCAGGATGCCCAGCCTCTCGCGGCGGGCATCTACGAAGGCCTGTCGGCGCAGCAGATCGTCGAAGTCAAGGCGATGCGCAAGGCACGCCTCGAACTCGACGACGCATACGACCCCGCCCAGTACGACAAGCGCCTCAGCACTCTCACATGGCGCGACCTCACGGCCGACGAGCTGCGACTCATGCCGAACGTGCTGACAATCGGTGGTGACGGCGCAAGTTACGACATCGGCTTCGGCGCGATGTCGCGCGTGCTCGCATCAGGAACGCCGGTGACGATGCTCGTGCTCAACACGGGCGCGTACTCGAACACAGGAGGACAGGCGTCGACGGCCAGTTACATCGGTCAGGACGCAGACCTCGCCCGCTTCGGCAAGGCGCACGACGGCAAGCAGGAGGGCCGCAAGGATCTCGCACTCCTCGCCTCCTTCCACCCAGGCGTGTTCGCGAGCGCCACGTCAACTGCGATGCAGGGCCACTTCCTCACCACTGCAATGAGGGCCCTCGCGTATCAAGAGGGCGCGTCGGTTCTCGACATCTACACCCCGTGTGGAACCGAGAACGGAATCGCTGAGGACCTGTCAAATGCTCGTTCGCGCCTTGCCGTTGAAAGCCGCATGAGCCCGCTGTTTGTGCACGACCCGCGCAACGGCACGTCGCTCCGCGAGCGCTTCAGCCTCGAGGGCAACCCGGATGTCGACAAGAAGTGGTCAACGTCCACTCTCGAGTTCATCAACGATGCGGGTCAACTTGAGCTGATGACGACGCCGCTCACCCCCGCCGAGTTCGCTCTCGGTGAGGTGCGCTTCAAGAAACAGTTCCGCAAGTTGACCGCGGAGAAGGAAGCGACTGCACTCCCCATCGCGGAGTACGTCGAGCTGCCCATCGCCGAGCGCGCAGGTCGCGTGGCCTTTGTCTACGCGACGGACGCCGACAAGCGCCTCATCAAGGTGGAATGCTCGTCCGCAGTTGTCGACCTCGTCGAAGAGCGCCAGCGCTTCTGGCAGACGCTGCAATACCTCGCCGGCCAGACGGAGGACCGCCTGAGCGCCGCGCACCGCGCGGAGATCGACGACCTCACGGCACGCTACGAAGAGGTGCTCCAGTTGCGCGAAAGCTCGATCGATGAGATCGCCCGCGCGATGTCCGCCCTGGCAACGTCGAGCAAGGCGCCCTCCGCAAAGCGGCCGGCCCTCGCGCTGACGCCCACGGCAGCATCGGCGCCAGCCACAGCGTCGGCATCATGCGCCGATGTCGCGGCAGGAACCGCCGGCCCGGTCTATCTGGACCCTGCGGACGAGGCCAAGTGCAATGACTGCGCCACCTGCTACAACGAGTTGCCGCAGTTCTTTGAGAAGAAGACCACCATCATCGACGGTGAGGCTCGAATCGTGGCCACGATGGTCGCGGGAGCCGCCGAGAAGGTGCAGATCACGCCGGAGATTCTCAAGCGAATCGATCGGGTCAAGGCCTCGTGCGATGCGGAGATCATCAAATGAGTACCGTCGATGAAACACCGGTGAGCGCCCCCACGAGCGATGAGGTGCGCCGCTATCTTGAGGCGCAACAAGCGCTTGAGACAACGCTCGGGGAGGTTGAGAACCTCGAAGCATCGGCGGGTGTCGAAACCTTCAAGGCTCAACTCGAACTGCTCAAGCGCCGCTTGGTGCAGGACCCGACTGCCTTCCGCGACATGTTCATCGAGGAAGGCATCGCGGCGGCGGCGTGGGAGTTCCAGCAGCCCGAGCTCTCGGATGAATTCATGCTGCAGTTGTGGAGCATTCTCGAGCAGGACAACGACGCGTCGACGGTGATGATGCGCTTCATCTGGAACCTGCCCGTGGGCAAGAAGCGGGCGTTCATCCGTGGCGTGGACCGCGTCCTCTCGGACCGTTACCCGATGCTCAAGGGCTTCTCGGCGATCTGGCCCGCGCACGTAGCGATTCCGCCGTATGTGCGTGAGCCCGAGGACCGCGCCGAGGACTTCGAATTGGTCAACCAGGGCTACCTCGGTTACACCGCTCTCGGGTATACGCCGCGAGAGGTGGACCTGCTCGTGTGGCTTGAGGTGTTGCGCGATAAGCAGTGTGAAGAGCGCCCCTGCGAGGTCGGGTCCCACACGGGCAAGGTCGATGAGCGCGTGGGTGGCTGCCCCGTCCGTATTCATATTCCCGAGATGCTCGACTTCATTGGTCGCGGTGACTTCCGGGGGGCGCTTGAACTCATTCAGAGCATGAACCCGTTGCCCGACGTCACGGGCCGCGTGTGCCCACAAGAACTGCAGTGCCAAGGTTCGTGTTTGCTGAAGACCCCGATGTCGATTGGTCAGATCGAGTTCTTCTTGCCCCAGCGTGAGAAGCTGCGCTACCCCAACGCGAACCAGGAGCGTTTCGCTGGCGTTGTTGACCCGTGGACGCAAGGCACCAAGCCCCCGGTTGCGATCGTCGGGTCGGGCCCCGCAGGTCTCATCAACGCCTACCTGTTGGCGGCCGAGGGCTACCCGGTCACGGTCTTTGAGGCCTTCCACGAGCTCGGCGGCGTGCTTCGCTACGGCATCCCCGAGTTCCGTCTGCCCAATAACCTTATCGACGACGTCGTGGAGAAAATCCGCTTGCTCGGCGGCAAGTTCGTGCTCAACTTCGTTGTTGGAAAGACGGCGACGCTGCAGGACCTGCGCGACGCTGGCTTCTGGAAGGTCTTCGTTGGCACGGGCGCTGGTCTGCCGCGCTTCATGAACGTGCCCGGCGAGCACCTGCTCAATGTGATGTCGGCGAACGAGTTCCTCACCCGAGTCAACCTCATGCAGGGGCTACGCGAAGAGTTCGAGACTCCGTTGCCGGAGGTCAAGGGCAAGCGAGTCCTCATCATCGGCGGTGGCAACACGGCAATGGACGCGGCGCGTACCTCACGTCGGCTTGGCGGCAACGTCACCATCGTCTACCGCCGCTCTCGCGAAGAGATGCCTGCCCGTGTTGAGGAGCTCCACCACGCTCTCGAGGAAGGTGTGGCCCTCAAGCAGCTCGCCTCCCCCACGGAGTTTGTTGGCGGGGAGGACGGCTTCGTCAAGGCGGCGATTGTCGACCTCATGGAGCTCGGCGAACCCGACGCTTCGGGACGCCGCAAGCCCATCAGCACGGGCAAGTCCGAGACCATCGAGGCAGACCTTGTCATCATGGCTCTCGGCAACGACTCCAACCCGATCATCAAAGACTCCGAGCCGCGCATCTCCACGTCCAAGTGGGGCACGCTCATGCTGGAGAAGGAAGGATCGCAAGAGACGACGCTTCCCGGTGTCTACACCGGTGGTGACGCCGCTCGTGGCGGTTCGACGGCCGTCAACGCGGCTGGTGACGGCCAGAGTGCCGCGCGCGAGATCCTCGGCGAAGAGTTGACGGACCCGCGCGAGATTGCCGACATGGTGTCGAGCGCTCGCACATACACCGAGCGCAGCCTGACGGCGACGACGATCATCGCCAAGCGGGTGCTGAGCGAAGGCATTGTCGAGTTCACGGTCCGCGCCCCCGTGATCGCGGACTCGGCCCAAGCCGGTCAGTTTGTGCGGGTGCTGCCGTGGGAAGGCGGAGAGCTCATTCCGCTCACCTTGGCGGACTGGGACAAGGACGCAGGGACCATCTGCCTCGTCGTTCAGGCGATGGGCACGTCGTCAATCCTCATGAACCGCATGGAGGTGGGCGAGAGGTTGGCGGGTGTGGCCGGACCGCTTGGCCTCCCGAGTCACGTGGTCGACCATGGACCTGACAAAACGGTGGTCTTCACCGCTGGTGGTCTTGGCCTCCCGCCGGTGTACCCCATCGCGCGCACTCACCTTGAGCGTGGCAACCACGTCACTCTCATCGCGGGCTTCCGCACCAAGGACCTCATGTTCTGGACCGGTGAGGGCGAACGAGTGGATGAGCTGAAGGCTCGCTTCGGTGACCTGCTCGACGTGGTCTACACGACTAACGACGGTTCGCTTGGCTACGAGGGGTTCGTCACCGGCCCGCTCGAGAAGATGCTCCAGGACAACAAGGCCGGCGTTGGCATGCCTATTGCCGAGATCGTCACCATTGGACCGCCCTTCATGATGCGGGCGGTGTCCGACCTGTCGAAGCCTTACGGGGTGCACACCACGGCGAGCCTCAACTCGATCATGGTGGACGCAACCGGTATGTGTGGGGCCTGCATGGTGCCAGTTGAAGTGGAAGGCAAGATCATCCGCAAGCACGCCTGCATCGATGGCCCTGAGATTGACTCCCACATCATCGATTGGGACAAATTCCTTCCGCGCTTCAACCTCTTCAAGAAGCAAGAGAAGGAAAGCCTGGAGCGCCACGACCTGGTGCGGTAACAAAACCTCCGAACGCAGAGCGGCCCTGGACAACCCGTCCGGGGCCGCTTTGCATGTCGTTGAGGCCCCGTCGGGGCAGGGTAAGCGAGTGCACAGTATGGGCAGCACAAAGGCCTGGACCATACGGTCCGGGCCTCAGCACACTGGTGGAGATGGCGGGAATCGAACCCGCGTCCGCATGTTCAAAGGCAGGTCTTCTCCGGGCGCAGCCTGAAGAAGTATTTCTCGGCCCCTCCCCGCTATCAGGCGAGTTGGGAGTAGGCCCAGTCACGGTAAAAGTCCCGGCCGCCGCCGTGACGCCGGCGACCAGCAAGTTCTCTAGATGACGCCAGGAACTAGGTCGAGAACAAACCTAGGCTGACGGACTTCGGGGCTCGCTTAAGCAGCGAGGGCGAAGTCGGTGCGCTTGGAATCGGCACCTATTGGTTTGCTGGGGGCGTTGACAAGATAACCCAGCATCCTTGGCCCGCTTCCCCTGCGATGTAAACACACGTCGAAACCGATCATCCCCTGTGCAGTTGTGAGACAAGTCTACCTGTCGCGTCCGACGCTGCCCAGGGCTTCTTCTCGGAGCGAACCCGGCTCACGCCACCAAGACATCGGCGGGCTCGGTGTCGGCAGGCCTAGCGCCGGCGGCTTTGGGGGCGCCGGAAACCTCGGTGCCTGATGCGGCCAAGGCAACGGCCGACGCTGCGGTACGGGGGCCGCGCAGGCGACCGGCCACATGGGCGTAAGCGAAGCCGATGATCACGCACCCGCCCACCAGGTTGCCGAGGCCAACGGCGCCCATGTTGGTGGCGAACCCACCCCATGTGACGTCAACTCCCCCGCCGATGAGGGCGAGTGCGAACGTCGTCATGTTGGCAACGACGTGCTCAAACCCAGAGGCCACAAAGGCGAGCACACACCAGAAGATGATGATCGCCTTGCCAGCCTCTGTGCGGAGCCGTCCAGCGGCCCAGATGGCACCGCACACGAGCACGTTGCAGAGGACGCCTCTCCAGAACAGTTGTCCCGCAGTGAGCTCGAGCTTCCCCGCAAGGTAACTCATCCAATACTCCTGCGCGGCACCGTGATTGAGAATGCCCGTCTGAATGACGACCCACGCAACCGCGAACGACCCGATCATGTTCCCGATGAACACGCCCAGCAGTGCGCCGCCTGCCTGCCACCACGTGATGACGCGCCGTGCGGCACCCATGGGCAGGATCATCATTGCCGAGGTGGCGAGCTCTGAGCCGGCGAAGACAACAATGGTGAGCGCAGCGGCGAAAACGGCTCCAGCGATGAGTTTGGCGGCAGGGTTCCCCTGTGCAACGAATGGGCCCGCTGCGGACCACATGAGCACGTCACCCACACCAATCCACATGCCTGCGAGCAGTGCAGAGACGGCAAAACGTGAGGGGGTGCGCAGGAGCTCCACTTTGTGCACAGCGGCGTCGGCGTGAGTGTCAACCGTCTCAGGCAGAGTGCGCATAACCCGACCGTACGTGCCAAATACCCGTCCGAGGGGGTCCTAGAGTCCCGGTTGCGGTCCCAGAAAAGGACCTACATGCCGGGACCTACTCCCCGTATGAGAGCAGGCGCTCGCGCAACGCTGAGGTCATACGTGTGGGCGCACCCGTCGCCGGATCTACCAGCGCCATTGTGGTGCTCGCGCGCACGCACTCCACCTCGTCCACCAGAAGTCGGTATGCGATGACAAACGTCGCGCCAGCTGCTTTGGTGACTGTCAGCTCTGCCGTGATCGGTTCGGTGCGGTGATCGATGGGCCGCACGTAGGTGACCTCGACCCCTGCAACGAGCACCCAGGTGTCCGCGTCGGCCGTCAAGGGCGGCAATACGGGGTCAGCGTCACTCCAAAAGGCGAGCACGCGCGCCTGCTCGAGCAGGCCGACGATCGCTGCGTTATTGACGTGACCGTACGCGTCAAGATCAGCCCAACGCAGGTGCAGAGGTACGCGAACAGCAGGCACAACGCGAATCTACTCCGTGACAGACGTGGGTGGCCCGAGCACCACGGCCCAGATCCACTGCGCAGCATCCGCCGCGGGCGAGAGGTGTTCCCGGCTGAGCCAGGCACCAATGACGCCGACGATTGAGCCGGCAACTCCTGCAGCGACAATATCGATGGGGGCAATGAGTTCGTGGTCGCGATGTGCTTGCCGCGCCACTTCCTCGGTGGCCGCGTAAATGTGCTGACGAAGGCGAGCCAGCGCCACCCCCGATCCGGAACCGACAAAGATCCGGCGGTAAATGGCCGCGTGCTCTTCGATGTGTTCAAGGAACCTATAGAGCGCTGCGGGCGGCCCCGCGGTCAGCGACAACGGCGCGTCAAGCGTGGCGCCCGCCTCTGCCGCGATGCCGTCAAGGGCGTCGGCGAGCACCGTCTCTTTGTCCGAGTAGTGCTGATAGAACGTGCTGCGGTTAATGCCAGCCCGCTCCGCGATGTCGCTGACCGCGATGAGGTCGAAGTCGCGCTCGTGAGCAAGCTCAAATAGCGCCTCTTGGAGGCGCTTGCGCGTGCGCTCAACCCGGATGTCCACGCGGAGTATGGTGCCACGCATTGAGATAACCAACAAGTGTTGGAGATCTGCCTTTGCGGCACGTACACTGACACCGGCAACGACGCCGCCTCCCTGTCACTGCGTAATGAAAGGCCGCTCGTGGCCCCCCTTCTCTTTGCACTTGGGCGCGGAAGCGCACGCCGCCCCTTCCTCGTGATCGCCGCTTGGCTCGTTACGCTTGGCGCCACTGCGGGGGCGTATCTCACGGTTGGCGGCACCCTGGCCGACTCCTTCTCTATCCCGGGCATTGAGACCGAGCGAGTCACGGAAGACCTCGCCCTCAAGCTGCCCGAACTGAGCGGCGGAAATGCGCGCGTGGTCTTCAGCACCGAAGACGGCAGCCCCTTTACGGAGGCGCAGCAACAGCAGGTTGGCGCAGCGCTCGCGAAGACTGCCGAGTTGGAGCACGTGACCGGAGCTCTCGACCCCTTTGCGCTTCAGGCGGAGCGCGACGCGCAGGCCGCGCAGCTGTCGCAAGCACCTGAGCAGATCGCGGCCGCCGCAGAGCAGATTGCGGCGGGCGAGGCGGAACTTGCCGCAGGTCAGGAGCAGCTTGACGCGGCGATCGCCGAGGCAAAGGCCGCCGGCATGTACGACGCTGTGGCTGAGCAATTCGCGCAGCAGCAGGCAACGATCGATGCGGGGAATGCCGAGCTCGAGGCGGGCAAGCAGGAACTTGCCGCCCAGGAGCAGGCTCTCGCTCTCGGCAGCGAGCTTGCTGGTTTCGCGCAAGAGATCCGGACGGTGTCACGGGACGGCGCCACCGCACTCGCAGCGGTGAGTTTCGTCGAACAGGCCTTTGCGCTCACCCCTGAGGACAAGCAGGCGGTCATCGAGGCAATCTCTTCGGTGCCGATCGACGGCGTTGTTGTCGACTTCTCGGCGGAACTCACCACCGACGTGTCCGGGGTTCTTGGCATCGGAGAGATCGTCGGTGTGTTCATTGCCTTCCTCGTCCTCACCGTCATGATGAGGGCAGCGCTGCCCTCCGTGCAGCCGCTCATCACCTCCGTCATGGGTGTCGGCGTTGGCGTCGCAACTGCGCTCGCCTTCTCGGGTGTGGTCGAGATGCAGTCCGTGACACCAGTGCTCGGGATCATGCTGGGGCTCGCGGTGGGCATCGACTACTCGCTCTTCATCCTCAACCGACACCGCACGCAGGTGCGGCAGGGCATGGATCTTTATGAATCTGTCGGCCTTGCCAACGGCACCGCGGGCAACGCGGTGGTGTTTGCCGGCTCCACCGTTGTGGTCGCACTGCTCGCGCTCAATGTCACTGGCGTGCCCTTCCTCGGCATCATGGGCACGGTTGCCGCATTCTGTGTCGCGGTGGCCGTCGCGAGCGCCATTACGCTCACCCCCGCCTTGCTAGGTCTCATTGGACCTCGCGTGCTGGGCCGCAATGCACGTGCTGCAATCTCGACGCCTAAGCCAGAGGCACCGATCAAGCCGATGCGCCGCATGAGGTCGGTGTCCGCGGGGATTGGTTCGGTGCTCGCCCTGCTCATCATTGCGATCCCGTCACTGTCGATGCGGCTTGGCCTCCCTGACGGCACGCAAGAACCGCAAGAGTCCACCCAGTACAAGGCGTACTACGCGGTGGCCGACAATTTTGGCCCCGGCTTCAACGGCACGATGCTCGTCACTGCCACTGTGCCCGAGGCCATTGACGAGACCGAAGTGCTTGCGACTCAGGTCGCCATCGGGCGCGTCCTCGCCGCTACTGAGGATGTCGCTGCCGTTGCGCCCGTTGGCGTGTCGGCGGACCGCACGTACATGGCCTTCCAGGTGATCCCTGCGGAGGGTCCGTCGAGCGTGTCGACCGAAGACCTTGTCCACGAACTTCGCGGCCTCAGCCCACTTGAGGACGGGACGGTGCTTGGTGTCGCAGGCGAAGCGTCGGGCGCGATCGATGTCATCGAGAAGCTCAACGACGCCCTGCCGCTTTACCTCCTCGTCGTGGTGGCGCTCTCGCTCATCATCTTGATCGTCGTGTTCCGCTCGATCGTGGTGCCCGCGCTCGCGACTCTCGGCTTTGTGTTGTCTCTATTCGCTGCGCTCGGCGTGGTGACTGCGGTGTATCAGTGGGGTTGGGCGAGCAGCTTCTTCGACGTCCATGACCCCGCACCATTGCTCGCGTTCTTGCCCATTCTCTTGACGGGCATCCTCTTTGGGCTTGCGATGGACTACCAGTTGTTCATCACGACGGGAATGCGTGAGGCCTACGTGCATGGCCTCAGTGCACGTCGCTCTGTGGTCGCCGGCGTACGTCACGGCCGCGCGGTTGTCACGGCCGCAGCGATCATCATGGCCTCAGTGTTCGGCGGCTTCGTGTTCTCAGAACTCGGCATGGTGCGCCCCATCGGCTTGGGCCTCGCGATGGGCGTCCTTCTTGATGCCTTTGTGGTGCGCATGGTGCTGGTGCCGTCGCTCATGGACCTCTTTGGCGAGAAGGCGTGGTGGTTGCCGCGCTGGCTTGACCGCCTGTTGCCCAACGTCGACGTGGAAGGCGCGCGTCTCGAGCGGGCGCATCCCGTGGGCCTCGCAGCGCACGCGCCGGGCCACTAAGAGACGTGGGGTTGGGGGGGGGGGGGGGGGGGGACCCCCCCCCCCCCCCCCCCCCCCCCCCCCCCCCCCCCCCCCCCCC
>JAEYOR010000057.1 GCA_023411615.1 Actinomycetes bacterium
CGGGCGGGGCCCCGTGTTGCGTCAGGAAGCGGTTCTAGATGAGCCCGCCCGCGCGCTGGTAATCGCCGGTCACCAAGTAGACAATGCGGCGCGAGACACCCACGGCGTGGTCGCCAAAACGCTCGTAGTAGCGCGCGAGGAGGGACACGTTGAGCACCTCTTGCGGCGTTCCGTCGTAACCCTCAGCAATGAGCGTCTGGTACGCCTGGGCGTGAAGTTCGTCGAGAGTGTCGTCGTCGCTCACGATTCCTGCGGCCACGTTGAGGTCGCGGGTCTCGATGAGTTGGGCCACCTCGATCGCCGCCTTTTTGGCAGCCTCCGCCATGCCAGCGAACAGCTCCACATGAGACTCGGGGATCGCGCTGTCCGGGAAGGAGCGGCGGGCCGTCTCCGCAATGTGCTGTGCAAGGTCGCCCATACGCTCTAGACCAGCGGAGATGCGCAGGCTCACCACGATGGTGCGCAGGTCGAGGCCCACCGGCTGCTGTTGCGCGATGAGCAGCACGCAGCGCGTGTCGACGGTCTCTTCAAGGTCGTCGAGCTTTTGGTCCTCGGCGATCACCTTTTGCGCAAGTTCAACATTGCGGGTGAGCAGGGCCTCGCTCGCGCGGTCGATCGCCGTCGACACGTGTCGGGCCATCGCTGCGAGATCGTCGGCAAGTTCTGACATTTCGGCAGTAAAGAGCGTGCGCATGAAACTCCCTCGTCATGAAGATGTTCCCAGTCTCGCACTCTTGTGTCGTGAACTGTCTGCAGCGCCCCACTTCACAGGTGAACTTCCGGTGACGTTGGTAAACATTGGGTGAAGCAGCGTCGGCGTGGTTACTGTGGCGGCATGGAAGCGGGTGCGTGGGCCATTGCGGTGGCCGCATTCTGTGCAGGCGTGCTCGTGGGCGCCATCGCGTTGCGACGCAAAGCCAAGAAGGAAGTCGTGGCGCGCACGTTGGTGCCCCACCGCACCCGGCAGGTGATGTCGGCGCTTCAGGCAGGAGCGATCGTGGTCCGACGCGATGGTAGGGCCGCGTACTCGAATCACACCTCCTCGGCCCTCGGCATCGCCCGGCCGGACGGCGCGCTCGACCCCGCGGTGGCGGATGTGGCGCATCGGGCATGGAAAGCAGGTCACGTCGTCGAGGAGGAAGTGGCGGTGCGCCGAGGCGTGCTCATCACGGACGCCGTGGTCCATGTGCGAGTGACGCCGCTCGATGATGAGCTCGCGCTCGCGATCGTCAATGACAACACCGAGCAACGCGCCGCCGAGCAAACGCGCCGCGAGTTCGCGGTCAACGTCTCGCACGAACTCAAGACCCCCATCGGCGCGTTGTCTTTGCTCGCCGAAAGCATCGAAGACTCGGCCGAGGACGCCGAACTCGTCCGCAGTTTCGCCGTCAAGATGCGTCGCGAATCGCGCCGGCTCACCAAGCTCATTCAAGAGATCATCGACATCTCCCGCCTCCAGGGCGGCGAGTCTGTGCTCGATCACGAGAGCGTCGACGTAGCGGGCGTGGTGCATGAGGCGCTCGAAGGCGCGCGGCTTGCTGCTGAAACCCGCGGCATCGGCCTGATGACGGACCTGCGCGACCGCCCTCACGTGCTCGGGGATCGCGACCTGCTCGTCATGGCAGTACGCAACCTTGTCGACAACGCGGTCGCCTACTCCGACGAAGGCTCCCGCGTCACCGTGTCGGTCACCGAGAAAGACGACGTCGTCTCGATCGCGGTGCTCGACCAAGGCATCGGCATCGATGAGAAGGAACAGGACCGGATCTTCGAGCGCTTTTATCGGACCGACCCCGCTCGCGCTCGTGAGACGGGAGGCACCGGTCTTGGTCTCAGCATCGTCAAGCACGTCGCAATCCAGCACGGTGGTGCGGTGACCGTATGGTCGCGGCCCGACGTCGGCTCTACCTTCACCTTCTCCTTGCCCGCTTTCACGGAGGCGCTATGAGTGAGCATGTGCTCGTTGTCGAGGATGAGGAGTCGTATCGCGACTCACTTCGCCACATCTTCGAAAGAGAGGGCTTTCGCGTCACGCTGGCGGCAACCGGCAAGCAGGGCATCGAGGCGTTCGAGCGTCACGGAGCCGACATCATCCTGCTGGACCTCATGCTCCCTGAGGTGTCCGGCACCGAGGTGTTTCGCACCATTCGCGCGCACTCGGCCGTGCCGATCATCATGGTGACGGCACGTGATGACCAGATTGACCGCATCATCGGTCTCGAACTTGGCGCCGACGACTACGTCACCAAGCCGTACAGCGGCCGGGAACTCGTGGCACGGGTACGCAACGTGCTTCGCCGCACCGAGGCGCACAGCGACACGGCCGACGCTGAACCTGCGGTGGTCTCGGTGGCGGGCTTCGTCATTGATCCAGAACGGCTCACCGTCACGCGTGACGGCATCACCCAGTCGCTGCCGCCCAAGGAGTTCGGGCTTCTTCATCTGCTTGCGTCGAACGCGGGACGGGTGTTGCCGCGGCACGTCATCATTGAGCGGGTGTGGGGAGCCGACTATTTTGGCGATACCAAGACCCTCGACGTCCACATCAAGCGCTTGCGTGGCCGGATTGAAAGCGAGCCGGCCGAGCCGCGCTTTGTCCAAACCGTCCGCGGCGTCGGCTACACGTTCGAGCCCTAGCAGTCCCAGCGTCGGCCGCATTCGCGTGGCCCAACCGTGACCCACGTTTACCGAAGGTTCACCCCAAGTTCACGCTCCCACCCGGATCCCGTTACTTTGCGTGCTTAGCGTGAAGGCATCCGGTGATCGCCGGTTTGTGTCAACACGTAAGGAATCTTCGTGAACATCGCACTTCGCTCGGGCGCCATTGCTTCGGCAGCCGCCCTGTCGCTGCTGCTGGCGGCTTGCACGCCTTCCAATGAGTCCAACGCTACGTCGAGCTCCGCAGGCAATTCCTCGACGGACGCCGCTTCAGTGGAGTTGGCTGGCACGTTGAACGGCGCGGGGGCGTCATCGCAGGAATCTGCCATGGAAGCCTGGCGCGCCACCTTCCAGGCCGAGAACAGCAACGTCACCATCAACTACGACCCAGTCGGTTCCGGCGGAGGCCGTACCCAGTTCCTCGACGGTGCCACCTCTTTTGCTGGCTCTGACTCACTCATGGACGAGCAGGAGTACGGGCTTGCCGTCGATCGATGCGACGGCGATGCCGGTGCTGTGCACTTGCCCACCTACATCTCGCCCATTGCCGTGATCTTCAACCTGCCCGGCATCGACTCCGTCAACATGTCGGCCGATGTGATCGCACAGATCTTCGACGGCAAGATCACCACGTGGAACGACCCGGCGATCGCCGAGCTCAACCCTGAGATCGACCTGCCGAGCACCGCCATCACCATGGTTCACCGCGCGGACGAATCGGGCACCACCTCGAACTTCACGGACTACTTGGCGAAGGCGTCCACGATGTGGCCCTACGAGAAGTCGGGCGACTGGCCCAACAGCCTCGGAGAGTCGGGTCCCGGCACGTCAGCGGTCGTCCAGATCGTTCAGGACACCGAAGGTGCCATCGGATACGCCGACGCATCGCGTGCCGGCTCGCTCGGCACTGTGGCCTTGGGCGTGGGCGATCAGTTTGTGCCGTTCTCGGCCGAAGCTGCCGCCGCAGTTGTGGACGCCTCACCGCTTGCGGAGGGTGCCAACGGCGCGAATGACCTTGCCTACAAGCTTGACCGCACGACGACGGCTTCTGGTGCATACCCCCTGGTGTTGGTCTCTTACCACATCGTGTGCCAGCAATACGACGACGCGAACGAGCGGGCACTTGTGACATCGTTCCTCAAGTACGTCGCCTCGCCCGAGGGCCAGCAGGCGGCAGCGTCGGCGGCAGGCTCCTCGCCGATCTCCGCAGACCTGTCCGCGAAGATCACGACGATTCTCGACGAGATAGCGGCGGGCTGAGCAGTCACATCGGTATAGGTTCGGT
>JAEYOR010000020.1 GCA_023411615.1 Actinomycetes bacterium
GCGGCGAGGCGGGCGGGATGGGGCGGCGAGGCGGGCGGGATGGCGCGGGGATGGGGCGGCGAGGCGGGCGGGATGGGGCGGGGACGGCGGGAGGAGCGGGACGGGGGCGAGAAGGCAGCCGGGAAACCGGGCGGGCGCTGGCTACGCGACCGAGACGCCCGGCACGGGACCGACCGTGTGAACGCAACGCCACGTGTCGTCGCCGATCCCCTGCGCCCAGTCGAGTTCACCCGCGACAAGTCCGGCTGCGGCGAGGTCTCGCCCAAGGACGAGAACCGACGGCCCGGCCCCCGACACCACGGCCGCCAACCCCTGTGCCCGAAGGTGCCCCACCATCGCGGCAGCAGAGGTCATGACGGGAGCACGGTACGTCTGGTGGAGGCGGTCTTCCGTTGCCGCGAAGAGTCGCTCGGGCGCGTGAGCAAGTGCCGCAACGAGGAGTGCCGCACGGCCGACGTTGAAGGCGGCATCGCGGTGAGGAACAGTCGCGGGCAACACTGCTCGCGCCTCGTCGGTTGCGAGCACGGCAGTGGGGATGAGCACGGCGGTCTCGAGACCTTCGGCGAGGGTGAGCGTCACCGCATGCGCACCGTCAACGTCCACCCATGCGGCCGTTGCGCCACCGAGAATCGCGGGCGCCGCGTTGTCCGGGTGACCCTCGAACTCGGTGGCGATGCGCAGCATCACCTCATCGCTCAGTGCCTCGGGCTCGTCGATGAGGCCGCGAACCGCGGCGATGCCCGCGACGACCGCCGCAGCAGAGGAGCCAAGTCCACGCCCGTGCGGAATCGAATTGCGTGCGACGATCCGCACGCCGGTGTGGGGAAGCCCAACCGCGTCAGCGGCAGCGCGCATGGCACGCACCATGAGGTGGGAGTCGTCGCGCGGAAGGGAGTCTGCCCCCACTCCCTCGATCGCAATCTCCACCGCAGTGGAGCCGAGCGCCCACACCTCGACCTCGTCAACCACCCCAAGCGCCATGCCGAGCGCATCGAAACCGGGCCCGAGGTTGCCTGCCGTTGCGGGCACCCGCACGCTCACGTGGTCACGGACGTACCGCATCGTTACAGCCCCAGCACCTTCGCGGCGGCGTCGACGTCGACGGGGATGACGGTGGGCTCGACCTCGCGGCCCGCAAGCGCCGTCGCAGTGTCTTTCAGTCCGTTGCCCGTGACGGTGCACGTGATCTTTGCACCAGCGGGCACCTCACCTGCGGCCGACGCCGCGAGCAGTCCGGCGATCGGCGCGGCCGAGGCGGGCTCGACGAAGACGCCGACGTCCGAGGCGAGGAGCGCCTGTGCGGCAAGAATCTGCTCGTCACTGACCGCACGGATCCAGCCGCCGGATTCGTCGCGAGCGGCGACCGCGAGGTCCCACGAAGCGGGCTTGCCGATGCGGATCGCGGTGGCGACGGTCTCGGGGTCCTTGATGGGGTGACCGGCGACAAATGGCGCGGCGCCCGCAGCTTGGACACCCCAGATGCGGGGGCGGCGGGTGGCGATGCCAGCGTCGGCGTACTCCGTGAAGCCCATCCAGTAGGCCGAAATGTTGCCCGCGTTGCCGACGGGAAGCATGTGGATGTCGGGGGCGTCGCCGAGCTGATCGACGATCTCGAATGCGGCCGTCTTCTGACCCTGGAGACGATAGGGATTGACTGAGTTCACCAAGGCAATCGGATAGTTCTCGGACAACGAGCGCACGATATCGAGGCACTCGTCGAAGTTTCCGTCGACCTGCACAAGGTCTGCACCGTGCACGATCGCCTGCGCCATCTTGCCGGCAGCGATCTTGCCCTGCGGGATCATGACGACGCAGCGCAGACCGGCGTGGGCCGCGTACGCGGCAGCCGAGGCCGAGGTGTTGCCGGTCGAGGCGCACACGACGGTGTGGTCGCCGTCCTTCACCACCTGCGTGATGGCGGAGGTCATGCCCCGGTCCTTGAAAGAGCCGGTGGGGTTCATCCCCTCGACTTTGACCCAGACATCCGCGCCGACCTGTGCCGAGATCGACGGCGCGTGGACGAGCGGAGTTCCGCCTTCGCCAAGCGAAATGGTCCGGTCACCCTCATCAAAGGGCAGGTGGTCCAAGTACTCGCGGACGATGCCGCGCCACACGTGCGCCACGCGTGCGCCCCTTTCGGCTAGTCGCCCTCGATGCGGAGGACAGATCGAATATCGGTCACGGCTGCTGAGGCGCGCAATACGTCGAGGACACGCGACACCTCACGTTCGGAGGCCTTGTGGGTGGAGATGACAAGGGTGGCCTGGCCTTCACCCGAGCCCACGCTCTGGCGCACAGTCTCGATCGACACGGCGTGCTCGGCAAGGATGCCAGCAATGTTCGCGAGCACACCGGGGCGGTCAGGCACCGTCATCCGCAACTGGAAGCGCGACGCGGCAGACTCGAGGGGCAGGACGGGAAGGTCGGCATAGTTCGACTCGCGCGGTCCGCGCCCGCCTTGGGCGATGTGACGGGCTGCGGAGACGATGTCGCCCAGGACGGCCGACGCTGTGGGCGTGCCTCCTGCACCCTTGCCGTAGAACATGAGCTCGCCCGCAGCGTCGGTCTCGACGAACACCGCGTTGAACGCACCACGAACCCCGGCCAGCGGGTGCGCGAGCGGCACCAGGGCGGGGTGAACGCGCACGGAGACCCCGGCGCCGTCACCGTTGCCCACGCGCTCGGCGATGGCAAGCAGCTTGATGACGTGGCCCGATTCAGTCGCGGCGGCGACATCGGCGGCGGTGATCGCGGAAATGCCTTCGCAGTAGACGTCATCGAGGCGAACGCGCTGGTGGAAGGCGAGGGATGCGAGGATCGCGGCCTTGGCGGCAGCGTCGTGACCTTCAACGTCTGCCGTCGGGTCGGCCTCGGCGTAGCCGAGGTCCTGCGCCTGCTTGACGGCCACCTCGTAGTCGAGCGCACGCGTCGTCATCTCATCAAGGACGTAGTTCGTGGTGCCGTTGACGATGCCGAGGATCCTCACCACATGGTCGCCTGCGAGCGATTCGCGCAAAGGCCGGATGAGCGGGATCGCGCCGGCCACTGCGGCCTCAAAGTAAAGGTCAACCTTGTTCGCGTCGGCGGCTTCATACAGTTCCGGGCCGTGCGCGGCGAGCAGCGCCTTGTTCGCCGTGACCACGCCACAACCAGCGCCAATGGCCTCAAGAACAAAGCTCTTGGCGGGCTCAATGCCGCCCATCAGTTCCACGACAACGTCCGCGCGCTCGATCAGACCATGCGCGTCATTGGTGAGGAGTTCGCGCGAGATCGACTCGGGGCGAGGCTTGTCGAGGTCCCGTACATAGATGCCCTCGATCTGCACGGGCGCTCCAACGCGCGAGGCGAGGTCGGCAGCGTTCGCGGTGAGGAGGCGCGCCACCTCGGAACCGACGGTGCCAGGACCGAACAGGGCAATCTTCACGGGCTTGTCAGACACGCCGACAACTCTAGCGGGCACTCCGAGCGGCTAGACCTCGACGGTGGTCTTCACACCGTGCTCGAGGATCACGACGCGCTCCCCCAGGTGCTCGGTCAGAACGCGAGCCATGTGCTCACGGGGCTCCGAGAAGTGAGCCCACCCGTCCGCGTGAACGGGCACGACGCGGGCGTGAGGCCACAGCGCCGCTGCGGCGACTGCGCGCTCGGCGTCGAGGGTGAGCGGGTCGGGACCGCGACTGGCCACACGCGCCGCACCGACACAGAGGATCGCGAGGTCGACATCAGGGTGCTGTGCGGCGATGCGTTGAACCACATCGACTTCCGAGTTGTCTCCCGAGAAGTAGATCGTGGGCCACCCGTCAGCGCGAAGAATGAAGCCGATGACAGGGCCCGTGTGCGGCGCCACGTCGGCGGGTCCGTGCTGAGCTGGGACCGCGGTGACAGTGACCGTCCCCGCGGCATCCAGGCCCTCGCCCTCAGCGAGGCCGACAAGCGCGCCATCGCGCTCAGCCCCGGCCTGCGTCGTCACGGCAAGCCGAGCGCGATGCGCCACCTCACGCCCAGCGTCGTCCAGATTGTCCGGGTGGTGATCGTGAGAGATGAGGGCGAGATCGACTGGACCGACCGCGTCGGCCGGCAGCGCTGGACCCGCGGTCTTGACGAGCCCGCCGTGATCGCCGGGCTCATCGAAGGTGGGATCGGTGATGACCGTGAGGCCCGCGTATTCAAAGAGGAGGGTGGGCCCGCCGATCAGCGTGAGCGGCAGTGAAGTTGTCACGTTCTCATCCTCGCGCATCAAGGTCTCAGCGGGTACCGATAACCTCAAGATGTGTCACGTCCTGCTCGAGTTCTCATGGTGTGCACCGGCAATATCTGCCGGTCGCCTGCAATGCACTATCTCGCCCAACGTGAGTGGGGCGACGCTGCTGAGGTGACGTCTGCGGGCACCTACGCCGAGATCGGCATGGATGCAACCCGCGAGATGCGCCGCGCCGCTGACCACTATGCCGTGACGATGCCGCGTCATCGCCCCACCCAGCTGTCGCGTGAGCTCGTCGCGCGTGCCGATCTAGTCCTCGTCGCTACTGAGACTCATGCCCGTTGGATCGCCCATGAGTGCGGCGGTATGCCAGACCATGTGTTCGGTATCAGGCAGGCCGCGGAACTTTCGACTCGGGCCGGCACCCCGCCGGGCGATACTCCGGCCGAGCGCCTCCGCAATGCCGCATCCGCACTCGCAGCGGCACAGGCTGAGGGTCCTGCGCCGCTGCGAAGTTTGGATGATCCGTGGGGTCACTCCCAGCACGTCTTTGATCGCGTCATGGCCGAGATCGTTGCCGACATCAGCGCCTTGACGCTCTGGGCCCGGTTGGGCTGACGGCCGCGCCTACCTCACGGTCACGTGCCGTGCGCCTAGTGGGGCATCTGGTCGCGCCCACCGGGGACGCCGAAGTTCGCCTCGACGTCGCGATCTCCCCCGCGGGTGAAATCACCTGTGCCGGGGCTGTGGTCTTCGCGAGTGTCGTTGTCGACGTCATGGCTGTCTTCGGAGGTCGCCGCGGCGTCCGCCATCGCTTGCTCCTCGGCGGTTCTCACCGGGGCGCCATCAACTGAGGCACGGCCGCGTTCGGCACGCTCTCTCTCGACCTCTTCCGCGATCTCGTGGAGGGCCCTCGTGCCTTCTTCAAACTTCTGGTCGTCATTCAAGGGTGCCGACTCACTCATGGTTATCGCTCCACTCCTCGTTGAATATCAGCGACGCGGTTCGTCGCGTACTTCGTCAACGCCGGAATGCGCGCGGGCGCCCAAAAAACACCGCTTCAGCAGGCCCGACGCCGGGAATAGGAGTCTCGGAATCCGCCACTAATCAGTGGGCGGCACGTCCCACGAGAGAAGGTCTTCGATAGTGTCGCGACGGATGAGCACGCGGCTTACGCCGTCCTTCACTGCCACCACGGCGGGACGCAACAAGGCGTTGTAGTTGCTCGCCATTGACCTGCCATAGGCGCCGGTGACGGGCACCGCGAGGAGGTCTCCACGAGCAGTGTCGGCAGGCAGGTCCACGTCGCGGACGACGATATCGCCCGACTCGCAGTGCTTGCCCACCACGCGAGAGAGCACGTACGGAGCGCTCGACGTCCGGGACGCGAGCGCGGCCGTGTACGTCGCTCCATAGGTGATGGTGCGCATGTTGTCACTCATGCCGCCGTCGACGGCCACGTACTGACGCTCGCCACCGCCATCGAGCTTGACGTGCTTCACGACGCCGACGCTGTAGAGGGTGGTGCCTGCCGGGCCAGCGATCGCGCGGCCAGGTTCGATGCCGATGCGCGGCCATCCAGCGCCCGCCGCCTCAACCTCTTGAGCGACAACGTGGGCAATCTCGCGGGCCGCCTTCTCCACGTCCATCGCTTCTTCGTCGGGCGTGTACGCGATGGCGTAGCCACCGCCCAAGTCAACGTCGGGCATCTCGTAGCCGGTCTCAGCGGCGAAGTCGGCGCGCAGCTGCAGCATGCGACGTGCGGACTCGCGGAAGGCGTCGATTGAGAGAATCTGGGACCCAATGTGCGTGTGAACGCCGCGCAGGTCGAGAGACGCAGAGGCATGCACCGCCCGGAGCGCCTCGAAAGCCGCACCGGTCGCAAGCGAGAGCCCAAACTTCTGGTCCTCGTGCGACGTCGCGATGTACTCGTGTCCGCCCGCGTGGACACCCGTCGTCACGCGCACAAGGACCGGCGCCTCAACCCCTGCCTTGGCGGCGAGATTGCTCAACACGTCGATCTCGGTGAGGGAGTCGACCACAATATGGCCTACCCCCACCTCAAGCGCCCGCGTGAGTTCAGCGTCGGACTTGTTGTTGCCGTGCAACGTGATGAGTTCACCGGGAACGCCCGCCCGCAGAGCGATCGCTAGCTCGCCCCCGGAAGCGACGTCAATGCCGAGGCCGTCCTCATGCACCCACCGCGCAATCTGGCTACTGAGCAGGGCTTTTGATGCGTAGTACACGGTGCACGTCGTGCCGTGCTCTGCGAAGGCTTCGCCAAAGTGATCACGGAAAGCGCGCGCCCGGTCGCGGAAGTCGGCCTCATCCACCACATACAGCGGAGTGCCGTGCTCGCGGGCGAGGTCGCGGACGTCGATGCCTCCGATCGACAAAGCGCCGTCGGGCGTGCGGTTGCACGTCGCAGACCAGACCGGCATGGTCACATCCTTTCGGGCGCGCTCACGCCCAGGAGGCTGAGCCCGTTGCGGAGCACCTGCCCCGTGGCGTCGTTGAGCCACAACCGGGTGCGGTGAAGATCGGTGACCTCTTCGTCGCCTTGGGGTGTGACGCGGGTGCGGTCGTACCACTGGTTGAAGGCGGCCGCCACCTCTTCGAGGTAGCGAGCAACGCGGTGCTGCTCGCGGAACTCGACCGCTTGGCTCACCACGCGGGGGAACTCGCCGAGAACTCCAAGCAACGCGGACTCCGACTCGTGAGTGAGCAACGACGCGTCAAAGGCATCCTCACGGCGAATTCCGTATTCTGCGGCGTTGCGAGCGACACCCGCACTCCGTGCATGGGCGTATTGCACGTAGAACACGGGGTTCGCGTTCGTCGCCGAGGCAAGCACGTCAAGGTCGATGTCAAGCGTCGAGTCGGCGCTGGAGCGCGTGAGCGCGTAACGGGCCGCGTCCACCCCAACCACGTCAACCAGGTCCTCCATCGTCACCACGTTGCCGGCGCGCTTCGACATACGTACGGGCAGGCCGTCCTTCACGAGGTTGACCATCTGACCGATGATCACTTCCACCGAGTCGGGGTCATAGCCAAGCGCGGCGGCTGCTGCCTTGAGGCGTGCGATGTAGCCGTGGTGATCGGCACCAAGCAAGTAGATGCAGAGGTCCGCACCGCGCTCGCGCTTGTCGCGGATGTAGGCGATATCGCCGGCGATGTAGGCGGCATGACCATCCGACTTGATGACAACCCGGTCCTTCTCATCCCCGAAGGCGCTCGAGCGCAACCACCAGGCGCCCTCGGCCTCGTAGAGCGCACCGGACTCCTTCAGTTCGGCAACGGCCGTGTCGACCTTGCCTGTCTTGTGGAGCGAGTCCTCGTGGAAGAACACGTCGAAGTGGACACCGAAGTTCTTCAGCGACTCCTTCACCTGCTCGAACATGAGGTTGACGCCACGCGAGCGGAAGAACTCCTGCGCCTCGTCACGGGGCAGCTCGAGCGGGTCGCGTTCGCCCGCTTCCATCGCGCCCTGGAGCACGGTGTTGGCGATCTCTTCGATGTACGCGCCTCCGTAGCCGTTCTCGGGAGTGTCCTCACCGAGCAGGAAGGCGAGCAACGATGCCGCGAAGTTGTCGATCTGGACGCCGTGGTCGTTGAAGTAGTACTCACGCGTCACCTGTGCGCCGTGGAACTCGAGGAGTCGGCTGAGCGAGTCGCCAACAGCAGCCCACCGCGTACCGCCCAAGTGGATGGGGCCCGTGGGGTTGGCGGAGACGAACTCGACGTTGACGTGCAGTCCACGCATCGTGTCGCCGCGGCCGTAGTCCACACCGGACGTCACGATGGTGCGGGCGAGCTCGCCCGCGGCACCCGCAGCAAGGCGAATGTTGATGAAGCCCGGGCCTGCCACCTCGGCGGAGTCGATGCCGTCCACTG
Organism: Actinomycetes bacterium; assembly: GCA_023411615.1. Classification (GTDB taxonomy): domain Bacteria; phylum Actinomycetota; class Actinomycetes; order Actinomycetales; family Demequinaceae; genus Demequina. The sequence continues at coordinate 8,096 of JAEYOR010000020.1, forward strand.
TGATCAAGCGGGCAACAAGCAGCTCAGCGAACGCCCGCGGGTTGGTGCCCGCCTTCTTCGCCAGCTGCATTGCGACGTTGGTCGCCCAGTCGCCGTGATCGCGCACCTTGGGTCGCTCTACTCGCACGTCCACGACGTCTTCGTTGGCAAGGGCGATCTCGCCAGCGGCGATGCCCTCTTCAATACACACGGCGATGGTGGCGGAGAGTTCTTCGGGAGTCACCATCGGATTCTATCGACCTCCCTGGGAGGCCGGTGGCCGAGCGCTCTGTGGACCCCAAGCCGTGCCGACGCTCGACGCTAGCCCGACCAGTCCCCCAGCTCAGCCTGGACGCGCTTTGGCAAGGACGACCGCACAATCGCGTATCCCGAATGCAGGGCCTCGATGATGATGTCGCGCGGCACCGCCGCATCGAGGTCGATCGAGATCCACAGCCGCTTGTTTGCGTAATACCCGGGCGTCACGCCCTCAAACTCGGCGACGAGCGCCGCGTTGTCATCGGGATCGCCTTTGATCGTGAGGAGCCTGCCCCCATCGCGACCTCCTCCCACTCTCGCGAAGTGCTTTCCGCCTACCTGGAAGGTCTGCGCACCCCAATCGGGATACGGCACCACCTCGACCCCCGGGAGGTCGGCAATCGCGTGAAGAATCCAGTCCTCTACCGCCGCAAGTGACGTATGCATGCTGCTGACGTTAGCGTCGGCCCCTGACAGATGCTCGCCGCAAGGTCCGGAACCTCCCTGCTACCCTTGACCCTCGCGGGCGCGAGCCCGCACGCCCCCGTAGCTCAGCGGATAGAGCGCCGGTTTCCGGTACCGTAGGTCGCAGGTTCGATTCCTGTCGGGGGCACTCCTGGCAACTTCGCCAGTCTCCGCAAAAGTCCTCGCGAGTCTCGAATCCACAGGCTTGTTTGAGCGCTTATGAGCCTTCAGCGCATCGTGATTGCTACTTTGAAACACCCTTCGCGTGCCGACACTCGCTTCCGGCGTTGCCGCGACTACTTTCGGGCGCGACAAAGTGGCGGGAGGCGCACTTCCCGCCACTATGATTGATCCCCTTCACGAGTGCCGTTCTACGCTGTATTGCGCTATCTTCCGACTATGCGGAAGGGTTCAAACCCAGCGTCGTCACCGGTCGAGACTGCGTGCCGTATTTGCAGGGGCCGGCCGGGACTTCTCGGCGGATCCTGAGGCCTGTTCAGGGCCTCGTGGGTGAAGCTTGCTAGCGCGACCAGGTTCGACACGAAGATGTACAGCGCGATGATGATCGTCTACTTACCGAGACGCCTCACGCGTCGGCGATCTGGTTCGCTAATGTTTGTTTGAGCGCCGTTCTTCAGCCGCCGGTTCGCGCCTTCGATTTGGTTGCGTCGCTGGGGATAGTAGGCATGCCATTCCGATGTGCCGTATCGCAGGGCCTCAATTCGCCGACGCCCCACGGCACTTGGGATCGTGGTTGACGAGCGGTTGTTGCACACGCCGGGCGAGCTGAGGGGTACCTGGCTCAGCGGCAGCGGCACTGCACGCTTTGAGGTGCAGCCCGAATGGTCCTGCCCGTTGCTCCTCCTCAAGGGGCACTGCAACGTGGCGCCCTTGCCTTGTGCCGCGCACCGGTAGCGCGCCGCCTCGCCATCTCGCATGACTTCTTGGGAGCGCATCAAGTAGACCTCTCGTTCCGCGATACGTCTCCGGTACGTCTCCTCACCTATACGGCCAGCTCGAAAGTCCTGAGTCGTACTGCGCAATGCCCCGGGTATGCATGCTCCGTACCAAGCCCCCTCAACAAGCAGCGCACCGCGGTGCTCGGCCTGAACGCCGAGTTCGTCACTTCGATCGTCACAAATGAGCTTGTAGCCCATGGCGCGCAGCGAGCCCGCAAAGCTTGTCTCCGCGAGCTGCGAGTAGCCACGATCAACGGTGACCGTTCCCGCCCCAAATCCAACCGCGGCGAGAGATTTGAGCAGCGCAATGGCGTTCGGGCCGGGTGGACGGCAAAAACGCAACCGTTCGAAACTTCTCAACAGGCATGGGTGTTCGTGCAGGCCACCCTTGACAATTTGCGAGAAGTCAAGACGGTATTGGACCAAAGGCTCCCTGGTTTCGCGCTCTACTCAATGATTCGACGCTCGATTGAAGCCGCGTCCCTCGCCCTGTGGACGCTCGACCCTCCAGCCGAAGATCTTGCCACGAGGTGCGCTCTTCGCATTGTTCACCAGAACATCGACTATGGCCGCGTTCTGCAGACGACGATGAACCAAGGACTAGCGGGACCCCACGGCTTTGTGGCAGGCGAGGCCGCAGATTGGCACCGAAGGTTGAAGGGCATTAGCTACGCGTGCTTCGAACGCGCAATCAAGACAACGGATGCCATCTCCGTGGTCGATACCGTTCATCCTGCCCACCAATCTGAACTCACCCTGTTCGACAGGCTCGAGGTATGGCGTCTACGTAGCGCGGTGACCCACGCATACCGAACAGCTCTTGTACAACTATGGGAGCGCCATCCTGACGGCGGACTTGGAGAGCCTGCCACTCGAACACCACGAGTAATGACGGGCAACGACTCCCTGGATACCCTCCGGACGGACGCCGCCATCCGAGATCACCGCAATCACCCTGGTACGCAAGAAACGCGAATATGCCATGAGGCTGTGTCGCCAGCCCGACCGACCCCACGGGCAGACATGGACTCAAGAGACGACGACTACGCCTTGCCGAGTGGCGTGGGAACCAACGCATGCGCGTACCAGTGGTCGAAGAACGTCCTAATCGCGGGTTACTGGAACAATGGCGCCAGTGGGCCCGTCGACCACCGTCCGCTCCCCGAGAGGGTCGTCAAGAGTGACCATCGACGTCGTCACGGGCGCGTCGCATTCTCCACGAACCGCGGGGTCGAGATCGATCGTGAGGGTCACTTGCTCGCGTGTCTCCGCAATATCAATCGGCGGACTCTGTCCGCACGACGCGTGTACGACCTCGAGTTGCCGCGATACCGGCGAGCCGGTGGCAGAAACCACGGTCCCATGCTCCGTTAGGCCTGAACGCCATGCGAGGTAACCCATCCCAGCCAGCGCGACTATGGCGACACCCGCGAGCCCCGCGAACAAGAACTTTCTCACCCCCATGATGCCTCCTCGCCACACACTCTACTCAAGACAGGTCCTCACGGCTCGGGCAAGTGGCGGCACCAACTTGACCCACCGGTAACGGCGTTCATGACGCGCGGTGGCTCGGGGTTGCTTCCGATTGACAGGCCTCCGGGCCAGTGCGACTATCCGAGACAGACAAGTCTTGGGCACGAGAATTGTCAATGGTGACAGTTGGGTAGGCCCAAAGTAGGAGGGGGATATGTCACCCAATCCAGCATTGCCTGCACGCATCAATCTCTTCGTTCAGCGCGCGGTCGCCCTTGGGCTAATCGCTCTGATTGCCGTTGTGAGCATGGACTACTTCTCACCCCCGGCACGTGCAGCGAGCGCATACGCATGCGGTACCGGAGGCATGGTCGGGGACTTCAGTGTCAAGTACACGGGCGTGAACTCGACGTGGAGCAACTACTTCACCACAGCACGTGGCCGTTGGAACTCGGCAAACGTCTACGTAACGATTTCACACAGTTCCAGTGCCGCTGCGTCGATGACCGCCGCGTCATACTCGGACACTTGGTACGGGCTCTACACGCCAGCATTCTGGGGCGGCAGTTTCACGATCAAGGTCAACTCGAGGACGCTTCTCCGGGACGCTCCGTCTGGCAAGTACGAGACGTGGGTGCTAAGCACGTCGACGCATGAGTTGGGCCACTCGCTGGCATTGCCCGACAATCCTCTCTCATCCACGCCGAACGCGTCGTTGATGAACCACAACCGCGACCGTTCGACTGTTGGCTGGCCCACTGCAGCCGACAAGGCCAGCGCCGTCGTCTGCCACCACTAACAGGGGTACCGGATCATGAACAACATCCTCAAGCCGAAGCGGAGCCGTCTCATGCTCGCTTCGATCGCTGGCTTCGCCGTCATCGCCGCGGGAGTGGCGGGCATCCAGGCTTCGCTGGAACCAGCGGATCCACTTCCCGTGGTAACAATTTCGGCTGACTACCCGCAGTACGACTCATCCACCGCCTTGCTGGATGCAGCAGACGCCGTTGTGACAGCGATCGTCATCAAGACAAGGACCGGGCTACTCTACCCGGACGTCGACCCGACGAATGGGGATCCGTCTACAAACCCTCAAGCCGGCACGAAGCTCAGTCAAGCCGAGTTGGATGCCATGGCGGTGCCAATCACTATCTCAAGCGTGCGAGTCGTGGAGTCGTTCGACGGGTCCCTGAAGCCAGGCGACATCGTCGAGGTAAAGCAGCTCGGAGGCACCACCAAGCACGTCGTCGTTCGCGACTCCGAGACAACGTTCATCTCGGATGCGGCGGCAGACAGTTCTGGTGGACAGGTGCTCCTGTTCCTGGTTAAGACCGACTCTGAGACCTACTCGTTGGCTAACCCCACCCAAGGTCTCATGACAGTCTCCGACGACATCGCGAGACCCTTGAGCGCGGACGGACTGAAGCCATTTGACCTGGCCTCCCTCTCCGACAGATAGCGCCAAGATGACGACTCAGATCCTCCACGACAGGGGATCTGAGTCGTCATGCCTTTTCGATATTGGAGGTTCGACGGGTCCTAGGAGGAATCGCACGAGTTTTCGCGCCACTCCTCTTCCTGCCTCCCTTCGCCTCGCTGTTGGAAGAAGTCCCTGCAGGGCGCGGCCGCCGTGCTTTGGTCACGACCAGCGGCACCTGTTGCTGGACCAGCCGGGCCTTAGCGGCGAGGCGACGCAATACTCCAGTGCGTGCCCCAAATACTGCGCGTTTCGGCTCGGCCGCTGAGAGCGCTCCAGTTAGGCGCGACTTGGCAGGGGGCGTGCCAATCGATTTGGGGCTGTACTTGCTCGCGAGCCCGAACCCCCGAACTGGTGGTGGGGTTGACGTTCCGGCGCCAGTTGCGGACGGTGAATGGGGAGTCTGCGGTTCGCTGCCGCGTCCGACACTGGCCCGGTCATCGGTTTCCGGAAGCTCACCCGCGCGTGCGGGGACAAGCCTGATCGCCGGAAGCGACAATCTGCCCAGCGGCTGTGGAGCGCAGTCGTGAGCGTTCCACCTCTCCTATTTTGTTGCGTTTCGGCCGTACTCACATGGACCAAGGACACCTGGTAGTACGCACTCTTCGCGCATCTCCCGGAAGGCGATGCCACCAGCAACTCCGCCGTACGCGCTCTCACTGAGTTCCAACTAACGCGCCAGCATCCTCCTAAACGTGGTCGCAGGCAGCGCACTTCTGCGCTCAACACCTCCGACTCGATGCCGGAGGTGGCGGAGCCCGACGATAGGAGCCGAAAAGTCTCCTCACCAAACGCGCGACGGCCACTTTCGAACTGAATCCATGGCGCGGACTGAAGCCGCAACGACGTGACCGATATCGAGATGAACATGCCTGGGTGGGCGCCAGTTCGACTCTTCGGTGGAACGCGGCAAGCGCCTACCTCTTTCGTTCCACGCGGCTCATGTTCACGACCCCATCCCCCTCCCCGCGGATGCAGTCTCCGGAACGACTTGGAGCGTCCCGCCCCAACGCGACGCAGATGGAGTCCCGCCCAGCGATGAGCCCCGACGACCCAGCATTGGCGGACACCCTCCAGGTCGAAGGACTCAAGATCGAATTACGACGGACTCAGCCACGCGAACACAGTCCATCACCCCAGGTAGTCGAGAAACGCAAACTTGCCACTTTTCGCGAGACGTATCTGACGCACTTTCCTGGGCCTCTTCCTACGATGGCCGTATGACCGCCGATGCCGCATCATCCCCGAGGCTCGGTCTTGCGCTCGGCGGAGGCGGTGCTCTAGGCGCCGCGCATGTGGGCGTTCTTGAGGTTCTCAAAGAGCGCGGAATCCGCCCTCACATCGTGGTTGGCACGTCCATTGGGTCTCTCGTCGGTGCCGCGTACGCCGCAGGGATGCCGCTCGCCGCCATGAAGGCCCACATGCTCGAGGCGACGTGGTCTGACTTTGGCGCTCTCAACTTCACGCCTGGCTTAGGGATTCTCGATACGGCCGGGCTCAAGGACTCGATCACGAGGATGGCGGGGACCGAACTTCTCATCGAGGACCTCCCGCTTCGCTATGCGGCGATCGCGGCCGATCTCATCTCCCGCTCTCCCGTCATCATCGATTCGGGTCCAGTGGCCGACGCCGTGGCCGCCTCGTGCTCGGTGCCAGGGCTGTTCCGCCCTACGCGTCTGGGCGGCCACCTCTTTGTCGATGGCGGAGTCCTGCAAAATCTGCCGCTCGAATCGGCCTTCTCCCTGGGCGCCGACTACGTGATCGGCGTGCGTCTGGCGCCCGAATGGGATGCACTGCCAATCATGCGCACCGCCACTCGCGTCCACGAGTTCGAGATCGGCACCAACGTCACCGTCATCCGCCCGCGCCTTGGTACCCGCTCCCAATGGATCGCGCGCGATCTGCCCGAACTTGTGCAGTTGGGACGAGAAGCGGCAGAGCGAGACTTACCCGCCGTGATGCCCGCACCCTGACCTGGGTCCTCGGGGACAACCCCGACGACCCCCCTCTTGAGATCAGCCGCATGGGTGATACCGCGTGAGCTTTGCCAGCTCTAGCGTGATGGCGATAGAGACTTCAGGGAGTCACCATGCGGACACGAATCGCAGCGCTAGGCCTCGTCGCAGCCGTCCTTTCACTCACGGCGTGTATGTATACGGGGTCCGGGCCCATGCTCACCAAAGACGACCTCGCCGGCCATACGACCAACGAGACACGTGATGTCGAGGGGTTTACGGGCATTTCGGTAGGCGGCTACGCGGACCTGACGGTCACCGAAGGTGACGAGTTCAGCGTGGTGGTCACTACCGATGAGAACCTCCAAGAGCATGTGATCACCCGTGTCAATGGATCCATGCTCGAGATCAATCAGGAGTACTCGTACTTTGGCACCCCGCCGCGCGTGGCCGTCTCGGTGACGCTGCCAACGCTAGCGAAGGTGTCCCTCAGCGGCTCCTCCGATGCGTCGATTCGGGTGACGAACCCAGAATCCCTCAAGGTCAATGTCAGTGGTTCCGCGGATGTCGATCTGCGTGCGGATGCCACCGATCTCCGTCTGTCGGTCAGCGGATCCGGCTCGATCACTGCGCATGGGACTGTCTCAACCGCAACCCTCTCCGTCTCGGGTTCGGGAGACGTCGTGGGCGAGAACCTCACCGCTCGTGAGGCCACGGTGACGGTGTCCGGCTCAGGCGACGTCTCAGTGCGCGCTCGCGAAAGCCTCGACGCGCGGGTGTCTGGTTCGGGCCATGTCACATACTTTGGTGAGCCCGCTGTGTCGCAAGATGTGTCCGGTTCAGGAAGCGTCGAGCGAGCAGAACAGTGATCCGGTCAGTCCGAGGATCTCAAGGGGCGGGTGATGCCGGCGGCGACGTCTGCTTGGCCGTGGTGCCGGGGTCCGCTTCCGGGGTAGACGGCGCCGTAGTCTCGGGGACGTCGACGGCGGTGTCGGAAGGAACGAAGGTGCTCTCGCCTGCCTCCGAGGCGCCATCCGCCCAGTTCGAGTTGCCGTAGTGACCAATCGCGTTGACACCAGGCGCGTACTCCCAGTGCCAGGGCTCGAACTTACGGAACTTCGCCCAGTCCGGGTTGAAGTATCCAAAGGCGGCCGCGTTCTCCTTGAGCCAGTTGAAGGGCTTGCCGGAATCATCGCCGGAGCACAAGTCAAAGGCAAGTCCAAAGCCGTGCATCGACGTTCCGGGCGACGCAGCGAGGTACCCGCGCAGGGACTTGATACGCGACTGGTCCGCGTAAGAGCGGTAACCACCTTGGATGCACAAATCGCGGCCAAACGCAGCCTTGAACTGCTCATTCATCTGCGCGAGAGCGATGGCAGCGTCGGCCCGCATCTGCGCGCCTCCCCAAATGGTGCACAGCTGATCGGCCGGCAAATTGCCGTTGTCAGTTGTGTTGTACGAGGCGGGCGGGAGGCAGTCAGGAAGCGACTCAAGGAGCACATACGGTGTGGCGGCACGCGCGACTGCGAGCGCCTGCGCCTGGTCATCAACCGACGGCATGTCGACGACAGTGGGGATGAGCTGGGGGCCGTCACCGAGCAATGCGTGGCCAGTGGTGGGCGACTCTCCCACGACGACGCCGGGGACATTCGCCACCGGGCTCTCATAGGCAACGACGGTGCCCACCACGGGATAGACGACCATCGCCAGCGCGAAGCCACCAAGAACGCCCCCACGTGCGAACACCTTGCGGCGGCGGTGGGTGGTACGAATCCGGATCTCGCGGGTCTCCGTCAGACGCTTGATTCGGCGAGACACGACGGATCGGGCTTGGGCGGCTACGTCAGGGTCCAGATGCGCTGCATAGCCCGGGATTTCTCCGCTGAATGGCGAGGCAAACGACTCGTTTGGGGTGGCGGATGTGGGGTCAGTTGCGCGCCGCGGCAGCGTAGTCTCTGCGGTCACGCGCGTCCTCCGAGATCGTCCAGCCCCCTGCGCCAGGATCAACGTACGACCCAGCGGCACCGTGCCAGTGTAACCAATCCGTTATTTTCGGGCTAGCCCTTGATCTAATCTCCCTCGGACCGAGCGACTGAGTCCCTCACCTCACCCACCAGTTCTTCGATGATGTCTTCGAGAAATACGACGCCCTCGATGTCCTTCTCCGAGCGCACGAGCGCGACATGCGCGCCAGTACGCCGCATGGCGGCAAGGACGTCTTCGATCTCCTCATCGACGGGCACCACGGAGATGTCCCGGATGCGCCAATCGGCAAGCGGCTCTTCTCTTTCATGAGGCCGCACCTGGAGGGCGTCCTTCATGTGGAGATAGCCGACGACGCTGCCGTCGGTTTCGCACACAGGGAAACGCGAGTAGCCGGTTTCCACGGCCATCCGCTCGAGGTGGTCGGCAGAGACGCCACGCGTGACGCACGTGACGTCGGCAAAAGGCACCATCACATCGTGGGCGCGGTGATCGGAGAACTCGATGGCGCCCGTGAGGAGCCCTTCGGGATCGGCGAAAGTCCCTTCTTCGTTTGAACGCGCAACGATCGACTGAACCTCATCAGCCGTGAAGGCGGATGTCACCTCGTCACGCGGCTCGATCCCCACCATGCGCAGCAAGAGGTTGGCGAAGGCGTTGAGTGCGCCAATGATCGGTCGCACCGCCTTGCCGATCCACACGAGCGGCGGCCCGAACACGAGCGCGGCACGGTCAGGGCTGGACACTGCCGCGTTCTTGGGCACCATCTCGCCCACGATGACGTGAAGGCCAACAATGATGAAGAGGGCGATGATGACGGCGACAACGTGCGAGGCACCCTCCGACAAATAGGGGTGGAAGAGCCCTTCAAGAGCATGTGCAATTGCCGGCTCTGCGACGGTACCGAGCGAGACCGAACACACCGTGATGCCGAGTTGGGCTGTGGCGAGCATGAGGGAGACGTTCTCCATCGCCCACAGCACGGTGATGGCGGCGCGGCTGCCTTCCTCGGCTTTTGGCTCGATCGAGCTGCGGCGTGCGGAAATGATGGCGAATTCAGCGCCCACAAAGAAGGCATTGGCGAGCAGCAAACCAATGACCGCGGCGATCATCCATGGGCTCATGAGCGGCCCCCAGCCCCGGCGTCGGCCTCATCGTCTGGAAGCGGCGTCGCCCGTACGCGGTCAATGCGGCGCCCGTCCATTCGCTCCACTCGCAACGCGATGCCGTCGGTCACCACCTCATCTCCCGTGGCAGGCAGCCGGCCAAGGGACGCCATGATGAGGCCGCCCACCGTCTCGTATACATGCGAAGAGGGCAAGCGCAGATGAGTCAGCTCGGCCACCTCATCGGGGCGGAGCACAGCAGGGATGACCCACGCGCCTCCAGCGGCGCGGAACACGTGGGCGCGACGAGAGTCGTGTTCGTCCGCCACCTCTCCGACGAGTTCCTCGACGACGTCCTCAAGGGTGACGAAACCAGCCGTGCCGCCATATTCGTCAACGACGATGGCGCACTGCATGCCGAGGTCCTTCAACTCGACCAGCAGCGGGCGCAACGGCATCGTCTCGGGCACACGTGGCGCATCCACCATGAGCGAGCGCACTGAGGTGTCCTCGCGCTCGTGCGCAGGGACAGCAATGACATGCCGGATGTGGACAAGACCAACGACGTCATCGTGCCCATCGCGAATGACCGGGAAGCGCGAATGTCCCGTTCCACGCGCGAGCGCCAAGACGTCTGCCGCTGTTGCGTCCACCGACACGGTGTGAACCCGGGTGCGGTCCGTCATCACGTCAACCGCAGCGAGGTCATCCATCTCGAGCGTGTTCTTCAGCAACAGCGCCGTGGTGGGCGCGAGCGTCCCGGCCTCTGCTGAGCGCCGGACAAGGGCAGCGAGTTCTTGGCGTGAACGTCCACCAGCGAGTTCCTCGCGCGGCTCGATGCCAAGCAGCCGCAGAATGGCATTGGCCACCCCATTGAGCCCGGCGATGACCGGGCGGAGCACGGCGGTGAAGCCCAACATGAAAGGGGTGACCGCACGCGCGGTGCGGAGTGGGTTCGCGATCGCGGCATTCTTGGGCACCAACTCGCCCACGATCATCGAGAACGAGTTAACGACGATGAGTGCCACAACGGTCGCCACCGTCACGGCCGCCGCATCGGCAAGCGGGGTGCGCTCAATGGGGCCTGAAATGAGACTGACCAGAGCGGGTTGAGCGGTGTAGCCAAGGAGCACTGTCGTGAGGGTGATGCCCACTTGTGCACCCGACAACTGAGTCGAGAGGGACTTCAGCGCAGACCGGATCCGGCGCTTGCCCGGCGTCGATTCACTTATAGACGAGGGGTCAAGGGCAACGAGCGCGAACTCGGCGGCGACAAACAGCGCCGTGCCGATGGTGAGGCCGACGCCGAGGGCGACGAGTAGCCAGGCGGTCATCCGTGGTCGCTAAAACTGTCGGAGTCCATGGTGCGACTACTGTACTTGAAGGGAGCGCCCCATGCTCAGATGAAAGTATTATGCTTTTCATAGAACATCTGCACGTCGGAAGGGATCCACGTGGACGGCACCATCGAGGTCGACGGCCTCACCAAGCGGTTCGGCGCCATCGTCGCAGTGAATAACCTCAGCTTCACCGCCAAACCCGGCCGGGTCACCGGCTTTCTCGGCCCAAACGGCGCCGGCAAGTCGACGACGCTCCGAGCGCTTGTCGACCTCGTGCGGCCCACATCGGGAACCGTAAGGATAGGCGGGAAGTCCTACAGTGACCTCGACAAGCCCGCAGCCCAGGTGGGCACCCACTTTGGCGGCTCTTTCCATCCTGGTCGCACCGCAATCGATCACTTGCGTGTCTACGCGCCACTCGTGGGCGTGGACGACGCCCGTTGCGCCGAGGCCCTCGAGGCAGTCGGCCTCACCGAGGCCGCCAAGCGTCGCGTCGGCGGCTTCTCTCTCGGGATGAAGCAGCGCCTTGGCCTTGCCACCGCTTTGCTCGGCCGTCCCCAGGTGCTCGTTCTCGACGAGTCGGCCAACGGCCTTGACCCAGCGGGAGTGCGGTGGCTGCGCGAGTTCCTCCGCGCCTTCGCCGCTGACGGCGGCACAGTATTGCTCTCCTCGCACCTGCTGTCAGAAGTCGAACAGACCGTCGATGACGTCATCATCGTTGCCCATGGCACCTTGCGCCACCAATCAAGCCTTGCCGAGCTCCGCAGTCTTGCGACGCCAACCGTCACGCTGCGCTCGCCGGATGCGGAGGGCCTCCGCGCGCTCGTCGCGGGCCACTACGCCGACGCGGTGGTCGAATTGGCCGAGGGTTACGCCCGCTTGTCGAACATCTCGGCAGCCGACGCCGGCGCGGCCGCTCACAAGGCTCACCTTGAACTTCACGAGCTTGCAGAAGGCGGAGAGAGCCTTGAGAGCGTCTTCCTCGGCCTCACCGAAGACGAGTCCGCCACCGTCGAAGCCGACGCCACGAGCGAGGAGGTCGCGGCATGACAACGCTCATCTCGTCAGAGTGGCGCAAGCTCCTCACCACCCGAATGTGGTGGCTCTTGCTCGGAATCATGGTGGTGACCGTCGCCGCCTTCTCCGGGCTCTTTGGATTCGCGCTCTCCGCTGAGGGTGCCACCGGTACGGGCGACGACGCAATCGTCCTCGACTCACGCACCATTGCGCTCACGGTGTACACACTTGGTGTCTCGCTTGGCTATGTGTTCCCCGTGACGCTTGGAGCTCTGCACGTCACCGGCGAGTTCCGCCACGGCACCATCGACACGACGCTGCTCGCTTCCCCCAACCGCGGGCGTGCGATCGCGGCAAAAATCATCTCTGTGGTGCCGATGGGCTTTCTCTACGGCATTGCGTCAATGGCCGCTGGCCTCGGTGCGGGCATCATCGCTCTCGCCATCACCGGGCAACCGCTCGAATTGGGAGATGCGCAGATCTGGCGTTCTCTCGCGCTTGGAGTGGTGGCGCTCGCGGCGTGGATGGTGGTGGGCGTCGGCTTCGGCTCCGTGCTGACCAACCAGGTGGCGGCCATTGTCACCCTCCTTGCTTTCACCCAGTTTGTCGAGCCCATCCTGCGTATGGTGCTCGGGGCATGGTCGGCCACTCAGGGGATCGGCAAGTTCCTCCCTGGTGCCGCTGGCGAATCGATCGTGGGAGCGTCGTTCTATTCCGCCTCGGGAATGGGCGGCTTGCTCCCCGCATGGGGAGGACTCCTGGTACTGGTGGCATATGCGCTGATCACCGCCCTTCTCGGGCGGTTGACGACGTTCCGCAGAGACCTCACCTGACCGCTCCGCGAACACTTGCGAGACACGCATAACGATTTGACCAAAACGGACGACGGAACCGGTCGCACGGTCGTTTAGGCTGGTGTTGCAACAAGAACCACAAGTTCTTGTCTCGACGTCGAGAAAGTGAGCGGTCCGGACGTGTCCCCCTCCCAACCCCGGTCGAACGAACGGCTGTCGGTGTCGCGCGCTAACGGAGCACCATCCGTGGCGTCGCTGGTCCTCGGCGGCGGAGCGTCTGCAGACGCCGCCCCCGCCGCTGCTGAAGCGAGCGCAAGCGCCGCCAGCACACCAACGCTGTCACAAGCTCCCGCTGCCCCGCCGCCGCCGCGCGATTACGTTCCGCCAGCGCCCGCGCCCACGCCTGTGCAGCAAGCGACGCCACCGTCACCCACCCAAGCAACGGCTGCTCCGACTCCGGTAGCGGATGTTCAGCACGAGACACTTCCCACCCAGCCCATCGCGATGTCTGTGGCGCCCAGTGCTGCTTACTTGCAGCGGCCCGAGCACCCTGAGCGCCTCCACACGGATGTGCGTCAGGGCGTCGAGCGTCTGCGCGGTCCGGCGGCGCGCGTCGTCACCAACATGGAGGCGAGCCTCGAGGTCCCCACCGCGACGAGCGTGCGCACCATCCCTGCCAAGCTCCTCATGGACAACCGCGTGGTGATGAACAACCACCTCGCTCGCACGCGCGGCGGCAAGGTGAGTTTCACCCACCTCATCGGCTACGCGATTGTCGAGGCTCTCGCCGAGTACCCGGCGATGAACGTCTCGTACACCGAGCAGGACGGCAAGCCTGCCGTCATGACCCCGCCGAGCATCAACTTTGGTCTCGCAATTGACTTGGCCAAGGAAGACGGCCAACGGCAGCTCCTCGTACCGAGCATTAAAGACGCCGGTGACATGGACTTTGCGCAGTTCTGGGAGGCCTACGAGGCCGTGGTGCGCCACGCCCGCGCTGGCACCTTGCAGGCGAGCGACTTCCAGGGCACCACGATCACGCTGACCAACCCTGGCACCATCGGGACCGTCCACTCGGTGCCCCGCCTCATGCAGGGCCAAGGGGCCATCATCGGCGTGGGCGCCATGGACTACCCGGCTGAATACCAGGGGTCTTCGGCGGAGACGATCGCGCGACTCGGCATCTCGAAGGTGCTGACGCTCACGTCAACATATGACCACCGCGTCATCCAGGGCGCGCAATCCGGGGAGTTCTTGGCGCTCGTGCACAAGAAGCTGCTCGGTATCGACGGGTTCTATGACCGCGTCTTCGTGGCCTTGCGTGTGCCGTACGAGCCGGTGCGCTGGGTTGCCGACGCTGCCACGGACGAAGAGACAGAACTCGCCAAGCCAGCACGCATTGCCGAGCTCATTCACGCGTACCGTTCGCGCGGCCACCTCATGGCCGACGTCGACCCACTCAGTTCGCGGCCACGCAAGCACCCCGACCTCGACGTGCAGACTCATGGCCTCACGTTGTGGGACCTTGACCGTGTCTACTCGACTGGTGGCTTCGCGGGACAGCAGCGCTGGAAGATGCGCGACGTGCTCGGCCGCCTCCGCGATGCGTACTGCCGCACGATGGGCGTCGAGTACATGCACATTGCGGACCGCGCTCAGCGGGCGTTCTTCCAAGAACGCCTTGAGCACGGGTACGTGAAGCCGAGTCGCGAAGAGCACCTGCGCATCCTTGGCCGCTTGAACGCGGCCGAGGCTTTTGAGGCGTTCCTTCAAACGAAGTACGTGGGACAGAAGCGGTTCTCTCTCGAAGGCGGCGAGAGCCTCATTCCGCTCCTCGACGCGGTCTTGTCTTCCGCCGCACGCGCTGGCATTCACGAGGTGTGCGTGGGAATGGCCCACCGTGGCCGTCTCAACGTTCTCGCCAACCTCGCGGGCAAGTCGTACAGCCAGATCTTCTCGGAGTTCGACGGCACCGCTGTACCGGGATCCGTCCAGGGCTCCGGCGATGTGAAGTACCACCTCGGCACGGAGGGCGTCTTCACTGCCGACACCGGCGAGACAACGCAGGTCTACCTGGCCGCCAACCCATCGCACCTCGAAGCCGTCAACCCGGTCCTTGAGGGAATCGTGCGCGCCAAGCTCGACCAGTTGGGCGCGGACCCCGCGACCGACGGCTACCCGGTGCTTCCCGTCCTCATCCACGGCGATGCTGCCTTTGCAGGTCAGGGCATCGTGCAAGAGACCCTCAACCTCGCCCAGCTTCGTGGCTACAAGACCGGCGGCACTGTCCACGTCATCATCAACAACCAGGTGGGTTTCACCACCGGTCCGCAGGACTCGCGCTCCACGCGCTACGCGACGGACATCGCCAAGGGCTACCAAATCCCCATCCTGCACGTGAATGGCGATGACCCGGAGGCATGTGTGCGCGCGGCCCGTCTCGCATTCGAGTACCGCGAGGCTTTCAACCGCGACGTCATTGTCGACATGGTCTGCTACCGCCGCCGTGGTCACAACGAAGGCGACGACCCGTCGATGACGCAGCCGCGCATGTACGACCTCATTGAGGCGAAGCGCTCGGTGCGCCATCTCTACACGGAGGCGTTGATTCGCCGCGGCGACATCACCACGGACGAGGCCGAGCAGATGTCGCAGGACTACCTCGCTCAACTCGAGCGGGTCTTCCTCGAGACGCGCGAAGGTTTCAAGACTCCTGACACGGAGACGATTGCGGGCCTTGAGCTTCCCGCCTCACAGTCCTCCGACGCCGGAATGATGGTCGGGTGGAAGACAGCGGTCTCGCTTAACCAGATTCAACGCATCGGTACTGCCCACACCCGTCCGCCAGAAGGTTTCCACGTCCACCCCAAGCTCGAGAAGCTCTTGGAACGGCGAGAAGCGATGACGCGCGAAGGCGGCATCGACTGGGGCTACGGAGAACTGCTCGCCTTTGGCACCCTCCTTCAAGAGGGCGTCCCTATTCGAATGTCTGGTCAGGACGCGCGCCGTGGCACCTTTGTGCAACGCCACGCTGTCTTCCACGACCGCTCGACGGGTGCCGAGTGGACTCCGCTTGCTTACCTCGCCGCGGATCAGGCCCGGCTGGCGATTTACGACTCGCCGCTGAGCGAGTACGGCTGCCTCGGCTTTGAATACGGCTATTCAGTGGAGCGTCCCGACGCGCTCGTGCTCTGGGAAGCCCAGTTTGGCGACTTCGTCAACGGCGCGCAGACCATCATCGATGAGTTCGTGTCCTCTGCCGAGCAAAAATGGGGCCAGCGGTCGTCGGTCGTCATGCTCTTGCCCCACGGCTATGAGGGTCAGGGCCCGGACCACTCGTCTGCACGCGTCGAGCGCTTCATGCAAATGGCGGCAGAAGAGAACATGGTGATCGCGATGCCCTCAACCCCGGCGTCGTACTTCCACCTCTTGCGCCGCCAGGCCTACGATCGCCCGCGCAAGCCGCTCGTGGTCTTCACTCCCAAGTCGATGCTCCGGCTCAAGGCAGCAGCCAGCAACGTCGAGGACTTCACCACGGACACGTTCCGTCCCGTCATTGCGGACGCCGTGGCGGACCCAGCGCTCGTCAAGCGTGTTCTGCTGTGCGCGGGGAAGGTGTACTACGACCTCGCCGCGCAACGCGACAAGGCTGGCGACACGAGCACGGCGATCGTCCGTCTCGAGCAGCTGTACCCGCTCGACGGCGACCAACTGCACGAGGCGCTTGCGCCGTATAGCGACGCCGAGGTCCTGTGGGTTCAAGAGGAACCACTCAACCAGGGGGCTTGGTCGCGCATGTCGCTTGCTTTGCCGCGTTTGGTGGGATCACCCGTAGGCGTGATCGCACGCGCTGCGGCCGCCTCTCCCGCCTCAGGTTTGGCCTCGGTGCACCATGATGAGCAGGTGGATCTTGTGACAAGGGCATTCGACTCGTGATCAACGTCTTCTTTGTGGGAGATGAACTCACTGCCGGCCACGGCGACCCGAAGGCCTTGGGCTGGACCGGCCGTGTCGCTGCACGCACGCTCCCCCACGAACCAAGCCTGCGCTTTCACACTCTCGCGGTTCCCGGAGAGACAACGGGTGAGATGACGGCCCGGTGGGACGGCGAAGTGTTGTTGCGCACTCAGCACACCACCGACGAGGACACCATCACGGCCGTGCTTTTCGCAATTGGCCGCAATGACATCCACCGGGGCATTTCCCCCACGATGACGCGACTCAATATCGCCAATGCTCTCGACCGAGCGAAGGCTCTCGGTTTTCGCGCAATGCTCGTGGGCCCGCCGCCGGGGAACCCGCGCAACGACCAGGCTGTGGCTGAGCTGTCGGCGCTGTGTGCCGAATCCGCGCAGCGTCGTGCGGTGCCGTTTGTCGACATGTACGGTCCGCTCGCGCGGCACGAGCAATGGGTCGCTGACATGGCGACGGGTGATGACGATCTGCCCCGTCAGGCCGGATACGGCCTCATGGCGTGGCTCGTACTGCACTCCGCATGGCATGACTGGCTCGGGATCGAGCACATCGCCGACTGACAGCCCGTCAGATGGAGCCCTAGAGCCCCAGATGGCGTTTGAGTGCCTCGTCTAGCCTGCGCACGTATTCGAGCGGCAGAGAGCCGATGCTCGGGCCCACCCGAGACGCGGCGACTGTCCGCACCTGCTCAGCGAGCGCCTTCGCATCGCGAGGCAATCCTCCCACTCCTGCCGGAATCGCCACTTGAAACTCCTTTGCTGGCACCTCCGACGAACTCAAGGGCACCACGGTGACGACGCCCGCACCCCGGCGGGCGGCGGCGGCATTGGCTCCGTCGTTGGACACGATGACCGCCGGCCGCTGAGCCTTGCCAGCACGGTCCGTGCCTGCGTCGAGGGCAACCCAGCGAATCTCGCCGCGCCTCATCAGCGCTCCTTTGTCGCGGCTGTGGCCGACGCTCGGGCAGGCGCCGCCCCGTCCGCCACCGACGCGTCCCACGGCTCATCATCGCCAGTTGAGCGCCAGTCGTCCCACGCTTCCGCATAATCGGCTTGGAGTTCCGCCGCACGCAAGCGTTCGAGTGCGTGGTGGATGACGGCGGAACGCGAGTCGAAGCCGCCTTCTGCGGCTAAACGGTCAATGAACTCAACGGTGTGCTCGGGCAGACTGATCGACAATTTCATGGTTGCCATGCGACCAAGGTAGCACTTGATTCATACTAAGCCACTACCGTGGTCGCACCAGAGTACGACTACGCATCAATTTCGCATGAGTTCAGCGGCAAGACAAGCATAATCCCTGGTAAATGGCATGCGGGCGCGACGCGCCGCTGGCGTCCGTCGCGCAATACGGGCGTTACTGAATGACGCCGGCGTTGCGCAATTCGACCGAGAGGTCCTGCGGCCGCGACGCGATGGCAAGAGCGTCGTCGTACGCCACCACCCCATCACGCACGAGCGCGAGAAGGTGCTGGTCGAAGGTCTGCATCTTGTAGTACGCGCCCTCGGCAATGAGATCCGCGATAGGTGGCTGGCTCTTCGGGTCGACGATCGCCTCTGCGGTGCGGCCGTGGTTCACCATGATCTCGGCGACCAGTGCACGCCCGTTGCCACCAACGCGGCGTACGAGGCGCTGCGAGATGATGCCTCGCAAGGTCTGAGACAACGTGGCGCGGATCTGTGCCTGCTCGTGCGGGGTGAAGAAGTCAACGATGCGGTTGATCGTGTCTTGAGCGTCCACCGTGTGGAGCGTGGCGAGCACGAGGTGGCCGGTCTCGGCTGCGGACAGCGCGGCACGGACCGTCTCGACGTCGCGCATCTCACCGATGAGGATGACGTCGGGGTCCTGGCGCATCGCACCACGGAGTGCGTTCGAGAAGTCGAGGGTGTCCGAACGCACTTCGCGTTGCGAGATGAGCGCCTTCTTGTCGTCGTGGAGGACCTCGATCGGGTCCTCGATTGTGATGATGTTGACCTCGCGGTACGTGTTGATGAGGTCAACCATCGACGCGAGTGTGGTGGTCTTTCCGGAGCCCGTAGGGCCGGTGACAAGAACAAGGCCGCGCGGCTCGAGTGCGAGGTCCGCGACAACCGCCGGGATGCCCAGCTCGTCCATCGGCTGCGCGCCCACGGCGACCCGACGGAACACAAGACAGTCAGTGCCGCGGGCCACATACGCATTGACGCGGAAACGGCCAACGCCGGACAGCGAGAAGGCGAAGTCCGCCTCGTGAATATCCCGGAACTGCGCAACCAAGTCCTCCGGCAGCACCTGAGCCACCATGTTGCGCGTGTCCTCCGGCCGCAACGGCGGCACCTGAAGCTTGCGCAGGCGCCCGTCCACGCGAATGCGCGGGGCAGAGCCCACCTTGCAGTGCAAGTCGGAACCGCCAGTAGACGCGAGGGCGTGCAACAGCGGGATGACGGAAACGGGCTGGTCGCTCACGGTACCTCCATCGGCAGAGCGAGACGTCTGCTTGAGAGGGTACGGCCTTGTGGAGGTGGGCGAAAGGCGAGACGACGCATTGCTCACGCTCGCGTGTGGGATGATGAGGGGTCGCAGCACCAGACCTAAGGGAGTCACCATGAGCAAGCGCGGTCGCAAGCGCAAGACGCGTGCCAAGTCCGGCGCCAACCACGGCAAGCGTCCCAACGCATAAGCGTGCGGGGCTCAGCCCCGAACAAACGGAAGCCCGCGGCCTTGAGGACGCGGGCTTCGTCGTTTCTCAGCCTGCCCCGGTCATTGCCCCTGCACCGGGAGAAGCCAACCTCATCGTCGGCCTCAGGCTCACGTCTAGTGGTGGCTCTCTTCGCGCGCCATCTGGATGGTGCTGAGAACTCGTTCACGCAGTTGGTGGGGTGCCTGACCCGTGTGTGCCTTCGACACGAGCAGGCGGATTTTCTCGTTGATCCGTCGCTCCGCCTCACACGGAGGGCACTCCTTCAAGTGCGAGCCGATGCGCAACAACTCCTCATCGGAAAGTTCCCCATCGATGTACTCGAAGAGCTTGTTCAACGCCTCTTCACATTGCCGCTTAGGCACGGCTCACCTCCTCAGCCGCCACCCGGGCACTCTGCTCGGTCACGTGGCACTTCTTCATGACTGCGCCTCCGCTCGGTAGTCGCGGATTCCCTGCTCTGCCGCGTAGTCGCGAAGCCTGTCACGTAGCATTCTCCGTCCCCGGTGCAGGCGGGACATGACTGTTCCCACCGGTGTGTCCATAATCTCGGCGATCTCTTTGTAGGCGAAGCCTTCGACATCGCTGAGATACACGGCCATGCGGAAATCGTCAGAGAGTTCCGCAAGCGCGTCACGGATCTCGTTGTCGCCAAGCGCGTCAAGAGCCTGCTCCTCCGCAGACGCCAATCCGGCGGATTGGTGCTGTGCCGCGGAGGCAAGCTGCCAGTCCTCGACCGTGTCGGCGTCAGTGCGCTTGGGCTCGCGCTGCTTCTTGCGGTAACTGTTGATGAATGCGTTGGTCTGAATCCGGTACAGCCACGCCTTGAGGTTGGTTCCGGGCGTGAACTTGTCCTGGGCCGCGAAGGCCTTGGCGAAGGTCTCTTGAACGAGGTCTTCAGCGTCGGCGGAATTGCGGGTCATGCGCAACGCCGCCGCATATAACTGGTCCATGTAGGACAGTGCTTCTACCTCGAAGTCGAGGCTCGTGTTGTCGGTCATCGCCAACGAGCCTACCTGTCGCCGGGCGCTAAGACCTTGGCGCACCGCACGCGTCTCGATCGAGCCAGTCAACGTCATGACCCCACAACACCACATTGGGGGGCAACATTCCCGCCGTTTGTGAGGGATTCCACGGCTGCCGGGGCGGGATGACGCCGACGCTTCATGTGCGGGACGTTCTCCCGTGTGCTCTCCCGTGGACGGCCTCGCAGAGATGAGTAGGCTGGAGGCATGACTCGTGCTCTTGCTCGGCCGTTGCTTGCCTCATGGTTTGTCTATGCGGGCGTCCGTGATGCCGTGGAGCCCGACGAGCGGGCCCGGGTTGCGGAGCCTGTTGTCGCTCCCCTGCTTCACGAGGCGGGCGCCACTGACGTCAGTACGTCCGACGTGGTGCGCGTCCACGGTGCGGTGACCGCCCTCACCGCAACCGTGCTCGCCTTTTCCCGCACGCCCCGTAGCGCCGGAATTGTGCTCACCGGGCTGGCTGCAGCGTCGGCCGCGGTGTACACGCCGTTCTGGCGCTTGCCCGAAGGACCTGACCGGGACGCGATGCGTGGCGAGTTCCTTAAGAACCTCTCGCTCGTTGGTGGCGCGATGCTTGCTGCCACCGCGGGCCACTCGGCTGGCCACGTGAAGCGCAAGAAGGCGCGCAAGGCAAAGGCGAAGGCGAAGGCTGCGTCCAAGAAGGCGCAAGCCAAGAAGCACGTCATCGACGCTTACCGGGAAGCTCCGGGGCTGCGCGGCTGGGCCGCTCGTAGGGCCTCGTGACGGCGGCGCGTACGCCGGGCGTCGGACCCGGCCAGTTGTGGCCTGCCCCCGTGGCGGCACCCCTCCACGAAACTGCGCCGCTCAACGCCACCGTTGAGGTGCCGGGATCAAAGTCCCTGACAAACCGTTATTTGGTGCTGGCGGCCCTCGCCGATTCCCCGGTAGACGTCCGTGGAGGGCTCATCTCGCGTGACTCCGAGCTGATGATCGATGCGTTGCGGACGTTGGGAGTTGGTGTCGACCTTGGTGGCGCTGACGGCGCGTGGACGGTGACCCCCGGGCCGCTTCACGGCGGCGTCCACATTGAATGCGGGCTTGCGGGCACGGTCATGCGCTTTGTGCCCCCGCTCGTGCTCCTTGCGGGACTTGCGGGCGACACCCGTCCCGTCACCTTCGACGGCGATGAGGGCGCCCGGGTTCGGCCTATGGGACCGTTGCTTGACGCACTGCGCGCGCTGGGCGCCACCGTGGACGATGACGGGCGCGGGACCTTGCCGTTCAGCGTCACCCCGCCCACTGCGGTGCCGGACGCCGTGGATATCGACTCCTCAGCGTCGTCCCAATTTGTCACCGCGCTGCTGCTCATTGCGCCGCGTTTGCCGCAAGGGCTCACGGTGCGCCACGTGGGCAAAACGTTGCCGAGCTTGCCGCACATCGATATGACGTGCGCGACCTTGCGTGAGGCCGGTGTGCGCGTGGACCAGCCCGATGAGCGCACGTGGGTGGTCCACCCGGGGGCGCTTCACCTGCCGCAGGTTCGAGTGGAGCCCGATCTCAGCAATGCGGGGCCGTTCATGGCGGCGGCACTCATCGCGGGTGGCGAAGTGCGTATCCCAGGTTGGCCTCGCGAGACCACCCAGCCCGGTGCGCTCTACCCCGAGCTGCTCGAGCGGATGGGTGGCACGTGCACTCTCGAGGGCGACGTGATGACAGTGCGTGGCGACGGCCGGGTGCTGGGAATCGATGCTGATCTCTCCGCTGCCGGCGAGCTCACCCCCACCATCGCCGCGCTGTGCACAGTAGCCGAGGGTCCGAGCGTCATCTCGGGGATCGGTCACTTGCGTGGACACGAGACAGATCGCCTCGCCGCGATCGCCACGGAAGTGGAGCGCGTAGGCGGCTCATGCGAGGCGGATGAATCGTCCCTCGTCTTTGGCGGTGCCCCCGACCCTGCTGGCCTCGATGCGGGATTGCACGGTGCCGAGATCGAGACGTATCACGATCACCGCATGGCAACCTTTGCAGCGATCATCGGCTTGCGGGTTCCGGGCATTGAGGTGGTCAATGTGGGCACCACGTCCAAGACGATGCCCGATTTCCCCGCGATGTGGCAGGCAATGGTGAACCCGCGCCCAGTGGTGGGACGTGCTGGCAGCGCGGAGGCACCGCTCGCGTGAGCGACTGGGCTCACTACGACGAATCCGACGCCCGGGTACGGCCTGGGCGACGCGGCTCGAGGCCCCGGACCAAGCGTCGGCCGGCGCACGAGGACGCGGTTGACGGCGTCGTCATCGCGGTTGACCGGGGCCGTTACACGGTGCTGACTGACGCAGGGCCTACCGTCATGGCCGTCAAGGCGCGAGAGGTGGGGCGCCGCGGGCTGGTGGTGGGCGATGCCGTGCACCTTGTGGGGGACGTGAGCGGTGCGTCTGACACGCTGGCGAGGATCGTGCGGCGCGGTGAGCGGGTCTCCGCCTTGCGGCGCACTGCCGACGACACGGATCCCACCGAGCGGGTGGTGGTGGCCAATGCGGACCAGTTGGCGATTGTCGCGGCGGTCGCTGACCCCGAGCCCAATCCACGGATGATTGACCGTGCGCTTGTGGCTGGCTTTGATGCAGGGCTGAGTGCCGTACTTGTGCTGACCAAGGCGGACCTCGCCTCGGCCGATCCGATGCGTGCGCTCTATGAACCGCTGGGCGTCACGGTCATCGAGGTGTCGGTGCGGCGCGATGGCGGGCCCGCAGCGGATCCAGGCTTTGTGCGCCTTCAAGAGCAGCTTCACGGTGTCAAGACCGTGTTTGTCGGACCGTCCGGTGTGGGGAAGTCGACGCTTGTCAACGCGCTCGTGCCTGCGGCCGATCGCGCTGTAGGGCGTGTCAATGACGTGACGGGCCGGGGCCGGCATACGTCGACATCGTCCGTCATGGTGGAGGTTCCCACGGGCGGCTGGATCATTGACACGCCCGGCGTGCGGTCCTTTGGCTTGGCCCACGTGGACCCCGCGCACATGCTCCGCGCGTTCCCCGATGTGGCCGATTACGAGGAAGAACACTGTCCCCGCGGCTGCCAGCATGTGAGCGCTGCCGATGGTTGTGAGCTTGACTCCTGGGCTGCCGGCTCACCCGAGCGTGAGATCAAGCTCGACTCGATCCGACGACTGCTCGCCTCACGCTTGGCCGGCGAGGCGTACTAAGCCTCTCTCGCCTGCCGCGCGACATAGCGCCTCCCGAGAGCTCATCGACCAGGTTCTGTGAGGCCTCGAACACGTCCATTGCAGCCCATGCGGTGTCGCGTTTGGTGGGGCTCACCCGGGAAAGCACTCCCACTTCCGCTAGCCGCGCGATCGCGTCGTAGGCGCTGGCCTGGGAAGCGCCGGTGAGTTCCTGGACCCCCTGGGCGTTGACCGTTGGGTTCGCGGCGAGCACCTCAATGAGCGCGTGGGCGGCGGAGCCCCGTCGCGGCCGTGCGGCCTCGTGCCATTGAGCTGGCAGCAAGGCGACCGTCTCTGCGAGACGGCTGGCAGCATCGGCCGCCCTCAGCGTTGCGTCGGCAACCATCTCGACCATTGGAGTGGCGGCGCCGTCCCTGAAGGTTCTCCAGGAGCCGTTGTAACGGAGAATGTTGCGAGAAAGTGCGGCCGAGATCGGCACAATTGACCTCTCAGTGGCTCTCCTGGAACGAAACACGCCGTTGATGAGGCTCCGAGCCACCTGATCGTTGCTCTGCGGGAAGGGTTCGATCGACCTCAGCTGAGCGTGGGCGATCGCTGCTTGGGTGACGGGGTCAAGGTCGTGTCTGGCCGCAAAAGCGATGAGGTCGTCCATGAGCGCCGGAACGCGTGCAGGATGAGGGGGCACGTAGTCGGCGCCGTCTGGCCAAAGATCAGTGCCTCCTTGCCATGTCTGCACGCCACGATATGCGGCGCCAATTCGATGTCCCGACGCCATGCGACGAGGCGGGCTGTAGGCAAGAGAGATCGATCCGAGCGTGACGGCCCGACGGCTCGCACTGATGTGCGCGAGGAGGTTAGTCCTTGCCGAGTGGATCGTGCGTGCCGCCCTTGTTGTGGGCTGTCCAGCGGCCGCAGCGGCCACCTGCGTGGGCGCAGCAATGTGGCCGTCTATCAGGTATGACGCTGATGCTTCAGCGAGTGCGAGTATGGCGGCCACTCCTGGCCGGTTCGTTGCCGGCAAGCGGTCGAGAACGGCCACGGCGAGCCGCGCCTCCTGGCACATGCTCGCGGTCTCTGCATCCATGTGGAGCTGTTGTGAGGCAAGGCTCGCAGGCACTGCGGCTTCGTAATCGTGGACGAGTTTCACGCCCGAATCGGCAGGCGCCCACGGCAACTTCTCGCGGGAGTGGGGTCGCAAGCTCAGTGACACTTTGCCCACCGCCTCTCGCGCTTGCGTTCTTTATTCTGGATTACTGCTCTTTCTCGGAATAGTAGACACGATTGCACGGGCTTGTCGAGACTCCTTCAGTGGGATGGTCTAGGCCGCCCTGAGTGACCCGACGTGTTTCCACGACGGGCTCTCCACCGAAGGGGCGAAAACTGCTCCGAACGCTTCAGGGATGTTGCACGACGTCTGCCACAGCCCCTGAGAGCGCTCGGGCTACGCTGGGCGCCATGAATCACCGTGACGATCTCGCCCTCGCCCTGCGCATCGCTGATGAGGTGGATGCCCTCA
The DNA here is from genome assembly GCA_023411615.1 of Actinomycetes bacterium. Lineage (GTDB taxonomy): Bacteria > Actinomycetota > Actinomycetes > Actinomycetales > Demequinaceae > Demequina. The sequence continues at coordinate 33,234 of JAEYOR010000020.1, forward strand.
CCATTGCGGGCTCGCTCGGGGACTTCTCTGTTGAGATGAAGCCTGATGACACCCCCGTCACGGCGATCGACCGCGCCGCCGAGCGCCTCGTTCGCGACATCCTCACGCAGGAGCGCCCCGCCGACGCAATCCTGGGCGAGGAGTACGGCGCCTCGGGCGACGAGACATCCGGCCGACGCTGGGTCATCGACCCCATCGACGGCACCAAGAACTTTGTGCGCGGCGTGCCTGCGTGGGCCACCCTCATCGGGCTGCTGGTGGACGGAGAGCCGACGGTCGGCGTCGTCTCAGCTCCTGCGCTGGGCCGACGCTGGTACGCGGCCACCGGCGAGGGCGCCTGGGCTACCACCCGGGTCCACGGCTTCCCGACGGAGCCGCGCCCCGTTCACGTGTCTGCCGTCTCCACTCTGGCCGATGCCTCGCTCTCCTACTCGGAACCTGGCGAATGGCACGCTGAGGGCAAGGGCGTACAGTTCGAGGCTCTGCAGCGCGCAGTGTGGCGCACGCGCGCTTACGGCGATTTCTGGAGTTACATGCTCGTCGCCGAAGGCAGCGTCGACATCGCTGCCGAGCCAGAACTTGCTCTTCACGACATGGCGGCAATCGTGCCGATCGTGACCGAGGCCGGCGGCGCGTTCAGCTCCGTTGAAGGCGTCCCCGGCCCGTTTGGCGGCTCGGCTCTCGCGACAAACGGCCACCTCCACGAGCAGGTGCTCGCGATCCTCGCCCCTCGCTAGAGCTCAACCACCTCGCGCAGGTCGTACCACAGCAGCGACCTCTCGGCTAGGCGCTCCCGCGCCTCGTCATCGCCCCCGCGCGCGGCTTCAACATCGCCCCCAGCATCGTCTTCGTCGAGGAAGACGCAAGCGATAGAGGCGGGGTCCAAACGCCCGCTCAACGCCAGCGCCGCGGGATGCTCTCCGGCGGCTGGCGCGACATCGGCGCGAGAAAAGTCTGCCGCGATCACCGCACGCAGGCGGGAGCTGTGATCGAGCACAGAGGCCATCGCCGCAAGATCAATCGCGTACTCCGCAAGCTCCTCATCGTCCAGCTCGGGTGCACTGTCTCGGAGCGCATCGGTGACGGAGAATCCCCTTTGCGGCTCCCATTTGCCCGATGCCTGAACGGCGAGTTCGTCGATGCTGGCTGGGATGTAGACCCTCATGCTCCCAGTGTGGCCTGGGCTGGCGCGGCAGGCGCGTCAACGCGCGCGCCAGAAGCGCAAACGCGGAGCACCTCGCGCCCAATCGCTTGAATCGCTTTGCGTGCTGCCGAACGCGGTGCACGTTCACCAAGAGCCTGACCCGACAGCGTCGCGGCGTCACATCCGCGCGGGTCCCAACCAATGGTCCACACGGTGTCCACCCCTGCGAAGCGCTTAAGCGCATCCGCAATTGCCCGGCGCGGCTGATCGCCAGCCACCGAAGCACGCACACGGTTGACTGCCACCACGCGTGCCGTCACGTCCGCAGGTGCCACCGCGTCAAGTTCGGACAACGCATGCACAAGCCGCTGCACACCGAGCGGTTCGGCGCTGCCAACGGCCACCACGACGTCGGCCGCGGCGAGGGCTGACAACGTGGCCCCGTTGCGTTGCGGCGCGCGCGTGTCGTACTGGAGTTCTTCGTCTTGCTCGAGTGAAAAGCCGCAGTCCACCACTGTGATGGATGAGTGAAGTCGCAGGAGGTCCCATACCGGCTCAAGCGCGGCCGCCGACAACTCGGGCCAACGTTCAGCGCGCGTAATGCCTGACAGCACCCGCAGTCCAGGCGCGGCCTCGAGCGCATGCCGGCGTACAGTCTCGTCACCAAGGGTGCCATGCAACGAGGCACGCGCAAGGGCGGCAATTCCTGGAGCCTCGTCGAGCATCCCGAGCGCTTGCGCAACGGCGCCGCCGTAGGTATCCGCATCGACCAACAGCGCACCGCCAGCCTGCGCGAAGTCGTAAGCAAGTGACACCGCCACGGTGGTGCGGCCCGGCGCCCCCGTCGGCCCCCATACGGCAACGATGCTTCCTCGCTGCGGCGCGTTGGGCGCGACATGCTCCCCCGTGGCTCCCTCTGCAGCGTGCTCAACCTCGGGAGCCTGCCGCACGGCGCGAGCGATCGCTGCGGCAATGTCTTCCGCCGACGCGTCGGGCGGGACGATCTCCTCGATGCCAATCGACCGTAAGTGATCGGTCGCTGCATAGGTGCCGGGCGAGCCGATGACCGCCACACCAGCTGCAATGAACTCCGCGACCACTCCCCGATGAAGTTGCGGTTGCTCGGAGACCACAACGGCAACGCCCAGGCCAGCGTGTGCTGCCGCGAGCGCTTCGCCCAAGTCCGCACAGCGTCGTGCGACCCGAAGGTCTGGAGCCGCACCGACCGCCGCAGCTACCGTCGCCTCTCGGGGACCCCGCACGGCGACGAGCACCGAGATGCTCACCCGCCGCTCCCCGCAATACCAACTACGGACACGTCACCACGGCTCGCGAGCGCGTCGAGAAGCGTCTCAATCTCTCCACGCGGAACCACCACGTAGACCGTCTCAATAGTGGATGACGAGAACGATCCACCCGAGCGTTCCACTGATTCGACAACGAGGTCCGCTCCCACCTTGCTCGTCTGGGGGTCGCCGTTTGAGTCTTCGCGAGTGAGGAAGACGTCCACAACGGAACCCTCCTTCACGCCAGAAGCCAAGGGCAACGTCGTCTGGACCGCCACTGTGCGAGACGAGAAGTCGTCGGGCGCGGCCAGGGCGGATGCGGGCACCATCTCCCCGCCCCCCACGGTGCGCGTCACCACCTGGCCCCACGGCGCATCACCCGGCTTCACGTAGTCACCGCCGCTGAGGCGTGCATTGACCACCACGACGTCGGCCTCGGTAATGACCGTGCCGGGCGTCAGCGTGCCCTTTGCCGCGTAATACGGCGTGGTGACGTCGGCGCTGCGCACCATCGCGCTCACCCCCGCGACCGATGCGGCAATGAGAAACAGTCCAATGAGGAGCCGCGGGTCTTTCCAGCCAGGCCTGCGCAAGCGGCCTGCCAACGGCGCGTCGTTCATGTCTAGCCCCCTCCCAACGCGCCCATGGTGCCGCACACGGGCCGATCGCGCCACTCGGCCTGTGGACAACGCACCGATGCGACGTGGCAGTGCGAGAATGAAGACATGGACAAACGCTTCCTCACCCTCCCTGATGTTCAAGAGGTGCTGAACATCTCGTCGCCCCAGGCCTACGCCTTGGTGCGTTCCGGTGATCTGCCTGCTATCCAGGTGGGTGGGCGTGGCCAATGGCGTGTCGAGGCGAGCGAGCTCGAGAACTACATCGCCCGCCAGTACGAGGCCACGCGCCAGCGCATTTCCCACCACGAGGACGCCGCCGGCGCTTAAGCGAGCACCCTGCGCGCATCACGCCGACGCTCGGGCTACAGAGCGGCCGAACGCACCCGGGTGATCGCGTCCGTCGCGATGAGAACTGAGGCGCCCACGCCCGTGGACAGCTCGATGTAATCGGCTCCCACCGCGCCAATAACCCCTGTGACGTCCCCCGACAGGGTGGACACGACAACGCGTGCGCGATCTCGCGCAAGTGCGCGGAGCGCGTGACCGAGGCCGAGCCGCCGCTCCACCTCAGTCAGCTCCGCCGCACGCGAGCCAAGCCCAGCCACCACTGTCACCGCATGAAGCGGCACGAGAGTCTGCGGCCCCGTTTCCCCTAACAACAGCCAGCCTGCGGCAGCGTCGACCACCACGCCCGTGGTGGAGACAGCGTCGCGCGCGGTCACCGTGACAGAGGAACCTCGTGCTTGCACCAGCCGGGCCGCGAGCGACACCGCCGCTCGCTCGGCACGGGTAAGGTCCCGGACCTCGGCGTCGAATTGAGCGGAGTCTTGCGCATCCGCTCGCGCCTCGAGATCGGCAAACAGCAATTCCCACCGCATGGGCCAACCGTAGCGGCGACTCCTCCACAAAGTGCAGGTTCAACTGGACACGTCATCGCCATTCGTGTACATCTAACATCATCAAATGGCACCAAACAAGCGATAACAACATTAAGGAGCGGAGATGAGGGTGGGAGACACAGTGGGACGCATTGGCGCGTGGATGGTGCTGGCAGTGATGCCATGCGGCGCCTATGCGTTGGCACAAGTAACGCTGTGGCAATGGCGTAGCTGGCCTCTCGTCTGGGATGTCGACGACGCTCTCACTCTTGTCGCCGCCGCACTTGGTGCCGCAGTGGCCGCCTACCTCACTCTCAGCGCTGTGGTGATGGTGGTCGCCGCCGCCACGCGACGTGGCCGCACAATTCCCGCCCGCGCCCGCGCCCTCGCACCCGTCGCTTGGCAACGCGTCACCGCCGTCGCCCTTGGAATTGGCCTCAGTTCAGGGGTCGCAGTGCCAGCTTTTGCGTCCACGCAGTCGCCCCCAGGCTTGGGTTGGGCCGACGCTCCGGCAGTGACCGAGCAAGCGGCCGACGCTCCGGCAGTTGGGCTTGGCGCCACCGACACTTCCGCTGCCACCGACACTGCCGCCGCCACCGCGGTCAACGTCCGGCTCGAATGGAGCGTCCCACCTGTCTCTGCGGAGAGTCCCCAAGCAACGCCTGCCACCGCGGCACCTGTCGCCGAGCAGCCTGAGGCCGAGCTGCCTGTCGCGGCCTCCTCTGCGCCGGGCGCGGTCTCGAATACGTATCTCGTGCAGCCTGGCGATTCCTTGTGGGGTATCACGGAGTCACTCTTGGGCGACCACGCAACAGACGCCGACATCAACGCCACGTGGCCCGTCCTGTACGAGGCCAATCGCGATGCAATCGGCAACGATCCATCGTTGATCTTCGCGGGTACTGAACTTCACGTTCCAGCGGAGCTCGCGCGATGAGCGCGGCGGTCCGCGCGCTCGCACCCGAGGCGCCCGTACTCATTGCTCGGCCGTCGTCAATCCGAGTAGCGCGAGCCCAGCCCTCGACGCCGCCAATCGCCGCGCCGTCACCGACCCGCGAACGCAAGCCGCTTGGCGATCCCACACCCTTGGTGTGCACCGTTGCGCGCATCGCGCTCGAAGTGGCGCTCGGAGGGGATGGCATCAACCAACTCGTGCGGTGGATCACCCCTGACGTCCGTTCGCGATTGCTCACGCAACACTCATTGGCCCGTCGCTCGGGCTATATGTCCAAGGGGTCAGTGCACATTCAGCGGGTGCGGCTGTGCCGGGTCAGCGCAGACGCCGTCGAGGCCGCAGTGGTCGCCACCGAGGGCGAACTCGCTCACGCAATTGCGCTTCGGCTCGAGACCGTCTCCAAACGCTGGCTCATCACCGTGATGGACGTGGGCTAAAAAGCTCTTACGCCTCGTTCTTGCCGTGGCACAGCTTGTACTTTTTGCCTGAGCCGCAGGGGCACTGTGCATTCTTGGGCGTACCTGGGAACGTGCCCCCGTCCGACGAGGCCTTGGTTGCCGCTCCCGTGGCTGCCTTGCCCTTCGCGCCACCCTTGGAGACAGCAGCTTTGCCACTGCCATCCTTCGAGGGCCCCGAGTACGTCAAGGCGCCCATCTGAGCTTGGACAGCGCCACCGCCCGTCGCCGTCGCCGGGGCAGCAGCACGCCGTGCACTCACACCTGGAGCAGACCTCGCCGTCTGCGCCGCCGAGTCAGCATTGAGAGCGCCCTCTTGCTGCGGCGCCTGCTCCCGCTTCTCGACGCGGAACAGCACCTGGAGGGCCTGCTCCTTGACGGCGTCGGCCATGGCCTCGAACATCTGGTGCGCTTCGCGCTGGTACTCGATGAGGGGGTCGCGCTGGCCCATGGCCCGCAGCCCGATGCCCTCCTTGAGGTAGTCCATCTCGTACAGGTGCTCACGCCACTTCATGTCGATCACCTGGAGGAGAACCTGGCGCTCCACCTGACGCATGAGGTCGGGACTAATGCGGTCTTCCACCGCCTCGTACGCGACTCGCGCGTCCGCAGTGAGCTCGCGCTCCATAAAGTTCGGCGTGAGCTCGCGCAAGCCACCTGCCTCTTCGACCACCTCGTCGATGGTGAGCGACACAGGGTAAATGGTGCGCAGGTCGCGCCACAGCGCATCGAGGTCCCACTCGTCGGGGGCGCCAAGCACTGTGGTTGCGCGGACCGCGTTGCCCACAACGTCGTCAATGAAGCCGCGCACCTGGTCGCGCAAGTTCTCCCCGTCAAGGATGCGGCGGCGCTCGCCGTAGATGATCGTGCGCTGCTTGGACGCGACGTCGTCGTATTTGAGGATGTTCTTACGGATCTCGGCGTTGCGGCCTTCGATCTGCGCCTGCGCGCTGCGAACACCTCGCGTCAGCATCTTGGACTCAATCGGCAAGTCGTCTGGCAAGGCCGATGAGTTCATCATCGTGGCCGCGAGGCCCGATTGGAACATGCGCATCAAGTCGTCTTCGAGCGACAAGTAGAAGCGGGACTCACCCGGGTCACCCTGACGTCCCGAACGGCCTCGCAGCTGGTTGTCGATGCGGCGCGACTCGTGGCGCTCCGTGCCCAGCACGTAGAGACCGCCAGCGGCGAGAACCTCTTCATGTTCGCGGGCAACGGCTTCCTTAGCCTCCGCGAGCACTGGGACCCATTCGCGCTCGTACTCTTCGGGGTTCTCCTGCGGGTCAATGCCACGGCGGTGCATCTCCTGAACCGCCCGGAACTCTGGGTTACCACCAAGCATGATGTCGGTACCACGGCCAGCCATGTTGGTAGCGACCGTGACCGCGCCCTTCCGGCCCGCCTCGGCCACCACCGCCGCTTCTTGCTCGTGGTGCTTGGCGTTCAATACCGCGTGCGCAATGCCGTGCTTCTTCAGTTCCTTGCTCAGCGCTTCAGACTTCTCCACGGACACTGTGCCAATCAGCACCGGCTGGCCCTTAGCGTGACGCTCGACGATGTCTTCGATGATCGCCGTGTACTTGGCACGCTCGCTCTTGAAGAGGAGGTCCGCCTGGTCCTGCCGGATCATCGGCAAATTCGTGGGGATGGGGAGCACATTCATGCCGTACGTGCTGTACAGCTCCGCAGCCTCGGTCTGCGCCGTACCGGTCATGCCGGCGAGCTTCTCGTACTGACGGAAATAGTTCTGGAGAGTGATGGTGGCGTAGGTCTGGTTCTCCGCCTTGATCGCCACGCCCTCTTTGGCCTCGATCGCCTGGTGGAGGCCCTCTGAATAACGGCGCCCGCTGAGAAGGCGTCCCGTGTGCTCGTCGACGATGTGCACTTCCCCCTGCTGCACCACGTATTCGCGGTCGCGGCGGAACAGTTCCTTGGCCTTGATTGCGTTGTTGAGGAAGCCAATGAGCGGGGTGTTCGCCGGGTCGTACAAGTTGTCGATGCCGAGGGCCTTCTCGACCTTGTCGATGCCGGGCTCAAGCACGCCCACCGCGCGCTTCTTCTCTTCGACCTCGTAGTCGACATCGATCTGCATTTGGGCAACAAGCCGGGCGAATTCCACATACCACTTGCCGTTGTCGCCACTCGCAGGGCCCGAGATGATGAGCGGGGTTCGCGCCTCGTCAATGAGGATCGAGTCCACCTCGTCGACGATCGCGTAGTGGTATCCGCGGTGTACCAACTGCGAGGGGTCAAGCGCCATGTTGTCGCGCAGATGATCAAAGCCAAACTCGTTGTTAGTGCCGTACGTGATGTCAGCCAAATACTGGCGTCGGCGGGTTGCGGGATCCTGACCCGCGACCACACAGCCCGTCTCCATACCGAGGAAGCGGAAGATGCGGCCCATCAACTCGGACTGGTAACTCGCCAGGTAGTCATTCACCGTGACGATGTGAACGCCCTTGCCGGTGATTGCATTGAGGTAGGCAGGAAGGGTCGCGACGAGCGTCTTGCCTTCACCCGTCTTCATCTCGGCGATATTGCCCCCGTGGAGCGCGGCACCACCCATGAGCTGGACGTCAAAGTGACGCATGCCGAGTGTGCGCTTCGATGCCTCCCGCACCGCAGCAAAGGCCTCGGGCATCAAGTCGTCGAGCTTCTCGCCGTTCTCGTAGCGCTCGCGGAAGTCAGCCGTCAGCCCGCGCAGATCGTCATCGGAGAAGTCTTGGTATACCTCTTCGAGAGCATTCGTGAGGGTGACAACCCTCTGGAGGCGCCGCATATGGCGCCCCTCACCCATGCGAATGAGTCGTTCGATGACTGCCACGATGCTTGTCCCGCCTTCCTGCGTGGGGCCGCCCACCATCCTAGGCGGTTCGTCGTGAGGCACGGATTCGTCTCGCTGTAGGCGCAACGCAAAGGCCGCCGTGGATTTTCCACGACGGCCTTTGACAGTCAGAGCGCCTTAAGCGGTCTCACGCTCCTGCTCGCTCTCCGTCTGTTCAAGATGAATGACACCGTACGTCCAGCCACGGCGGCGGTACACCGCGCTCGGCATGCCCGTCTCTTCGTCGACAAACAGATAAAAGTCGTGGCCCACCAGTTCCATCTGGTCGATGGCGTCGGCTACCGCCATTGGTGCCGCCTTGTGTGTCTTGGACCGAATCATGATGGGCGTGCCGTCAAGCGGAATCTCCCGAACCGAGGACTCCGGCGCGCCTTCCCAAGGAACAACCGACTCGGCGGTCTCATCCTGAGCCGCCTCCGGCGCCTCGGCTGAGGCGGCGGCAAGCGGTACGTCGACGTCGGCAACAGCGACTGCGTGGAGGCCCGGCTTGCCCTTGTGGCGCTTGGCCCGGCGCTCGTGCAACTTCCGCAGTTGATCGGCAATGCGCGTCGATGCGAGTTCGAGAGCCGCCATTCGGTCATCGGCCGCCGCTTCCGCACGGACCACGGTGCGGCCATACATCGTGATTTCCACACGCTCGGCTTCCGAGATGATCTTGCGGTTGCGCTCATGGACCACGTGCACCTCGGCCCGCGTTGCCCGCGGTGCCAATGCAGCGAGTTTCTCAAGTTTGGCAACGATCCGCTCGCGCATCTCGTCGCTCACTCGGGTGTGACGTCCAACAATCACAATGTCCATGGCACTTGCTCCTTCGAGTGTGGACGTGCCCCAAGTGGCACGTCAGGGTGGTGGTTCACCGCGCCTTTTCGCGCTGTTTGCCTCACCCCCTCTACGCTCAGAAGGTGCGACCCGTGCGGTCGTTTCTTTACGCTACCGTGACTTTCTCCGGCGTGCCAGCCGCTGGCGCACTTGCCAAGCACAGCCCCGCATAGACGGTGATGAATCTCACCTCGAGCGCTCTCACGCACGCCGCCATCGTGGCACCCGTCGTCACCACATCGTCAACGAGCACCACGCCTTGAAGCCCTTGTAAATGCCCCAATTGTGCGGATTCCGGCGCGGTGAGCGATGCGGCATTATGGCGACGCCCTCGAACGCTCGCGCCGCGTTGCTCTCCCGCACCGATGCGCAGCACCGGCATCGTTGTGGTCACCACACCACCCGCGCGGAGACCCGTGTGAGCCGCCCGAGCGAGAAGCAACGGCAGGTCAATACCGCGAGTGCGCACAGATCGCCGGCGCGACGGAACCGGTACCACTGCGAGTTCGCCCACATCCGCGAGATGCGGGGCGACGCTGTGGGCGGCGCGGATCATCGCCTCACTCATGAAGGCATCGAGGTCGCGGCGGCCACCGTCCTTCCACGCCGAGACCATTCGGTGAGCGGAGCCCGCAAGCTCCGTGATGGACCACACCGGCATCGTTGCTGCGCCATCAATGATGAGCCGCCCCGCGGCGGACTCGGAACGCAATGGCTCATCCCACCACTGTGCGGCGCACTCATCGCACCACGTGGTGTCACGAGCCCCGCAGCCCGGGCACCACACGGGCACGCACAAGCGGGCAAGGTCGTTTGCCGCTTGGCGCATCACAGGTGGGAGTCGCGACATGCGAGTGATGTTCGCAGGCGACGTCGCAGTGTGCTCCACGTGCACCCGTCATTGGGGATGCGCGATGCACTGTGTGCGATGGGCACACCGACCCAAGGTGGGAATCAGCCTGCGTAAGCGACGTCAGTGACGCCAACCACCTGCACGGTCCAACTGTTGCCGGCACGCGCCACCAAGGAGCCCTCTGAATCAATGGCGAGGAGCGTGCGCACACCATTGCGTGCGGTGATACGCCGCGCCTCGGGCAACACTGCCTCCATGCGCGTCCAGCCGCCCACTTGAGACTCCTCAAGATTGCCTGTCTCTTCGAAGAGAGTGACGAGTCCAGTCGCGTCGGACCATGTGAGATCGACTGCCGGCTCGAGCGACGGCACCAAAGCGAGTGGTTGGCCGATGCTGAGGGGAGCGCCGGAGACCTCGCGAGTAATCGCCGCGACATCGAGTGACTGAACCGTGCCCGTCGCCCTGCTCAGCACCGCGAGTCGCGTGCCGTCACGGGACACGGCCAGCGCCTGGACCGATCGCCCAGCAAGCCATGGAGCGTCAAGCACAAGCTCGTCACCCCCCGGCAGCGCTGCCACGATTGTGCCTGTCGACGTGCGCTCCGTGCTCCATACCCATCCATGCCGGTCAAAGGACGGGGCGATGAGATCGTCTCCGTCGAGCGTGGTGTCGAACTCGACGAGTTCAGCGCCGACGAGCGGCTCGGCGCTCGGGTCGTACACCTCGAGTGCGGCCTCTTGTGCCAAGGCCGTCGACACCGCAATGTCGCCGTCCGCCACAAAGGCCGTTGTCGTCGAGTCGTATGCGAGCGCGATACCCCAAGCACCCTCAGGCAACACCCCGGCCTCAGGCGCGGTGACGAGCACCTGCGTGCCATCGAACACACCGAGGCGGTTGCCCGCGATGACAGCGGCGGTCTCGGGCGGCACATCCGCGTGAGTCAGTGCCGTGCTCGCTTCCCCGACGAGCGGCACGCCACCCACCGTCACGGTCACCGACTGGACCGGTATCAACTGTCGCAAGGTGAGGTCCAGCTGCGCCTGCGCCAACGCGCGCTGGCCACTTGTCCCGCTCGAGCCTGTCGCGAGCGCAACGAGCGCCGTTCCTTCATCGACAATGACGGCGTCCACGTCAAGAGCGGAACCGGGTGGGAAGCCCGTGATGACCGCGTCGGCGAGCCACGGAGATGGTCCGGCGACGAGTTCTCGCGCCACTGCCGTCGCGATCTGTTCGTTATTGGCAAACCATCGCAATTCCGGGATCGCCACTTGGGCGTCGGCGGAAGAGAAGTAGAGCTTGAGTGGGCGGAAAAATCGCCCAAAGTCCGCTGCGGACATGACGATGCCGTCTTCAAGCGAAGAGATCCGGTATTGGCCGAACTCGTCTTGAGTCACTGTGAAGGTGACGTCCGCATGGACATCGGACGACGCTTCAACCATCACTCCATTGGCGTCCACGACGGCGGCGACGGGGACACGGTAGGTATGGGTCCCTGTCGCCTCGTCGTGTAACTGCTCAACTTGGCGAGAGTCAAAGATCGTCACGTGGGCGAGGGGATCCCATGCCACTGCGGCGTCGTCCGTGAGGAACTCGCGCGCCACATCAAAACCGGATACCGAGCCACCCGAGGACGCGGACAGGAAGCCCTGGACGATCGCCCGCGGCGAAGCGTCGGGCGTGGGTCCTTGCAACAACGGTGCGAATGGCTGCTGCTGGGCCACTTCCGTGTCACCTTCGCGCACAGGGCCGCTCGTCGGAATCCCGGCGCACGCGACGAGCGCGCCGCATGCGAGCGCCAAAGCGATAACGCGTTTCACAGTCCCACCGCCTCTGCCGCAAGCGGTACCCGCTCGCCTACCGCCTCGAAGCCGTCGGCCGTCATATCGAGCGGAAGGGGCGGGCGGACGCCTAGACCTCGCGACCCGCGCGGGAGCATGAGACGGAAGGCCGCGCCCTCGCCAGGTTTGCCCCAGGCTTCAAGTGCGCCATCGTGCAACATTGCGTCTTCACGGGCGATTGACAGGCCGAGTCCGGTGCCACCCATCGTGCGGGCACGAGCCGGGTCGGCGCGCCAGAAGCGGTCGAAAACCCGCTGAACCTGTGTGGAAGCGAGGCCGACGCCATAGTCACGGACGAGGATTGCAACAGTGCGTTGCGTCGACGCCACGGCGATGTCGACGGGTTTGCCTTGGGCGTGCTCGATTGCGTTGGACACGAGGTTGCGGATGATCCGTCCGACGCGGGGGGCATCCATTGACGCGGTGTGGCGTCCCTCTTGAACCCACAGGCGCAGCTCCACGCCCTGTTCCGCCGCGGCCGGGTAGAGACCTTCGACTTGGTCCCGAGCAATGTCGGCAATGTCGTGCTCTTCAAAATCGAGTTGTGCGGCACCGGCGTCGATGCGTGAGATCTCCAGCAAGTCTGCGAGGAGCGCCTCAAAACGGTCGAGCTGGGTGGCAAGCAACTCTGCGGAGCGGGCCACCGAGGGCTCAAACTCGCGACGTGCGTCGTGGAGAACGTCGGCTGCCATTCGAATAGTCGTCAACGGCGTGCGCAACTCGTGGGAGACATCAGACACAAAACGACGTTGAAGCCGCGACAAGTCCTCCATGCGATTGATCTGGCGTTGCAAGGACGCGGCCATCTCGTTGAAGGTGGTCGCGAGCGTCGCCATCTCGTCGTGACCCTTCACCGTCATTCTCTCCGTGAGATGACCGTCGGCAAGGCGGGCCGCGACGCGAGCCGCCGCGCGCACCGGACGCACCGCCTGCAGCGTCACCGTCCACGTCATGAACAGCACGAGACCAACGAGGACGCCTGCGCCTAATGCGAGAACGCGCTGGATGAGGGCGAGTGTTTCCTGCTCATCTGCAAGTGAATAGACGAAGTACAACTCATACGAACCGGCCGAGCGCAGATTGATGGGCGCCCCCACCACCACCGCTGGCTCATCCGATCCGGGCATCGTGGCGAACTGCCAGTACTGGCCGCCGCCCGGCTCGATCGCCTGTCGCAAAGACGGCGAGATGGCGGTGACGAGGCGCTGTTCGGTGACAGGCGGGGTGAGGACGATGTCCGCGTCGTTGCTCGGCGAGCGGAGCCACACAATGCTGCGTCCCTCACCGCCGAGGCGACTTTGTGCCTCGAATTGGTCGTACACCAAGTCTTGAAGATCACCGGGTGTCTCAGCCGTCGATGCGTCGATCGCCTGTTGGGTGCCGTCAACATCACGTGCCGACTCCGCCAATACGCGTTCAATACGCTTCTCGACGAGGCCATCTCGGATCTCCGTGGTGACATACGCACCGAGCAGCGCCACCGCAGCGAGACCGACCACCAAGGTGGAGGTGATGACGCGCAGGAGCATTGAATGCGTCCAGCGCCGGTACAGCCTCCTCATTGGCGCGAGCAACAGCGCCCCGATGGAGGCCGCACGACCAGTCACTGTGAGTGGCCGCCCGCCTTGTAACCCACGCCGCGCACGGTGAGCACAATCTCGGGATTCTCGGGATCACGCTCGATCTTGGCGCGAAGGCGCTGAATGTGAACGTTGACGAGGCGGGTGTCGGCGGCATGACGGTATCCCCACACGTCTTCAAGGAGCACCTCACGCGTAAACACCTTGCCGGGATGGCGTGCGAGCGTCACGAGGACGTCGAACTCCAATGGCGTCAACTGGATGACCTCGCCATCGCGAGAAACGCGGTGGCCGGTCACGTCAATCTCCAGATCACCGATGCGCACCACTGAGGGCGTGCCTGAGTCGTTGCGGCGCAAGCGGGCGCGCACGCGCGCGATCAACTCGCGCGGCTTGAAGGGTTTCGGGACGTAATCGTCGGCCCCTGACTCAAGACCAAGCACCACATCGACGGTGTCCGACTTTGCGGTCAGCATGATGATGGGCACACCCGACTCCGCGCGAATCTCGCGACAAATGTCGATGCCGCTCTTGCCCGGCAACATGAGGTCCAAGAGGATCACGTCAGGCTGCTCAGTTCGGAACACGTCCAGGGCGCGGTCGCCATGATCACAGAACACCGGCTCAAAGCCGTCTGCGCGCAGGACGATGCCCGTCATCTCGGCCACGGCGGGATCGTCGTCGACCACCAGGATCTTGGCTGCCATAGCGACATGATGCCACGCCCGATGTTTCACGTACTCGCCCCGCACAGTGGAGAGATGTCCTACGGGCGGAGCGGGACCTGTGCGCGGCACCTCGCCCATGGCAGGATAGGCGCGTCAACCGAGGAGGGTTTGTGACGGATCAGCAACGTCCTGGTGAAACGTGGGCCGCACCAGACGAGTCTGCCCCGCCGTCACCGAGCCCGTGGGGAGCCTCTCACGCGGCACCGGTTCCCCCGTCTGCACCGCCAATTCCTCAGGGCACCACCGGCTGGGACGCCCCGCCCGCCCCCACTGACTATGCGCCCTCTCCACCGCCTGTGCCGGCCGCGCCTGCTGAAGGCCTCACATTCCGCTCGTGGCAACCGGGCATTGTCGCGTTGCGACCCCTCCCGTTCGGAGATTTCCTCACAGTGCCATTCCGTGCGATGCGGTTCAATCGTGCGGCCGTTGTGGGCGCACCCGTATTGATGTTTCTTGCGAGCGCGCTCATCACGGGCGCCGCGGTCTGGCTGGCGGCCACTGACAGCGGCGTCACCGACTTCTTCACCGCCACGAGCAACGTCGCCTTTGAGCCACGTCCCGAGACCATCGGAGCCTTTGTCATCGCGGGCATCGTCTGGATCCTCTCGGACACCCTCTCCGCAGCAGTTGTCGTGCCCGCTGTCGCTCAAGCTGCACTGGGTCACCGCCTGTCTCTCAGCGACGCGATGCGCACTGCCATTGAGCGCATATGGGCCCTACTCGGCCTAGGACTTCTCACGATCCTTGCGAGCGCCTTGCTCTTTGGCGTGGTCTTCGCGCCCGTGCTCCTGAGCGCGGCTGCCGGGAGCGACATGGGCGGCGCTGTTGCACTCACCGTGATCCTCGCCATCGTGTTGATCGCGCCGGGAATGATCGTCATGTCGGTATACCTGCCCGTCGCCCGGGGCGCCGTCATGCTCGAGAAGGTCGGCCCCATCACCGCGGTTCGCCGCTCAATTCGCCTCGTCCCGGGCCGTTTCTGGTGGACCGTGCTCATCCTCCTCGTAATCGGGATGATCAACGGCGCAATCCAGCAGGTCTTCTCCTTTGGCACGCAGATGGTGGCGATGGTGGTCTCGGCCCTGGCACCAGGATCAGGCGTCGCTTTCTTTACCGCCTTCGCCGTGGCACTCGTCATTCAGCTGCTCGCAAGCGCGGTTGTCCAGTACTCCTTCGTCGGTTCTGCGACGGCACTCGTCTACCTCGACATGCGCTTCCGCAAGGAGGGCCTCGCATTTGACATGGCGCGTGCTGCCGAGGCGCGCTTCACCGGCACAGGATCGTCGGTCGGCTGACGTGTCAGCGCTCCCGTACGAGGCGCCGATCGATCCCGACGCCGACACCGCCCGTCGTTGGCTCGAGGACGAGCTCTCCAAGGACATCTACCGCGACAATCACAGCGATTGGCTTCAACGAGTCTTCGACTGGATCGCCAAGCAGTTCGATCGTCTTGATCGCTCAACCGAAGAACTCACGGTGGGTAACATCTCGGGATCGATCATCGCGGGGGTGCTCTTCGCGATCTTGATCGCGGTGTTGCTGTATCTCGTGCTGGGGCCGCTGCGTCGCTCCCGACGCATGTCAGCGTCGGCATCGGTCTTTGATGACGATGACCGCACCGCATCGGCGATGCAGGCCTCGGCAGAAGACGCAGCCGAACGCGGCGATTGGGATCTTGCGGTGCTTGAACGCTTCCGCAGCATGGTGCGCAGGGCGGAAAACCGAGGCCTTGTTGCGGTCGTGCCAGGAATGACCGCCTACGAGTTCGTCAAGGCAGCCGCTGTGCCGATGAGCCATCTCGCACAAGACCTCTTGTGGTCTGGCGATCTGTTCGACGGGATTCGCTACGGCCACGCCTCAGGCTCGCGCGAGGCCTACGAGCGCATGGGCAAAGTCGCCGGGGTGCTCGCTCACGCAGGGCTCGGGGTCCGCTCATGACGACGATCACGCACGCTGGCGCAGACTTCTACCGGCCACAGAAGGGACCTGGCGCAAAGGCTCGAGTCAAAGGCGCTCGCTGGGTGTTGGTCGCTCTCGGCCTCCTCATTGGAATCGTCGCCATTGGTGTCATCACGCGTACGGACACCGACTCGATCCCGATGTCGATCCACAACCCCGGGCCTCTTGGCACTCGGGCGCTCGCGCAAGTCGCGGAGGATCACGGCGTCGACGTTCGCCAGATCGACGAGCTCGTCAAGGCGCGCATCACCGACCCGGAGTCCACCACGCTCGTCATTGGACACTCCACGTATATGCAGGGCTACCAGGCACAATCTGTGCTCGCGTACCCCGGACCGATTGTCGTGTTGGGGGACGGATCCGCCGTGGCACGAGCCGCATCCCGCAACATCTATTGGGGATCGACCGACGAGACGGTGCTCGACGCCGCGTGTCAGAACCCCGATGCCGCGGCCGCAGGAACCATCAAGACAAGTGGACCCATATGGGTGTCCGCGTCCGCGCCGTCCGAGACGTGCTTCCCCGCAGCGGACGGCGCCGTCATGGTCGTGGTGCCGCGCGAGGGCAAGGGCGACGTGACGCTCATCGCCGATCCCGAACTCGCCACCAATGCCGCGATCACCGCGGAAGGCAATGCGGCGTTGATGCTGCGGCTCATCGGTGGACTCGACAACGTGGTCTGGTACACGGGCTCGCTATATGACACGACCGTGTTGACGTGGACGGGAGCTGGCACCGATACGCCCAAGAAATTCGATGACGTCCAGCCGTCCACCGACTTCTTGCCTCCCGGCACCGGCAACGCCTTGTATGCCCTCGGTCTCGCTCTCGTCATCGTCGCGTGGTGGCGCGCCCGACGCTTCGGCGCAATCATCCACGAGCCGCTTCCCGTGGTTGTCCGCGCAGCCGAGACCACACGGGGCCGTGCGCGCATGTATCGGGCCGCCCGAGCGTCGGGACGTGCCGCGGCGTCGTTGCGTGCCGCCGCGGCCTTGCGGATGGGTCAACGGCTTGGTGTGGCCCGCTCTGCCGACCACGCCACGCTCATCGCGGCCATCGCGAACGCGGCTGGCGCACCGAGCGCATACGTTGAAGAAACACTCTTCGGACCGCCCCCACGGACGGAAGCCGAGATGATGACGCTGTTGTCGAGGATCGACACCCTAGAGAACGAGGTACACAGATCGTGACGAACGCCGACGAATTCACTCCGCCACCACCTACAACGGCTCCCGTGGACGCGCCGCCGCCGCCGTCGCCAGCTCGCGACGCATTGGCGGCATTGCGCGCAGAGATCGACAAGGCGGTTGTGGGTCAAGACCGCGCCGTCACGGGTCTTGTCATTGCCTTGCTCTGCAAAGGTCACGTGCTCCTCGAGGGTGTCCCTGGTGTTGCCAAGACCCTCTTGGTTCGCACCCTCGCCCAGGCGCTTGGAGTCGAGTCAAAGCGTGTGCAGTTCACACCTGACCTCATGCCCGGTGATGTCACCGGCTCGCTCGTGTATGACGCACGTACGGCGGCGTTCTCATTCCGTCCTGGTCCCGTGTTCACCAGCCTTCTCTTGGCAGATGAGATCAACCGCACTCCCCCCAAGACGCAGTCGTCTTTGCTTGAGGCGATGGAAGAGCGTCAAGTGACGGTCGACGGAGACTCTCTCGCATTGCCTGACCCGTTCCTCGTCATCGCAACCCAGAACCCCGTCGAATACGAGGGAACTTACCCTTTGCCTGAGGCTCAGCTCGACCGCTTCATGTTGAAGTTGCCGATCGGACTTCCCGAGCGTGAGGACGAGAAGCAGGTGCTGCGTCGGCACGCTGACGGCTTCAACCCTCGCAACCTCGCGGCGGCCGGAGTGACCCAAGTGGCGACTCCAGCTGATATCGAGATGGGCCGAGACGAGGTCGCAAAGGTCGAGGTCTCCGATGACGTCGTGGGGTACGTGGTCGATCTCGTGCGCGCCACCCGCGCAATGCCATCGGTCGCGCTCGGCGTCTCTCCACGTGGCGCGACCGCCCTGCTCGCCGGTGCGCGCGCATGGGCCTGGATGCGGGGGCGCACCTTTGTGTCTCCGGATGATGTCAAGGCACTTGCTTCATGGACGATGGTGCACCGCATGCAACTGCGTCCTGAAGCAGAGCTTGAGGGCGTCACACGGGACTCGGTGCTGCAATCCGTGCTGGCCGCCGTGCCGGTGCCCCGCTAACGATGTACATCACCGGGTGGACGGCGCTCCTCGCGCTGCTTGCCGCGGTTCCTGCATTTGTCATGCAGGACCGCGCGATCGCGTGGTGGTGGGTGCTGGGAGTTGTCGCTCTCGCTTGCCTCGACGCTGCGCTGGCGCCACCCACTCGATCCGTCTCAGTGCGACGCTCCGTGCCCGGCGCGGTTCGGCTCACGGAAGACACGGAGTCCACTGTCGAGTTGGTCAATGAGTCCGCGCGTCCTGTCCGGGGCGCGATCCGCGATGCCTGGCCGCCCTCGGCTGGCTCCCGCGACAACCGCCATCGCTTCGCTTTGGCCGCGCAAGAACATGGTTCCTTTGTCACGCCGTTGCGCCCGGTTCGCCGTGGCGAACGACGCGCAGCTCCCGTGACGATCCGCAGCGAGGGCCCTTTGCGTCTTGCGGGTCGCCAGCGATCAGTGCCGACCCCAGCGACGTTGCGTGTGCTCCCCGAATTCGCCTCGCGTAAACACTTGCCTGCCCGCCTTTCACGGCTGCGCGAGCTCGACGGTCTCAGCCCTGTCATGATGCGCGGCGCCGGGACCGAGTTCGATTCGCTGCGCGAGTATGTCATTGGTGACGACGTCCGCACCATCGACTGGCGTGCAACGGGCCGCCGGGCCGAGGTGATGATCCGCACGTTCCGCCCCGAAAGGGACCGTCGGGTCTTCATCGTCCTCGAGACCGGCCGGCTTTCCGCCGCGCGAGTAGGCGACGCACCTCGAATAGACGCATCAATTGAAGCAGCCCTTTTGCTCAGCGCTCTTGCCTCGCGCGCGGGCGACCGTGTCCAGGTGACGGCGTTTGATCGTAAAGAACGGGCGCGTGCTCAGGGGCCTACGGAGGCGGCACTCATGCCGGTGCTTGCCTCCGCGCTCGCGCCCATTGAGCCGAGCCTCGTGGAACCCGATTGGCCCGCGCTCGTGCGCCTCGTCAACGACCGGTTATCGCAACGCGCTCTCGTCGTCTTGCTCACCACGGTTGATTCATCGCTCATCGACTCCGGCGCTCTCCAGGCAATCGGCACCTTGCAAGCCCATCACCAGGTGGTGATCGGATCGGTTGACGATCCTGAAGAGCATGCGATGGTGCGAGCGCGAGGCAATGCGGAGGCCATCTACGCCGCTGCAGCCGCCGCACGCGCATCACTCGAGAAGGACGCTGTCACAGCAACGATCCGCAAACTTGGAGCGGAAGTGGTGACAGCGGCGCCGGGAATGCTCCCGCCGCGCTTGGCGGATACCTACCTCGCTCTCAAGGCGGCGGGTCGTCTGTAGACGCCCGACGCTCACCGCACCCGGTCTGTCAGGCGGCGTAGGGCGCCAGCTCAGTGCGGAACTCGCCGTCGACGTCACCGGTCTCCCCGCGGCCACGCGCCACGCGTCCGCCCACAAAGATGTACGCCCAGAACGTGCCGCAGGCAACAACTCCCAACGCCACTTTGAGCCACCAGGGCATGTCGGACGGTGTCACGTAACCTTCGATGATTCCCGAGATGAAGAGTGCGATCGCCAGACCGAGCGCCACAAGAAGGAGCGTGCGGAACGTCTCGGTCAGCGCGACCATTCGTGGGCGGGGGCCGGGAACGAGGAGCGTCCAACACATGCGCAGACCCGCCCCGGCAGCGACAAACACGGCGCTCAACTCGAGCAGGCCGTGTGGCGCGATGAGTTGGAAGAAGATATCGAGCGCATCGTGCTCCGCCATGATTGCCCCGTTTACGCCCAACTGGAGCACCGTGTTGTACAAGAGGATCAGCGGGAAGATCCCGGTGATTCCGAGCACGATGCACAGGGTCGCCAGCCACGCGTTATTGGTCCAGACCTGCGCCGCGAAGCTCGTGCTGTCGTACTGCTCGTAGTAACTCGCGAACTCAACTTCAGCGATTTGACGCCTCGTGTCGGCATCGCCGATCAGCGCCAATGCATCGGGGTTATGAAGCGTGTAGTACCCAGCAATCCACGCCAGCA
Organism: Actinomycetes bacterium; assembly: GCA_023411615.1. Taxonomy (GTDB): domain Bacteria; phylum Actinomycetota; class Actinomycetes; order Actinomycetales; family Demequinaceae; genus Demequina. The sequence continues at coordinate 53,385 of JAEYOR010000020.1, forward strand.
CCACCACCGCGAGAGAGGTGACAAGTCCCCACCACCTCACGCGGTACATCGCGGCGGGCAGTGCGCGCGTGAAGAGACCAAGAATGTCTGCCGTGCGCACATGGGCGGAGCCGGTCAGCCAAATGCGCGACGAACTGAGCAACATCGACAAGCGGGTAATAAGGGCAGGCTCTGGCGCGGCCGAGCGGACAGCGGACAGATCCGCCGCAGTGGACCTGTACAGGCGCGTGAGTTCATCTGCCTCGGCCCCGGTACGGCGGCGTTTGCGACTCAACTCGCGCAGGCGAGTCCAGCGCTCCTCCCGCAAGGCGGAGTACGCGTCGATATCCACGCCGCTACCATGCCACACAAGGAGGGTTCATGAGCGCCAATGAAGAGATTGTTCTCGGCGAAGGCGTCGCAATCGATGCGGGTGCCGCGTCGGTCGTGATGCGCGCCGGGTCGGGAGCGATCGACGCACTCGTCATTGGTGTCAGCTTTATCTTTGTGCTCCAGCTCGCTGAGCCGGTCTTGCAGGTAGTCAACGGCGGCCTCTATGCCGCTCTCAACATCACCCTTGTCGTCGTGTGGTTCATCGTGGTGCCCGCTCTCATTGAGCTCCTCACGCGCGGACTTTCGGTGGGTCGCCTTGCCGTCGGCTTGCGCATCGTGCGCGATGACGGCGGCCCCGTGTCAGCGCGGTACGCCTTTGGCCGCGCCCTCGTCGGCTTCTTTGAGATTTACGCCACCGCCGGAATGGTTGCCGTCACGATGTCCTTCCTCAGCGAAAGAGGCAAGCGTCTAGGTGACATGCTCGTTGGCACGTATTCAATGCGGACGCGGGGCGGGCGCAAGGCGCTGCCGCCCGTCGTCATGCCCTTTGGCCTCGCGGATTGGGCCGCCACTGCCGACGTGCGCCGCCTCCCAGACGGCCTTGCGCTGACAGCACGTCTGTTTCTCGCCCGCGCGAATGAAATGACGCCCGACGCTCGACGTCGCTTTGGCACGGACATCGCCGCTCAGATGGCACCGCTCGTTGCCCCTCCACCGCCGGGAGGCACCCACCCCGAGTCATTCATTGCTGCTGTGCTCGCCACCCGCCGTGAGCGCGAGTACGCGGCGGGATGGCGCGCGGATCGAATCAATGCGGCCGACGCCGAACGGCTGGCTCGATTGCCCTACGGCATTCCTGACGCCGCAAACTAGGCGCTCGTCAGTAGCGGTAGTGGTCCGCCTTGTACGGGCCCTCAACGGCAATGCCCACGTACTCCGCTTGCTGCTTCGACAGTTCAGTGAGGCGCACGCCGAGGGCATCGAGGTGCAGTCGAGCGACTTTCTCATCGAGCACCTTGGGAAGGCGGTACACCCCGAGCGGATACTCGGCAGTGCGCACCCACAACTCGATCTGCGCGAGCACCTGGTTGGTGAACGACGTGCTCATGACGAAGGACGGGTGACCGGTCGCGTTTCCAAGATTCATCAGGCGACCCTCGCTCAGCACGATGACAGAGTGACCGTCCGGGAACGTCCACTCGTCGACCTGCGGCTTCACTGGCTCGCGCTTTGCGCCGGACCGGGCAAGTCCCGCCATGTCGATCTCGTTGTCGAAGTGGCCCACGTTTGCCACGATCGCCTTGTCCTTCATCGCGGCCATGTGCTCGATGCGGATGATGTCCTTATTGCCCGTGGTCGTGATGAAGAAGTCAGCACGGTCCACGTAGTCCTCGACCCGGGCGACCTCGTACCCGTCCATCGCCGCTTGGAGAGCGCAGATCGGGTCCACCTCGGACACGACAACGCGCGCGCCCTGACCGCGTAGCGCCTCAGCTGCACCCTTCCCCACATCTCCGTAGCCGCATACGAAAGCGACCTTGCCGCCAATGAGCACATCGGTGGCGCGGTTGAGTCCGTCAGGCAATGAGTGGCGGATGCCGTAACGGTTGTCGAACTTTGACTTCGTCACTGAGTCGTTGACGTTGATGGCGGGGAACAAGAGTTCGCCGCGGGCGTGCGCTTGGTCGAGACGGTGGACTCCGGTCGTCGTCTCTTCACTGACGCCGACGATGGACGCAGCCATGCGCGTAAAGCGGGTGGGATCGGCAGCCAGAGAGCGTCGCAGCACCACGCGCATCGCCTCCACCTCGGCGTTGTAGGCCGGGTCCTCTTCTTCAAGAGGCGGAGGTACGGATCCCGCCCGCTCGGCCTTGACTCCCTCGTGGACAAGAAGGGTGGCGTCCCCGCCATCGTCGAGGATCATCGTGGGGCCATCATGGCCCTGCCACGTGAGAATGCGATCCGTGTAGTCCCAATATTCGGCAAGCGTCTCGCCCTTGATGGCAAAGACGGGCACTCCATCAGGGGCGGAGTACGTGCCCGGACCCACCACCACGGCGGCAGCTGCCTCGTCCTGGGTCGAGAAGATGTTGCACGAGGCCCACCGCACCTCAGCCCCGAGCGCGGTCAGCGTCTCGATGAGAACCGCTGTCTGCACGGTCATGTGAAGCGAGCCCGCAATGCGTGCGCCACGCAACGGCTGGGAGTCACCGTATTCAGCGCGCAACGCCATGAGGCCGGGCATCTCGACCTCGGCAAGGCGAATCTGAATTCGACCGGCGGACGCGAGAGCGAGATCTGCGACAACGTAGTCAACGCCATTGGCGTCGGCGGTCATGGGGAGCTCCGTTCAGCAGTGGAGCGTCGCACATCGGGCTCCAGATAGATGAGCCGCGCCTCGGGCACGGCGGCGCGAATAGCGGCCTCAGCGTTGTTGATCGTCGTGGCGAGCTCAGCGAGACTTTGGACGCCGGGAGCCGCCACCTTGGCGGTGACGAGGATGTCGTCGGGCCCCAAATGCAGCGTGCGGAGGTGAATGAAGTCGCTCAAACCCACCGAGGCCAAAGCAGCGTAGATCGCGTCGATGTCCTCCGGGTTGGCGGCCTCGCCCATCAGCATCGACTTTGTCTCTTTGCCGAGCACAAAGGCGATCGAGCACAGGAGCAAGCCGATCATCGCGGCGCCGATGGCATCCCAGCGGCCGTCGCCGGTCACGAGCGTCATGCTGACGCCAAACAAGGCGAAGACGAGACCGAGCAGCGCGCCGAGGTCCTCCAAGAGGATGACAGGCAACTCCGGCGCCTTCGAGCGCTGGATGAAGCGCCGCCACGTCCGGCCCTCGCGCACCTTGTTCGCCTCGACAATTGCCGTCCGGAAGGACCAGCTCTCCAAACCGATTGCGATCACTAGCACGACGATGGGCACCCAGTGCCAGGACTCAATTGGGTGTGGGTCCGAGAACTTGTGCCAGGCCTCGTACAAAGCGAAGAGTCCACCGAGCGTGAACAGGACGATGGCGACCATGAAGGCGTAGTAATAGCGGTCGCGAGCGAAGCCGAACGGGTGTTCCGGCGTCGCATCACGGCGTGCCCGTTTCACTCCAACGAGCAACAGCACCTGGTTGCCTGCGTCAGCAAGCGAGTGAATCGCCTCGGCAAGCATCGAGGACGCACCGGTGAGCACAAAGGCCACAAACTTGGTGATTGCGATCCCGGTGTTGGCGAGCAGCGCAGCGATGACCGCCTTGGTCCCGTGGCCCGCCTCGTGATGCGGCTCTTCGTGGCCTGCGTCCTTCGCGCTCATACGCCCTCCCGAATCACGGCGAGTGCTTCATCGCGCACTCGCTCCATTACGGCACGATCTTCCGCTTCGACGTTGAGCCGGAGCAGTGGCTCCGTGTTGGAACCTCGCACATTGAACCACCAGCGCTCTCCGTCCGCAGGCCAGTGCGTAAAGGTGAGGCCATCAAGCTCGTCAACCTCAACACCGTCCCTGTCAAAAGCAGCACGGACCGCGCTCAGCGACTGAGCAACGGATGCGACGGTCGAATTGATCTCGCCCGAGGCCGCGTACGGGTCATAGGTGCTGAGAAGGTCCGACAGCGACGAATCGTGCTCACCCAAGGCGGCGAGCACATGCATCGCGGCCACCATGCCGGAATCGGCAAAGAAGAAGTCGCGGAAGTAAAAGTGTGCCGAGTGTTCTCCCCCAAAGACGGCGTTGTGCGAAGCCATCTCAGCTTTGATGTTCGAGTGGCCCACGCGTGACCGGACAACGGTCGCGCCGGCTGCACTCAATTGTTCGGGAACCGCACGCGAAGAGATGAGGTTGTACAGCACCGTCGGTTGTGCGCCACCGGCAATCTCCCGCGCGGCTTCGCGTAGCCCCACAAGGCACGTAATGGCACTTGCGCGCACCACCTCGCCGCGCTCGTCGACGACAAAACAGCGATCAGCGTCGCCATCAAAGGCAAGCCCGAGATCGGCCCCATGCGCGACGACCGCTGCTTGGAGGTCGCGAAGGTTCTCTTCCTCGAGCGGGTTCGCCTCGTGGTTGGGGAAGGTGCCGTCGAGTTCGAAGTACAAAGGGATGACTGTGATGGGCAATGCGGGCAGGCCCGCCTCGACACCGAGGACGGCTGGAACCGTGTGACCCGCCATCGCATTCGCGGCATCCACCACCACGGTGAGCGGACGGATCGAATCGAGCGGCACCAGGGAGCGCACAAAGGCGGCGTACTCCCCCAGCATGTCTCGCTCGGTCACAGTGCCCACAGCGTCGGCCGTTTCAAAGCCGTCGACAAGATAGCGCGCGGCGAGCTCGCGTACGGCACCCAGGCCGGAATCCTCGCCCACCGCGCGAGCGAGTGCACGGCACAGCTTCATGCCGTTGTACTCCGCTGGATTGTGGCTCGCCGTCACCATGATGCCGGGGCACTTGAGCACGCCCGACGCGTGATAGAGCCCGTCGGTCGAGCACAGCCCAATCGAGGTGACGTTGACACCACGCGCAGTGAGGCCGTCGGCCGCCGCCTTGACCAGTCCAGGCGAACTTTCGCGCATGTCATGACCGATGACCACGGTTGCGGCGCCTTCCGGCAACACCACCGCGTCGGCGAAAGCCGCGCCTATCGCGCGGGCGAGCGCAGGTGTCACCTCGGAGTCAACAAGACCGCGAACGTCGTAGGACTTAATGATGGGACTGAGGTCGGGGTACGTCACGGCGCAAGCCTAGCCATGCGCTGGCGCGCACAAGGTCACGGAGAATCTGAACCCACGACGCGCAAATGGCCCCGGCGCGGCTCGGACGCGAGAGGCGGCTCCGGCGCATATGTGGGATATGGCGCGCTCTCGACGGTCTGTGGGCGGCCCGCCTCGCGCACTGCGCGCGCGAGAGCGTCGAGGTCATCCTCGGATGGCCCGGCTTCCTCGTACTCCTGCTGGATATGGACAACGTCCCATCCTCGCGGCGCGGTGAAGGCCTGGGCATGCGTGGCACAAAGGTCATAACAGTGCGGCTCTGCATGCGTGGACAGTTGTCCCACCACCACTGTCGAATCCGCGTACACATAGGTGAGGGTGGCCGCGGCGGGGCGCGAACACGCCGTCTTGGTGCATTGCCTGGACACGATCACACCATGACCGTACCTGGCGACTTTGCGCATACAGAGCCACCACGCCGAGCGGCCGACGCTAGGGTCGCCTTATGAGGAAAGACGTCCACGGTCGCGGTATGCGCAGGCCCCTCTTGACCCCTGCGCTACCGGGCTACCGAACCCGCGCCGAGCGCTTCGACGAACTTGTCGCAGATCTCTCGGAGCGGCTCGGTTCCCGGTGGGCAAAGCGGTGGGGCACGCTCGAGTTCGGGGTTGAAGATGTCCCCGCATCGGATCCGTCACCATGGGAGCGTGGCGTGCCGCTCGGACGCGTTTTCCCTGGTGAATACGGTGCCGCCACGCGGGTGGTCCTGTATCGGCGACCCATTGAGCAACGCGCGACAGAAGACGAATTGCCGCTCCTCGTGCGCGACATCCTTGCCGAGCAAGTCGGGCACCTCTTGGGCTTGCGACCGGACGAGGTGGACCCCACGTACGGCACCGAGGTTTAGCGAATCGGCGGATACGGCTGCGGCACCACTGTCGCCTCAAGGGCATTGTCAGACGGTCTCATTGGCATGAGTGAGGCGATGAAACCCGTGTCGCTCGCCATGACGACGCTCCACGCCACTTCACCCTCGATCGTCACGACGGTTCCAGCCGGTGCGTCGAGGTCAATCCATTGAATTGTGCGCGCCCCCACCGAGGCCGTTGTGATGGTGGAGCCGTCAATATGCGCAACAACCACGCTCGTCGAATACGGCGAGTAGGCCGCGATGCGCGCGTTGTCGGCCGGTACGACGGCCACCTGGACGTCAGGGCTGATCTCCACAGCGGGCACCCACGTCGCATCAGCAGCGACATCGCCTGCAAGGCCTTCGTCCGCCAGGCGGGTCATCACCGTACGCGCTGCGGCAAAAACGGGCGCGTCCGCGGAGATCTCAATGGCACCGAGAGCTGACACCGGAACGGCAAGATCCGACACCACACCGGGCTCCAACGTGATGCCGGTGCCCGTCGACCATGGTTCAACCCCGCGCTGCGAGACAAGCATCGCGTCTACACGCGCACCCTCCGGCGCCATGAGGCGCAAGGTGACCGTGCCGTCAACTCCATCGAGACCGACCCCAGGGATGAACAACCTCTCTCCCGCCACGCTCGGTCCCACCCAGGACGTCCCCGCGGGCTGAAAACCGTCGAGACGCGAGTCCTGAAGCGCCGCTGCAACGCCCGGTCCCGTTGCGGCGACATGGACGACGAGTGACGATTGCGACGCGGCAATGGACTCAATGAGACGGTCCGTCTGAGACTCGGCTGCCACTGACACAACGAAGGTGTCGTCGATCTTGCCAAGCGGCCCATACAGAGTGACGGTCACTTCCGACGGCGCAGTCGAGGGATTTGTCAGCACGAGCCGCGCACTCGAACCGAGGGTGGTCGAACCACCAACAAGCCATTGCTCGGCGGCCGGGGCCGAACACGTGATCGCGGTCCACCCCGCGATGTCACCATCGGCGATCCGTTCCACTTGCGCCCCGACGATCGCGTCCATCGCGGTGCCGTCGCCGACTGCCCGTTGGGTGCCGGGTGAATATGCGTCGATCGTGCGAATGGTCGGTTCCGACGCCAGATCACCGCCCGATCCGACGTTGCCGACGGGGACCGTTTGAGCGCCAGGGCACGCGACAACGGGAGCTGGTGGCTCAACGGTGAAGGTCTGCGCGCCTGCACGATCAACAGGGGCCACATTCGCGATGGCGATCGCGCCGATGCCCAGTGCAACGGCTGCCACTGCGACAACACGGCCAACAACGGCACGGCTGACGGGACCACTCATGGCGCCACCTCCCGCGAGCGTCGCAGCGGAATTGAGCCGATGAGCGCCCAGGTGAGCGCGATCGCACTCGCCCACCACCACCAGCGGTGGACGGGATCGCGATACTCGAACGTCACCGTGCTCGCGCCGGAGGGGACGGTGAACACCGCTCGGCCCCACGTGTCATCACCGCGCTCAAGAGTGGTGCCGTCTGCCTGTGCAGACCAACCGGCCGCGTCGGGCACGGCGATGACGAGAGTGCCACCGCCTGCTGGCGGATTGCGCGTCGCACCGTCGGTGCCGGAAGCCGGCACAAGGACACGCTCGCCGTCCTCCGTCTCGATCCACGCTCGCGATACCGCGTCGCCCGCGAGTCGGTACGTTTGGCCGCGTTCGGATCCACTCGCCAAGGTGGCGTGGGGGTTTTGACTGAGTGCGTTCTGTGCGCGCTCGGCTCCCGGCGCGACGACGATCGTGCCGATGCCCCAATCACGCAGTGCACCGAGATCCGCCGCTGGCGAGACGCTCGCCGCGGCGACTGTCTGGGAGATGTCGGCAATGTCGGCGCTGCGGCCACCGCCTGACAAGGGCTTGCCGTCGGGGCCGCGCTGAGCCCGGCCAAGCACCAGAGTCGCTCCGTCGTGAGCAAGAACGTCGTAACCAATCGAGCCGTCGGCGTTCTCGCTCAACACGAGGACGCGCTGGTGCTGACTGCCCTGCTGATCAAGTGGCACCGCGAGAGGAAGCACACCGGCGTCGGCCGTGGTGATGGTGCCGCGCGGAGCGTCGGGCAAGGCGAGGAGGACGACGACAGCGAGAGTGGAGCCGGCCGCGAGCGTCGCCGCGCCCGCGGCGACCGTGCGGGCGGCTGCGAATCGGCGTCCCTCGCTCTTGATGACAACGCCGTGCACCGTCAGGCCGGCGATGAGAGCGCCAAGGGCCACAAGCGATGAGCCTGTGCCCGGCCAGCCAGAGATGGCATCGCGGCCAGCCCCGTCGCTCCATGCGGCCGTCGCGTGCGCGGACCACGCAGCCACGGCGAGACCAATTCCGACGAGCGCGATCCCCCATGCGGCCGGCTGACTGGCATGGCGCGAGGCGAGGGACGCGAGCGCACACAGGAGCAGCACGGCAGCGGCGATGGCGCCGAGCGGCCACGCGTTGTCGAGGTCGCTCGGCCATCGCGCAGCATCCGCGAGACCAAGGGCTGTGCGCCACACATCGCCGCTGAACGTCTCACCTGGACCCGGTTCACGCGCAAGGATCGACAAGGCGATGCCGGGGTGTGCCGCATGGCGCAGGCCCGCAATGAGGCCTGGGAGACCAACGACGAGAGGCACTGCTGCCATCGACATAATCCGCCAGCGTCGCGGGCCGGCGCGCAACGCGAGCGCAATAACGACGCCGAGGGTGGGCACGAGCAGGACCGGCTGGGCCACCGTCGCTGCCGTCAATGCCACAGAGCCAGCAAGAGCGGCGGATGGCGACGGTCCGGGTGCTGGCCTCTCTTCGCGGCCACCGATCAGTTCACCGCGCCGCCACCCCGCGGCCCTTGCGATCGCCACAGCTGCGCAGCCGAGCATGATGTGGGCGATGACGGGCCCGATACGCGCATCGAGCGCTGCGGCGAGGAATGGTGGCCACAAACCCCACACCACGGCCGCTGCGAGTCGCACCCACGGAGCGCGCGTTGCGTGGCCTGCCGCCCACCACCCGACGACAACGGCCATCAGTGGCGCCGCCGCTAGGAGCGCGGCGATTCCCAGGCGGGTTCCGCCGGGCGCAATCGCGGCGGGGAGCATGAGACCCGCATACGCACCGTCGATGGCAGGCACACCAAAGCCCACCTCATTCCACCCACTCCAGGCCGCGTTCCATACGTCGCTCAGCGAGATGTCCGTCACTCCCGTTCCGGGGGCGACAAGCATTCGACCCGACACCACCTCACTCATCCACCGTGACGCGAGCACGGCGGAGGCGCCAAGCCCAATGACGGTGGCAACGAGGAACGACAAGCGGTGGCGGGCCCGCGCGCGTTCAAGCTCGGCGCGCACCATCTCGCTTGGCACTCGTTCAGCGCGCGCGCGCTCCAAGGTGCCAAGTTCGCGTTGGCGGACGGCATCGAATACCTGCATCGGCTTTGCGAAGAGGCGCGCTTCGATTGGACCCGTAGCGCCCATGCGGCGATGTGCGCTCGCGGACGCTGCGATCGCCGGGATCCTCATAAGGAGCATGGGAACAACGCGCAGTTCCGCAAGAGCAGCGCGCGGAGAGTTCTGCGCGAGTCGAACACCTAAACGGAGGCCGACGCTGACGGGGATGAGCAACGCGAGAAATGGCACGAACCACCACGGCGCCCACGCAAAGGCATGATGCCATTCACTTGTTCGACGCGCCGCATGGGTGCTGACACGGCCGTGACCCCTCGTTCGCAACCCGTAGAGGGACTCTTGTGCATGACGCACCCGCACATGCGGAGCGAGGACAACGTCCCAGCCCGCCGCCCACGCACGGCGGCAAAACTCGAGCGACTCGCCAAAGCCGGCATAACCCCGGTCAAGACCGCCGAGTTCCTCCCAAGCGGATCGGCGCACGAGTGCACCACCGAGCGACACGGCCATGACATCTTCACGCCAATCGTGTTGGCCCTGGTCAATATCGTCCTCGACAACGAGCGGGATCCGGCGTGCGCCCAGCCGAGAAACCGTTGTGCCCATCGACACCAATCGCGAAGTGTCACGCCAGCGCACGTGTGCGGGACCGACGACGGCGGCGCGGGGGCGCTTGGCAGCGGTAGCCGCTAAACGGGTGAGAGCACCCTTGTCAGGCGCGGTGTCATCGTGGAGAAGCCAGATGAGTTCATCGTCGCGCGGGGATTGCGCCGCGATCGCTTCGTTGAGCGCTGTCGCGTACGAAAGCTCAGTCGCACGCGTGAGCCGCACGGCGAGGTTCTCAGGTGGTGCGATATCTGCATCGCCGACAATGACGAGTTCCAGGGTGGGCAAGACCTCATCACTTGCGGCAAATGCCGCGAAAACAGCGTCGAGATGCTCGGATCGTCCGTCCGTTACCAGCACGGCCCTCAGATTGGGCGTGCTCATAGACAATCGAGGAAGCGCGCGGGCACCTAGACCGCGCGGCGCTTGAGCTTGCGACGCTCGCGCTCCGAGAGGCCTCCCCAAATCCCGAAGCGCTCGTCATGAGCGAGGGCATAGTCAAGGCATTCCGCCTTCACTTCACATGACTGGCAGACCTTCTTTGCCTCACGGGTTGACCCGCCCTTTTCAGGGAAGAAGGCTTCCGGATCTGTCTGGGCGCACAGCGCACGGTCTTGCCACGAGAGCGGACCTTGAGCGTCGGCGTCGAAGATGTCGACCACCGGAGCAAGCCCCACGGTGGTGTTGGCATCGGATGGCAGGGAGTCCCCATACAGATTCCACATAAGCCCGTCCTCCGATTCAAGCCGGGGATCGCCCCGTTCCGACAGAATTACACCCTTGTAATCTGCGTCCGTCAAGTCAAAGGTAACGCACTCCACACCGGTTTGCACGGGAACGAGAAATCTGCCCCAACCGTTCGTGCTTCTCAGACGTTCCTGTGAGTGTGGCGCTGTGGGACCTACACTAGATGACGGCCACCGAGTTGGAAGAGATGGGGAATGAGCGAAACCCAATACGTACGCGCGCGCCACGCGACCAAGGTCACGGGGCACCCCATCCTCAAGTTCCTCGCCTTCAGTGCGATCGCCGTGGTCAGTTTCAGCTTCGTGTTTGTCCAGACGTACGTGGGCAAACTCGAAGCGCGCATCACAACGGAGAACATTGATCCGCTGCTCGGGCCGGACCGTCCCGAGATTGTCGTCAACCCCGAGGACGGCGCCGCTGGTCGCGCGCTCAACATTGTCCTCATGGGCTCCGACGACCGTTCTGGCGAGAACGCGGCGATCGGCGGCTTTGAGAATGGCAAGCGCAACGACACAACGCTCATCATGCACATCTCCGCGGACCGGGAACGGGTTGAGGTGGTCTCGATCCCGCGCGACACGATGGTGCAGATCTCTGACTGTGAACGTTCTGACGGCACATCACAGCGCGGCTGGAAGGCCGAGTTCAACGTTGCCTTCGCCAACGGCGCAGCCAACGGCAACAATGCTGATGGCGCGGCCTGCACGGTCAAGACCATCGAGGCGCTGACGAATATCTACATTGACCACTACGCCGTCATTGACTTTGTGGGTTTCCGCGACATGGTGAACGCCGTCAACGGCGTTCCCATGTGCATCCCATATGAGTACGCCGACGCGTACTCAGGCACCTATCTCAGCCCCGGCCCGCAGGTGCTGACCGGCGACCAGGCGATCTCGTACGTGCGCATGCGCAAGGGCAAGAACGTCAGCGGATCGGACCTCGACCGCATCGACCGTCAGCAGGAGTTCCTCAAGAACCTCGCGCGCAAGGTGCTGAGCGCCGAGATGCTCTACCGCCCGCAGGAAGTGACGAACTTCATCAAGGCAGTGGCCGACTCACTCACCGTCGATGAGAAACTGGGCGACGTCAACTACCTTGGCGGCCTCGCATTCTCGTTGCGTCACCTCGACCCAGGTTCGGGCATCGTCATGGCGACCGCCCCCATTGAGACCTATCCGGAGAACCCCTATCGGGTGCAGTTCAACCGCAAGGCGCCCGCCATGTGGGAGGCGATTCGCAACGACCAGCCGATCGCTCCGTTGCTCGACCAGCAGTCCGCTTCACCCGCGAATGAGGTGGGCGCGACGAGCCCCGACGCGGGCGGGTCCACCGACGGTGGCGCAAGCGGCGGATCAGCGGGCGGCAGCGACACGAGCGCGCACAGCGAAGAGGCGATCCTCAACGCGTGCCAAGTGGGCTGATCGAGCTACTGAGAGCGCAGTGCCGCGCCTTTTGACTCGGCGACGGCACGCAAGCGGTCTTGATACGCGCGCATCTGGTCGCGCAACTGAGCACCGTCCTCGGATTCGCCAGCACCAAGAATGCGGGCTGCGAGCAGGCCTGCATTGCGCGAGCCGCCAATCGAGACCGTGGCAACGGGCACTCCCGCCGGCATCTGCACAATGCTGAGGAGGGAGTCCATCCCGTCCAAGTAGGACAGTGGCACCGGCACGCCGATCACGGGCAGCGTCGTCACCGATGCGAGCATCCCTGGTAAGTGAGCGGCGCCGCCAGCACCGGCGATGATGACGCGCAGACCGCGCTCTTCCGCACTGCGCCCGTACGCGATCATCGCCTCGGGCATCCGATGCGCGGAGACGACATCCTTCTCAAAGGCAATGCCGAACTCTTCAAGAGCGTCGGCCGCACCGCTCATCACGGGCCAATCTGAATCCGACCCCATCACCAAGCCAACCATTGCACTCATCGCACGTCTCCATCCCTCACCCAGGCGGCTACGCGCGCCGCACGTCGTCTCGTGTCGTCGACCGACACCCCACACACGGTGACATGGCCCACCTTGCGGCCGGGCCGTACCTCCTTGCCATACACGTGAACCTTGGCGCCAGGGTCATCGACGAGCGACCATGCCTCGAGCAGATCCTGCCGCTGCCCGCCCAGCACATTCGCCATCACCGTCACCGGCGCAAGCGCAGCGGTGTCACCGAGCGGCCAGTCGAGCACGGCTCGCACGTGCTGCTCAAATTGACTCGTCACAGACCCCTCGATGGTCCAGTGGCCTGAATTGTGAGGTCGCATCGCGAGTTCATTGACGAGCAGGCGTCCGTGCATCTCGAAAAGCTCAACCGCAAGCATCCCCGTCACGTCAATCGCGTTCGCGACGGTGCTCGCGATGTGAACTGCCTCCGCTTGCAGAGCCTCGCTGAGCCCGGGAGCGGGCGCAATGACTTCAGCGCACACCCCGTCCCGCTGAATCGACTCAACAAGAGGCCACGCAACGAGATCCCCGCGCGGGCGGCGCGCCACTTGTATCGCCACCTCTCGCTGGTAATCGACTTTCTCTTCGATGAGGACGCGCGGTCCGCCGTCCGCCGCAGCCGCCAACCAGTCCGACGCTTCTGCCGGGTTTCGCACGATGCGCACACCCTTACCGTCGTACCCGCCCATCGCGGTCTTGAGTACGGCCGCTCCCCCGTGAACAGCGAGGAAGTCCTCGACATCACCTTCGGTCTCGACAACTCGCCATGCGGGCATCGGCAATCCGAGAGTGTCGAGAAGTTCGCGCATCGCAATCTTGTCGCGGGCATACAGCAAAGCCTCACGCCCCGGACGAGCCGCAACACCCATCTCAGCCGCAATGTCAAAGACGGAGTGAGGGATGTGCTCGTGCTCCCAAGTCACCACGTCGGGGCGCGGATCAGCAAGGAGGGCTCTGATTGCCGCCTCATCACTTGGCACACCCACGACAGTCTCGTGGGAGCTCAATGCTGCCGAAGCGTCGGACGACTCCACGAGGACTCGCAAGGTCACGCCCATCGCGGTGGCGGCAGGCGCCATCATCCGCGCGAGTTGTCCCCCACCTACCACTGCTACTCGCGTCATAGTCCTAACCTACCGGCGACTACGCTCGTCATTCGTGACGACGCCATCCCTTGTTGGCCGTGCGCGCTTATGGCTTCGCGAGCGCGCGGGCTTCCTTGCGCGCTTTGGGGTGGTGGGAGCGGCAGGCGTGGTGGTCAATCTCGGCGTCTTCAATGCGCTGCGTGTTGGCCCCCTGTCCCCCGATGCGACATTCGCCGGGGACAGCGACCGTGTTGTCACGGCAAAAGTCATTGCCACGGTGGCGTCGATCATCTTTGCGTGGGCAGTGCATCGTCGGTGGACGTACCGGGGCCGACGCCGTCACCGGCCCGGCATCGAACTCGCCCTTTTTGGCGCCGTCAACGTGGTAGCGATCATCGTCGAGGCGGCTACCGTCGCGCTCACTCACCACGGCTTTGGGTGGGACTCGCTCCTTGCGGACAACCTCTCGAGCCTCTTTGGCATTGGACTTGGCACCTTGGCGAGATACGCGGGCTTCTCGCTTTTCGTGTTCCGTCGATTCGGGGCCGACGCCACCGACGGCTAAGTGCGACGGCGGCGGCGGCCGTGCGGCACCACGGTGTCGAGATCGACCATCGTCGGCACGCCTTGCAGGAATACGGAAAAGACCGCGGGCTGACGCTGTGAGAGTTCGAGGCGGCCGCCGTCGGCCGTGACGAGATCTCGCGCGAGTGACAGACCAAGGCCCGTTCCCTTTCCGGACGTCACCGAGCGCTCGAAGATGCGTGCCGCGAGCTCGTCAGGCACTCCCTCGCCCTCATCACGCACCTCGATCACCGTGGCGTGATTGGCGCCGGATTCGCGTGCGATGACGCTCGTTGTCCCGCCGCCGTGGTGGAGCGAGTTCTCAATAAGGGTGGCGAGGACTTGAGCCAGTCCGCCCGGCGTTGCGAACACAGTCGCCTCGGTGGGGGCGATGACGAGTGACCGGTTTGCCGTTGTGAAGGCCGGCTCCCACTCCGCGCGCTGTTGTGCGAACACCTCGTCGAGCACCACCAATTGAGTGCCCGCGCCCAAAGTGCGCCGAGTGCGACCAAGGAGGTCGTCAACCACACCGACGAGGCGCTCGACTTGCTCGAGGGATGCTTCCGCCTCGGCGTGGACCTCCTCCTGGTCGGTCAGCGCCGTGATCTCCTCAAGGCGCATCGTGAGTGCGGTGAGCGGCGTGCGCAACTGGTGGGAAGCGTCGGCCGCAAACTGGCGCTCAGCGGACAAACGGGCGGCCATGCGATCCGCGCTGCGGACGAGTTCCTCGGCGACAAGGTCGATCTCTTCAACACCCGATGGACGCAGGCGCGGCCTTGTCTGGCCCGCACCGATCTGTTCGGCCGACGCCGCGAGATAGACCAAGGGGGCAGCCAAACGGTTGGCTTGCCACAGTGCCATGGCCGCCCCTGCGACCACCGCGACCACACCGACCGCAAATACGAGGCCAACTGCGCGCGCCGCTTCCCAGAACACGTCCTCGCGAGGGGCAGAGAGCAAAACGATGACGCCTGAATCGGTTGCGTAGGAACCCTTGAATGACGGTTGTGGTTCCGTGCCCGCGGTCAGCTCCGTCCCGTCAGGCAAGCGCACCGTGATGTGCTTGGGAGAGCCGGGGGAATTGCCGAGGTAATTCGCGATGATCGCCTCGTCAAGCTGCTCCCCCGAGAGGTAGCGAACCTCGATGGCTCGCGCCGCTGTCGCCGTTCGCGCATCAAGTTCGCGAAGCGCGTCATCACGGACCAGTTGGAACGCAAAGACTCCGAGCGGGATCCCGAGGAGGACCATCGCCACCGCGAGAGCGGAAAGCGTCGCTCCAAGGACCCGGCGTCTCACCGGTCAGTCGTTCTCAAAACGGAAGCCCATGCCCCGTACTGTCGTGATGAAGCGAGGCTTGGCAGCGTCGTCCCCAAGTTTGCGGCGAAGCCATGACACGTGCATGTCGAGAGTCTTTGATGGGGCGTGAGGGTCAGCATCCCAGACCTCCCGCATGAGGTGCTCACGCGATACCACCTGACCGGCGTGTGCAACGAGCACGTGCAAAAGGTCGAACTCTTTGCCGCTCAGTTGCAGTTCGCGGTCCTCAAGGAATGCCCGATGCGCGGCGACGTCGATGCGGACGCCGCCCACATCGAGGTCGTTTGCGGGCTCGCTTTCGCTGCGACGTCGCAAGAGTGCCCGCACTCGAGCGAGAAGCTCAGCGAGACGAAAAGGCTTCGTCACGTAGTCGTCCGCGCCGGCGTCAAGGCCTACCACCAGGTCAACCTCATCGGCACGCGCCGTCAGCATGAGGATCGGAACGGTGAGGCCGCTGTCTCGGATGCGGCGGGCCACATCTACTCCATCGATATCAGGAAGTCCAAGGTCGAGAATCACCAGATCAGCCGAAGCGGCGCCGTCGACCCCTGCTTGGCCTGTTCCGTGCCATGCCACGTCGTAGCCCTCACGACTCAAAGCCCGAGTCAAGGGTTCTGAAATAGTCGGGTCATCTTCGACCAAGACAATTCTCGCCATGGGGCAACTTTACCTGTGGCGCTCGTGAATGCAACGTTCGCGTCAAGCGGGCGCCGCCAGCCGTTGATAGTGTCCCGACGTGATGACGTTCGCTGCCGCCAAGAGCCCGTTTGGACGCGCTCGGCGCTCGATCCGCGTCGGCTCCGCCGTGATGTCGCTGTGGGGGGTGCGCGGGCCGGAGATGGCCGTGACCGCAATGGTCGCACTCTCGCTCGCGGCCGGCATGACGGTCTCGCTTGGCATCCACCGACCGTGGACCACACTGCCTCTCTTCGTCGTCCTTCACGTGGTCCTATGGACTGCGGTTCGGCCTGCGCCTGAGACGTCACGCAGCGCACGCTCAAGTGCCCGTCTCGTGCTGTGTGGTGCCGCGATCTGGGCTGCAGTTGGGCTCATCTTGGCCTCCGAGTACCTCATCGTCATGCGCGACCCAGGCTTCCTCGCGCTCACCGGCGTGTGGCTCACTGACCATCCGTCCACCGATATCCCCACGCTCGGCGCAATCGAAGCCGCCGCCGCCCAGGCCAATGTGCTGCCCGACGCATGGCAAGCGTGGAACCTCGAAGGCGACGTGATCCAGCCACAGGGGGCGAAGATGCTTCCTGCCGTCCTGTCCGTGGGCGGATGGCTGTGCGGAGTGAACGGCGTGCTCGCCGCCAACATCATCATTGGCGCCGTTGGCATTCTCGCCGTGTACGTGCTCGCACGACAGCTGCTCGGCCCTCGGGCCGCACTCGGTCCTGCGGCCATCATGTTGCTCGTCATCGCACATCAAGGCCTCAGCCGGTCGCCCTATACCGAGCCGCTCACGCTCCTCCTCATCGTGAGCGCCGTCGCCTGGGCATGGCGGGGCTTGTCTGAAAACCGGCCGGCGGCACTTATCGCGGCAGGGATTGCGTCAGGAGCGACTGCCCTTGTCCGCATTGACGGGGCAGCCTACGCCGTCGGCGTGTGTGTCGGAGTAGTGGCGGCCGCACTCATCCGCGGTCCGGCAAGCCGACGCCTCATCGTCGCCTTCGCTGTGCCCCAGGTGGTGATGCTCGCGGCAGGCTACGGCTCACTTGCCCTGTGGTCAGCGGCCTACCTCGAACGTCTTGGCGATCAGGCACGCACCCTGGGACTCGCCTATCTCGTCGTCCTCGCCGTTGTCACCCTCGTCACCGTCGCGTGGACTCCACGTACTCATGCGGTGTTGTCGCGCCTCGTAGCACCGCGCGTTGAGACGATTGCCCGGACCCTTGCGGTGGCCACTGCCGCACTCATGGTGGTCATGGCATCTCGGCCGTTGTGGATGACCGACCACCGAGGCACTGAGACCGACTCCGACATCTTCACCAACAGCGTTGTCGAGGCATTCCAACGGGCTGAGGGTTACGCCATCGAACCGACTCGGACCTACGCCGAGCACACTGTCACGTGGCTCAGCTATTACATGACATGGCCGGTTCTCGCCTTCGCCGCCGTTGGCCTCTCGGTAATCGCCTATCGGTCAGTCATTCGCGATCACGCCGCCTTCGTCTTGCTTGCGGCTGTGGCGGCGCCGAGCGCGATCTACATGGTGAAGCCCGAAATCGTTCCTGATCAGTTGTGGGCCATCCGTCGTTTTGAGCCCATCACAATTCCTGGCCTCGCCATCGCTGCTGGTCTTGGAGCATGGTGGCTCGCGCAGCGATATCTCGAGCACAAGGCCCACATGACTCGCGAAAGCGCAGCGACGCTCGCCGCAGTGGCGCTCATCGCGCCCCTCCTCAGCACGTACATCAGCATCCGCCCAGGTGATGACGAGCCGATCTTGGTATCCGTGTACGCAGTGAATCGCGAGCAAGCAGGCGCACAAGAGCAGATCGAGGCATTGTGCGATGTCATCGACTCGCGTCCAGTGGTGCTCGCTGGCTCCGCGCAATACTTCGGCACCATTCGCGTCATGTGTGATGTCCCCGTTGTCCTCGCTCTTGTTGACCCAGAGCCAGCGGCCCTCGTGGAGATGGCGGCGCACTGGGGCGAGTCACCCGTGGTCCTCACTCAAGACACCTCGCTCATGGGCGCGGGCGCGCAACCCGTGGTGACGGGCGATATGTACCGGGGCGAATATGCGCTCCAGCACATGCCGCGCCGGATCAGCGTCCACGACGACGACTGGTTCGCCGCAACCGTTGACGCCCGCGGCAATCTCATCCCCCTTGTCCCCAACACCTCGCCATCGCCGCCGTCCCCAAACTGATCCCGGGCACCCACCGGCCACAGCATCAACCGCGATGCTGAGTCCATGTGGCTCGATATCGACCCGCCCGGCAGGCGCGCGAGTCGCATTCGCGTGGAGTGTCGGGCGGGCACGCCATTTGGCGCGATCACGGCCGCAGTGGGCCTTATCTCCGGGCCGTGGTGGTGTGGGCCTCACGCGCTGACCGCCGACGCCATCGCCGGCACAGCGTCGCTGCCTCACGCGGCGCTCGTCACACCTCAACCTGGAGTTGCGGGGCCGCTGTGGCCCGGCCCACGGCTCGTGAGCGTCGCAGGTGCCGATGCCGGCCACGTCGTTCCTCTTGGCGAGGTCACTCCGCTTGGCACATCCGCTGCTGACCTCGCACCTCGCGGCTGGCAGGACCCGAGCCTCGATCCTCACCATGCGACCGCGGAACTCGCTTCACCGACGGCGCTGCTCCTCACAGACGCGGGCTCAACAAACGGCATTCGCTCATGGGACGAGGCATACCCCCAGCGGTGGTCTGCGCGACGGCGGCGACTTCGCCTCGCTCCGGGAGACTGCGCCGCCCTGGGAGAGACCGTCGTCCAATTCCGCTCCCCCAGTTTGGCCTCCGGGTTCCCTTTTGGCGGACTCACATGGCTCGATCCGCTGGCGTCGCTCGATCACCCGTTGTTGCTTGATAGCACCGCACGCCTCACTCGGGACGAGGCAAGCGCGCGGGCCGGTCGCGTCACGATGTGGCCGCAACGCTGGTGGAATGCGCGTCTGCGCATCACCGGGCCCCATCGCATTGGCGTGGCACGGGCTGTCATCCTCGCGCGCGGGCGCCAGCTTCCCTTCACGTCCCCGCTCGCCGAGCCGTGGCAGTCCCTGCTGCCGCCGGCCGACGCTCACGATCGTCCGGTGCAATGGGACGGGTCTCGCGGGGAGGCGCTCGACACGGAACTCGTCACACTCCACACATCCGCGCGCGGCGCGATGCTCAGCCGTGGCCGTGATTCCCTCGTCATTCCGCTGTGCGCCGTCGCGGCCGACGTCGCCGAGACGATCGCACGCGCATTCGTGTCGACAACTCGCCCGCTGCCACCGCTCATGACGCGGGGCGATCTGCCTGCCGGCCCCGGCGTCGGCGTGGGCGCGGACGATTCCTCAAGCCATGACGGGGTCTGGTCCCTGCCTGAGAGTCGCTCATGGATTGTCCTCGTGGCGGGGGCGCCCGGGACCGGCAAGAGCACGGCCATTGCCAGCATCCTCGCGGGCATCGCCACGAACGCCGATGGGCGTGAATGGGAGAACTTTGTCATCTCCCCCGAGCCGCACATGCCGGTGGCGGCCGATGACGCCACCACGTGTCTCAGGCCCGCAGACGTCGGCGCACGGCTCGAAGAACTGATCACCGGGAGCTCACGGCGAGTGCTTCTCGCCGTTGACAACGCCCATCTCCTTGACGCGGCCGCGCTCCGGGTCATTTACGACACCGTGCGCAGGCGCGATGCTCACGTCAGCGCGGTTCTCACGGCTGAGCGAGCGCCCGGCACCTTCCCACCTGAGCTCATTGCCCGCGCCGATGCTCTCATCTGTCTCCGAACCGAATCCCCCGACGGCTCACGCGACTTCATCGGTGTCGCCGATGCCGCGACGCTGCCGGTCGGCCAACCGGGTCTCGCTTATGTCCGCGACAAGACCGGGAGGAGGCTCATTCGGATCGCGTTGCCTGTGACAGACCCGTCAGCGAGTGCGCGCATCATCTGAACCGGGTGACGGTTCAAGCGCGCTCCGATACGCGGAGAGCCGTCGCATCGCGGCGATCCCCACAACAAGGGCGCAGAGAATGAGCGCGATGGCGACCCCGGGAAGCGCAGGAAACACCGAGACACCCACACTGAGCTGCATGAGTTGCCATGTCATCACTCCGCCTAGAGCGAAACGCTTGCCGCGGGCGTATCCCCACGTGAAGGCCCCAAGCCCGGCGCCCATCACCGCAATGACCCCCGCAAGCGCGGCGCCAAGGCCTGACATCTCGTCGTCTAGCAGGGCGTACACCACATAGCCCGAGGCGATCACGAGGGTCGCTACAGTCTCAAGAACCAAGACAAGGAGGGCAACTCCATCGAGCGATGCCCATGCACCCCGGGGCTTGTCCATGTTCTCCAACCTCTCCAAGCGAATTATTCGAGACGCTACAGGATTAGACCCTTGTCATCTGTTGTTAACAGTGCGAACATAGATGACAGTTCCGCGACGTAGCGGCGAGTCCAAACATCTTGTGGACCGCCGCATTTTTCTTTGTGTGAGGAGACCTGATGGACTGGCGCGACCGCGCAGCTTGCCTCGACGTCGACGACCCTGAGTTGTTCTTCCCGGTAGGCAACACTGGCCCCGCTCTCGTTCAGATTGAGCGCGCCAAGGCTGTGTGCAACACGTGCACAGTGCGTGAGACCTGCCTCGCATGGGCGATGGAGCACAACCAGGACTCGGGCGTATGGGGCGGCCTCTCGGAGGACGAGCGTCGCTCGCTCAAGCGCCGCGCCGCTCGCGCACGCCGCGCGGCCAAGTAACGCCGCGCGCTCGAATTACCACCGCGCCGCCAAGTAACACCGCAGGTCTGCCTGCACTGAGACGCGTCTAGTCCGCGTCCATTTGCACCATCAGACTGACAATTGAGCCCTGAGCTGCGGCCGACCATTCAATCGTGCCGTGCAATTCGTTAGTCACGAGGGTGCGCACGATCTGAGAACCAAGGCCTGACGGCTCTCCCGTGAGGCCCTTGCCGTCGTCACCTACGGCGATTCGCAGCACTGGTCCTTCTCGTTCCGCGCTGATGGTGATCGTGCCGTGCTCGCGACCCTCAAAGCCATGCTCCACCGCATTGGTGACAAGTTCCGTCATGACAAGGGCGAGCGATGAGGCAAACTGCGCCGGAATCATCCCAAAGTCGCCCTCACGAACGATTTTCACGGGCACTCCAGGTGAGGCAACGTCGGCCGCCATGCGAGCCGAGCGCGCCATGAGGTCGTCGAAGTGAACAAGCTCGTCAAGGGTGCCCGAAAGCGTCTCATGCACCATTGCGATCGTCGACACTCGTCTCATCGCTTCCGCGAGCGCCTCCTTGGCCTCCGGCGCCTCGACCCGGCGTGACTGCAGACGCAACAACGCGGCCACGGTCTGCAGATTGTTCTTGACGCGGTGGTGGATTTCACGGATCGTCGCGTCCTTCGTGAGCAGTTCGCGCTCCCGGCGACGCAATTCGCTGACATCCCGGCACAAGAGCACGGCGCCCACCCGCACTCCGTGCTCGGTCACCGGCAATGCACGCAAAGACAAGGCCGCTCCGTTGGCTTCCACATCAGTGCGCCAGGCCGCGCGGCCTGCAGTCACCATGGCGAGCGTCTCGTCCACCTGGCCCTTGTCTGACACCATCGCGGCCACCACTCGCGGTAACGAGCGATGCATGAGCGAGCCGGTCACGCCAAGACGATGGAAGCACGACAACGCATTGGGGCTTGCGTACGTCACGATGCCTTGGGCATCGAGCCGTAGCACCCCGTCGCCCACGCGCGGAGCTCCACGCTTGGGACCCGTCACGGAGGTGCGCAGAGGGAACTCTCCGCGCGTCACCATGTGAAGGAGATCGTCGGCAGCGCCCTTGTAGTTGATCTCAAGCCTGCTTGAGGACCGCAAAGCCGCCATTGAGGCCTCGCGGGTGATGACGGCAATGACCTTGTCGCCCTTCATTACCACGGGGAGCGCTTCCTCTCGCACCGCATACGTCTCATCCCATCGCGGCTCACGAGAAACGACGATCTCTCTTTGGGTGAAGGCGGTGTCGAGGTGCGCGATGCGCCCCGCGGCGGCGCGAGTTCCCACCACCTCGTCGAGGTGCACGGTGGGCCCGGTCGACGGACGGCAGTGGGCAATGGCAACAAAGCCGTCGTCAAAACGGCGCCACAAGATGAGATCGGCGAATGAGAGGTCGGCAATGATCTGCCAATCGGCGACGAGTTCGGAAAGCCAGTCCGCCTCCTCTTCCGACATCGAGCCGTACTGGTTAGAGATCTCGCGCAAGGTTGCCACGGCACCAGCGTAGAAGGCGGTGCGCCAGACGGCGCCGCGCTACGCTGGGCGCAGCACAAGGAGGCGCCATGAGGATCACGTACGAGCACCGTTTCGATGCGAGTGTGGATGAGGTCATGGCCATGCTGAGCAGCGAGGAGTTCAACGCTCAGCGGGCCCGGGCATCAGGAGCCGACGATTGCGATGTGCTTGTTGACACGCTCGATGACGGGTCCTTCACGGTCGCCATCCGCCGCACCATTCCCGCGCATGACATCCCACAGGAGTTCCGCTCGCTCGTGGGAGGCAAATTGACCGTTCGCTACACCGAGGCATGGGCGCCAGCAGAACGAAACGGTGACCCGTCCGATCGCGAGGGCACCTTTGCATTGGAGATTCCCGGCACGCCGGGTCACGCTCGCGGTGCCGTTGTGGTGAAGCCCATGTCGGGTGGAGCCGCTTTTGGCCTTGCGGGCGATGTGCAGGCTCCCGTGCCGCTCATCGGAGCCGTGGTGGAGCGCGCAGTGGCGTCCGCCATTGAGCAGGCGTTGCCAAAGGAACTCGCGGCGGCCGACGCATGGCTCGCGGACCGCGCGAAAGGCTGAGCGGTCAATTCAAGCCTCTTCAATCCCCTAATGTGGCGAAGGTAAAAGCGCACAGTCATCGCTGACAAGTGCGCACCGAGCACGGAAGGGACGACGTGGCTCCCTGGAGATGGCGACTCGCCCTCCGGCGCGCGCGTGTACAAGCGCCGCTCCTGGCAATCGTGCTTGCGCTGTCGATCCTGTCCGCGACACTGCTGTCGACGCTCTACCTCCTTGACCGCGCCACCACCACGTTTGCCGCGCGTTCCGCGCTCGATGACGCTCCTGCACTGAGCACCCAGCTCAAGCACACGATCCAAGCCAACGGCCCCTTGAGCGACATCGTCGACGCGTCAGCACGTGCCGCTCATCAGGGGCTCCAGGACACGCCCGCCACGTCATACGTCCATGCCGAGGGAGCGCTGCAGTTCCTCAACCTCGACTCAGGCTATGTCCTCACCTATTTCGCCTCGGACGATCGTCTCGATGCGCTCGGCGTCATCGTCGACGGACGGTGGCCCGAGGACGGCGTCGTCGGAACGACAGAGATCGCCGTGCCTCGCGCCATGTTTGAAGACCTCGACATGGCGCTTGGCGATGACATCGAAGTACGCCACCGCTCGTACTCCGAAGAGCCAACTGCCACGGCGCGGGTCGTTGGCGTCTTCATTCCTGTCGCACCGGACGGTCCCTTGTGGCTGCCCGACACCTTGCAGGCCAAGGGCTACAGCCCTGCCGTGGTGGTTCCCGGCTCATACGGCGGCTTGGTCGCGCCGGGTTACGGGCCGCTCATCACCACGCACGATCGAGTAGAAACGGCTCCTCTCGACACCGTCACGGTGGTTTACGAGCCGGACTTCTCCTCCACCACCGTCGAGCAGTTGACCGTGCTCATGGGCACGCTCACCAAGGTCGACACTGACGCAAAGCTGCAGCTGGGCAATCTCGCGTCGCGGGTGGCCGTGTTCGCCCCAGTGAAGGAAACCGCGGGTCAAGTCGTCGGCTCGTTGGCGATGACCCGGTCCACCGTCCTTGTCACCGCATTGTTGCTCCTTGTGGTGGCGACGGCCGCTTTGGTGCAGGCTGCGCGTCTCGTCAGCGAGCGCCGTCACGATGAGCGACATCTCGTCGCAGCGCGCGGCAGCTCGGCGCGGCAAACCTTCCAGGTGGGCGCGATCGAGACAGGCATCATTGGGGCGCTCACGGTGGCAGCGGCGGCGCCTTTGGCTCGCCTCGCGTACCTCAAGCTCGCTGACGTCGACATCCTGC
The DNA here is from genome assembly GCA_023411615.1 of Actinomycetes bacterium. Taxonomy (GTDB): domain Bacteria; phylum Actinomycetota; class Actinomycetes; order Actinomycetales; family Demequinaceae; genus Demequina. The sequence continues at coordinate 77,749 of JAEYOR010000020.1, forward strand.
GCAATGCGGGGTTTGACAAGGATCCCGGTTTGCCCCGGGGCGCATGGCTGGCTGGTGCGGTGGTCGCGCTCTTCCTCGTCGTCATCGTGCTCGCACCGTTGACGCGCCGCTCTGCGCTCATGGTCGAGGCAGAGGCGGACCGGGCACGGCCCGGCAAGAAGGCGGCGTTTCAGCGCTCGGGGCTCGACGCGGCGGTCATCGTCTTGGCTGGTCTTGCCTTCTGGCAGCTGAGCATCTATCGCTCACCTGTTGTCAGTGGCGAAGGCCCCCCGCGCCTCGATCCGCTCCTCGCGGCAGGGCCAGCGCTCGCTTTGCTTGCGGGCGCTCTCCTCGCAGCGCGAATCGTCCCCCTCGCCGCCCGCCTCATGGAAATGCTCGCAGGCTCCGCGCGGCGCGCTGTCACCCCCTTGGCCGCGTGGGAAGTGGCGCGCCGGCCTGTGCGGGCACTGTCGGCAGTGCTCCTCCTCACCTTGTCACTGTCGGTCGGCGTCTTCACCGCGGGCTTCATGGCAACGTGGTCCGCCTCCCAAGAAGATCAAGCGTTGTTCCGCCATCCTGTCGATGCCGTCGTCGCGGCAGAGGACACACCGTGGATGCGTCAAGCCCTCGTGGTCCAATCCCCCGGTGCGACACCCGAGCCAGTGGTGGCCGACGCCATTGAGATCTCCGAGCGGAGCCTTGGTGAACTGCGCTTGTCTTTCGCACCTTTCAGTGGGACTGGCGCGTATATCCGGGCTACAACCCATGACGGGTGGGAGGCACTGGGCGAGGGACGCCTTGCGGAAGTACGCGGAGAGCGCTTGGCGCTTGCGCTGCGTGGCACGGACGTGTCGAAAGAGGCCGAAGTCGCCCTGCCGGCTGGCGCCGAGTCACTCAGTCTCAACGTCGCCGCCACGCCCGCCAATGAGGACCTTGGCGACATGCTGGTCGCGGTGCGGGCCCTTGTGCTTTCCGAGACGGGTCTTTTTCACACAATCGATTTGGGCGTCGTGATGGCGGACGGCACGCCTCAGCATCTGGAGGCCCGCATCGGCGACAGTGCGTCCGCCGCAAGCGTGGTGGGCATCCAGACGATCATCGCCTCTCCGGGCGAACTCGTGTTGTCGGGTCGGCCGGTCCCTGGGGATCGCGTGCGCGTGCGAGTTGAGATGACTGACTTCGCCACCCTCACGCCGGTGCCCGGTTGGTCGATTTCGAATGAACCCGCACCCACGCGTGCCGACCCACTCGACGTCAGTGCCATCGGCCCATGGAAGGCCTCCGCAACTGCGGGCATCGTCGATGACGTCCGCGCGGACGACACGACGCTGGCCCTCACGATGTCGGCGGGGGTCGGAGACGTTGCGGATCAGCCAATCACCGGCGTCCTGTCGTCACGCGACCTCGTGGGCGACGTGCCGATTGTTGTCACCGACACTCTCTTGCGAGCAAGCCGAATGTCGGTGGGCGACAACGTGACGATGCGCGTCGGCGGCGCACTGGTGCGGGCCAACGTTGCCGCGGCGCTGCCGCGAATTGGTGCTGAGACGGGCTTTGTGGTCGCGGCGCCAATCGACACACTGCAGGTGGCCACATTCCAAAGTGGAGGCGTCACCCGCGATGTCTCCACATGGTGGGTGAGCACAGACGACGTCGACGCATACACCGCGTCCCTTCCTCACGACCTCAGCATCACCACTCGACAAGAGGTCGTTGACAGCCTCACCACGAATCCGTTGCGCGTGGCCATTGGCGTCGCGATGTGGCTTGTCGCAGGCGCAGCGGCGCTGCTCGCCGCTGTCGGCTTCGCGGTCCACATCGTCGTGTCAACCCGCGCGCGTGCGCTCGAATTGGCCCAATTGCGTGCCGTGGGCCTCAGCTCCGGAGCAACCGTGCGCATGGTGGGGGTCGAAGCAACCCTCTTGGCGACGCTCGGAACCATATGCGGAATCGGCTTGGGGCTGTGGCTCGTGAGCCTCACGGCGCCACTCGTGTCCTTTGGTCCCGACGGCCAACCTCCTGTTCCCGAGGTCCTTGTTCACGTGCCGTGGCCGTTTGTCGCCGCACTTGCGTTGGAAGCCGTAGCGGTCGTTGTGCTCGCCCTTGCGATTGCCGCGGTGCTCGTGAGACGAATCCGCCCCGCCGATCTCTTGCGCCAAGGTGATGCCCGATGAGCGTCCACATCGCGGTCACCCGCATTGACGAACACCCAGCTCCCCCGGGCGGCGCGGGACCGATGTGGTTGCTCGCGCGGCGGCGAGCGTGGCGAGACCGTTGGATATTTCTCGCCGCAATGAGCGTGGTCGCTCTCGCCGCATTTCTCGCTTACGCGGGTCCACAGCTCATTCTCGGGACTCTCGACGACGGCGCGGCCGACGCTGTGCGAGCGCAAGCGGGAGGCGACGCCGTCACCGTCACCTTCCCCCTTGGAAACCCCGGCGGCGACAATCTCGAATCAGTGCGTGGCTTGCGCATGCAGGATTTCGCTGAGGCCTCCGACACGATCGTCGCGAACCTCCCACGTGACACGGCGCATGTGGTGATGACCCACACCACCGGTGCGCTGTCGGCGCCGTACACCCTCATGTCGGTGACGTCCGCTGCTGAACGCGAATCGGCGGCGGACGAAGGTCGCGAAGCGGCGGCGCTCACACGTACCGACGCTGACGCCGTCATCGCGTTTGTCCCCACGGCGTCGATGACCGTGGTTGAAGGCGAGGCTCCTGTCCTTGTCAAAGCAGACCCCCCACTTCCCGGCAGCAACGCCGCACCGACGGATGTGCCACCGCTCCAGGTCGCGCTGACTCAACAAACACTCGACGCACTCGATATCGAGGTCGGAGACCAACTGACGCTCGGGCGTTCGAACGGATCGCGAGTTGAACTTGAGGTGACGGCGCTCGCAACGGTTGCCGATCCCGCAGGTGATGCCGCTGCTTCCGCCACGGGGCTTTTTGAGCCCGAGACTCGCCTCGGCGGAACGGGCGTGGAACGCGCAATCGGCACGATCCTCATGTCGGCCGACATCGCCGAGGAATTCACGTCACGGCTCGAGACTCCCCTCACCGCTTCCGTCGTCATGAGCGTCGATCCCACGCGGCTCACTCTCGACCTTGCCCGTTCGATACCGCCGGAGCTTGAACGCCTGGAGACTCGCAGCGAGACCCTCTTGCCCGAGAGCAGCGTCCGCCCCCGCGTCAGCTCGGGCCTTGGCGAGGCCCTCACCGATTACCCGGTGCGCGCGCGTGCCGCACTCGCACAGATGTCCGTCCTCATCGCGGGCGTCACCGCGACCGCGGCCGCCGTGATCGCTCTCATGGCACATCTGCTTGTCCGTGGGCGTGTCCGCGACATTCAACTCGAAAGGGCTCGCGGTGCCGCTGTCGGGTCCACGATGGGAGCGCTCCTCATTGAAAGTGCGATGTTCACCCTCAGTGGACTCGCCCTTGGCTACGGCGCCGCATCGATTGTCACGCCCGGAGCCACGCCAGTCGACCCTCTCGCACTTCTCGTTGCGCTCGTCGCTCTCGGCTCAACTCCACTGCTTGGAGCGGCGATGGCGCGGGCGTCGTGGGCAGGGAAACGAGAGCCTGCCAATCGCCGCGATCGCGCCAAGATTGCGCGCGCACGTGCCGCGCGTTCGTTCACTCGCGACGGCCTCGTCCTTATCGTGGCCGCGATGGCGGTGTGGTCGCTTCGCGGCCGCGGTGTCCTGCAAACGCAGACTGTTGGCGTCGACCCCTTCCTCGCCGTTGCCCCGGCGCTCGTCGCCCTCGCTGTCGCGCTCATCGTTGTCCGTCTCGCCGCGATTCCGCGCCGCGTCGTCCAATTCCTCGCCCGTTTGAGCCGCGGAGCCGCTGGCCTGCTCACCGCCGCGCGCAGTCGCGAGCCGATCGCCGCTTTGCCGCTTGTCGCACTGGCACTCGCTCTTGCAGTCGGTGCGTATGGCGCACTCTTGTCGTCCACCGTGGACAAGGGCCAGGAGGCCGCCTCGTGGGAGCGCATCGGTGGCGACGCGCGGATCACGGGTGCCGTAGACCGGAGCCTTGCCGAGCAATGGCGCAATGAGAACCTCGTCGTCACGCAATTGATCGCCGCACCTCGGACGACGATTGCGATGGGCTCAAGCCTTTCCGCTGCGACCGTCGTCGCAATCGACGAGTCGTATCGCGAGTCCCTTGCCGCAGTCAGTGGCGCTCCGATGGACGAGCTCGACAACCTCGCCGAGGCGGTCGAGGCATGGTCGCCAGGTGACCCGATCCCCGCGATCGCCAGTGAGGAACTTCGTGAGATCGACGTCTATCAGCGCTCAGATGTGTTCCTTGGGCGCACGTTCATCCCCGTCTCCTTTGTCGACGAGGCCCAACCCGAGCCGAACGGATGGCTCGATGGCCCGTACATCCTTGTTGCTCTTGAGCCGCTCCTCACTGTCGAGACCCAGGAGCCGATCGAACCCAACGTCACCATCGTCGTAGGCCCCGGTACCGACGCTGCCATTGCCGACGCTGGCATTGCGGAAAGCGACGTATGGTTGCGTTCAGATTGGCTTGAGACCGCGCGGTCTTCGGCTTTGATGGGCGGTGTTCAGCGAACGATGGCATGGGCGGTGCTCTCCGTTGCCGCACTCGCTGCCGTAGGCCTACTTGTCAGTGTCGCGACGGGTGCACGCGAGCGCGGCCGTGCCATCGCCTTGCTCCGAACTCAGGGAGTTCCGCCCCGCCTTGGCTGGTGGCTCGCCTTCACCGATCTCGTCCCGATGGTGCTCGCAAGTGCCGTCGCCGCCGTCGGCGCCGCGCTCATCGTCATTGTGGTGCTGTCTCCGGCCTTGGGACTGGTTGTGCTGTCGGGAGGCGTGAACGATCCCCCGCCAAGCATCGATCCTGCGTTGCTGGCGCCTGGTGGAATCGCGCTGGCCTTGTTGCTCTTCATTGCAGTCGTCGCTGAGGTCGTTGTGCAGCGCCGGGCCCGCCTCAGCGAGGTGCTCCGTTACGGTGAGACGAGATAGGGACAGGTTATGGCAACTACAGTCGCTGCCTTTGGCGGAGATGCGCTCATCGCATGTGACAACCTCGTGCGCATTTACCAGGTGGAGAACATCGAGGTTCAGGCACTCCAAGGCCTCGACCTGCTCGTCGACAACGGCGAGATGATCGCGATCGTCGGGCAATCGGGTTCGGGCAAGTCGACTCTGCTCAATGTGTTGTCAGGCCTCGACGTGCCCACTGCGGGTGCGGCTCGCGTCGCGGACTGGGATCTGCTCCGGATGTCGCACGCCGACCGCCTCACGTACCGTCGCTCCGTCGTCGGCTTTGTGTGGCAGCAGACTGCGCGCAACCTCTTGCCCTATCTGTCCGCGAAAGAGAATGTCATGATGCCGATGGCTTTTGCGGGCACCGGCCCCCGGGCACGTTCGCGGCGCGCGATGGAACTCCTTGACGCGATGGGCATGGCCGGGAAGGCACATCGGCGCCCTCATCAGCTCTCGGGAGGCGAACAGCAACGCGTATCAATTGCGGTGGCGCTCGCCAATAGCCCGCAAGTGATCTTTGCCGACGAGCCGACCGGTGAACTGGACTCCGCAACCGGCGATGACGTCTTTGAGGCTCTCCGATCTGCCAACAAGGATCTCGGTGCGACAGTCGTCGTCGTCACGCACGACCACGCGGTCAGCTCACAAGTCCAACGCACCATCGCGATTCGTGACGGTCGCACATCCACTGAGGTGGTCCGACGCACCCAGATCGGTGCGGATGGCCTCATGCACACGTCTCATGAGGAGTACGCGGTGCTCGACCGTGCGGGGCGCCTGCAGCTGCCTGCGGATTACCGTGACGCACTTCAATTGCGCGACAGGGTCCGCCTTGAACTCGAGTCCGATCACATCGGCGTGTGGAATGACCAAACGCCGAGCACTCCTCGAGTTGCGCCAGCCGCGCCCGCAGCCACTCCGGCACCGATGCCCGAGCCCGAGGCCGCGGCCCCGCTCCCTGTCGTTGCATCGCCAGCCCCCGCGTCGGACGATCCATACGCGCCTCCCGCCGGCGTCTTCACGCCCGAGCACGTCGACCAAAGCGACAAACAAGCGCCAACGCCACCCTTGCCCCACATGCCGTGGCTTCCCCCGGGAGAGCACAATGACTGAGTCAATCGCCAGCGCCGCCACGCCGATGGTGGTGGTCGACCACGTCACCCGCCGCTATGATTCCGGCTCCGCCGCCGTGACCGCGCTCGACGACGTGTCCGTCACCGTTCCCGCTGGAGCTGTTGTCGCACTTGCTGGACGCTCCGGTTCGGGAAAGACGACGCTCCTCAACTGCATCGGCGGTCTCGATCGGCCCACGAGCGGCACCATCGTCGTCGACGGCGCCACGGTGACTCAAATGTCAGAACGCCAGCGAACGGCCATGCGTCGCGAGCGGGTCTCTTTTGTGTTCCAGACCTTTGGCCTCGTTCCTATGCTCACGGCGATCGAGAACATTGGCTTGCCCTTGCGACTCAAGGGCATGCGTCCCTCCGAGCGCGAGGCTCGGGTCATGGAGCTTCTCGAGATGGTCGGTCTCTCAGGCCACGGGCAACAGCGGCCGTCCGAGCTATCCGGTGGTCAACAGCAGCGCGTGGCGATCGCCCGCGCTTTGGCAGGACGCCCACGCCTGCTCATCGCCGACGAGCCAACTGGCCAGCTCGACGCCCACACCGGCGCACAGATCCTCACGCTGCTGAAGGACGTTGTCTCAGCGCAAGGGATGACGGCGCTCATCTCGACTCACGACCCAAGCCTCATCGAGGCGGCCGACCTCACGATTCGGTTGGCCGACGGCCGCCTCGCCAAAGAACACCTGCCCGCACCAGCACCGTAAGCATCATCACGCCCGCGGCGCTCGCGAGCGCTCGCGGATCAACCGAGGCCGCAAGGGCCACACACAGTGCAAGGCCGAGCCCGGAGATCGCAAGCGGCATCGGCATGCGGGCTCCGCGACGTCGCGCGGCCATTGCGGCAGCGTTTGCCACCGCGTAATAGGCAAGCACTGCCGCGCTCGACATCGCGATCGCAAAGCCCACGTCCCCCCACCACACGAGCGCAATAGCGGCCGACGCCGCGACGGCCTCGGCGAGCACTGGCACCTCGCGTCTGTTGCGCCGGGCGAGGACACGCGGGAACTGCCCGTCGCGCGCCATTGCCATTGCGGTCCGCCCCACTCCCGCCAAGAGAGCGACAAGCGCCCCACCCGCCGCGGCCATCGCCAACAGTGCGACCAATTGCGGCCACAGACCGCCGTCGGGCGCCGTACGTGCAAGCGGTGCGTCGGCATCGGTGAGTGCCGCAACACTGGGCCTGCGCAGTACGACAAAGGCGAGAAGGCCATACACCGCGATGACAATGCAGAGCGCCCACGCCACTGCACGCGGGATGACGCGCTCGGGATCGCGCACCTCTTCACCCAATGTGGCAAGGCGTGCATAGCCGGCAAAGGCGAAGAAGACGAGCGCTGCGGCTTCGACAACTCCCGCAAGCCCCACGTCGGCGCTTGGACCTGGCGCGGCGGCGGGCGAGGCAACCGATGCCCCCGCGATGACTATGAGTCCCGCGGTGACGATGACGGCAATGACGGTCGTGACGGCGGCCGTCCGGTTGACGCCCATCGCGTTGAGCACGAGTGCTGCGATGAGCACCCCGGTTGCCACCCACCGCGAGTTCCCCTGCCACGTATAGTTCCCGATCGCGAGAGCCATTGCCGCGAGCGAGGCGGTCTTGCCCGTGACAAAGCCAGCACCCGCAACAAAGCCCCAGGGCGCTCGCAACTCGCGCGTGCCGTAGGCGTATGCACCGCCTGCAACGGGGTGGAGCGCGGCGAGATGCGCGGTCGACAACGCGTTGATGGCGGCAATGGCGGCGGCAAGGAGGACGGCGACGGGAAGCCACGTTCCCGCGGCGCTCGCAGCGGGGCTCCACACAATGAAGACACCTGCGCCAAGCATTGAGCCAACGCCGATGCCAATGGCAGGCACGAGGCCAAGGCGGGGAGGCTGGCGCTCGTGCTCGCTCGTCACGTGAGCAGGCTAGTGCCGGATCGGACGGCCGGACAGCGCCGCTCCGCCGCATTCATCACATGTTCAGGCCGCACGCGAGGACAGCGCTTCGCCCGTGACGAGGTCATACGTGGTCGTGACCACGCGGTTGAGCTCGGACTCGGGCCGGGGACGGGAAAAGAAGTAGCCCTGCGCGTTTGGGCAGCCAAGCCGCACCAGCTCGGCCGCTTGATCTGCAGTCTCGACACCTTCGGCCACCACGTCGACACCCATGGCATCGCCCATGCCGACCACAGCGCGCACTACTGCGTCACACCGATCGTCGGTGCCGATGCCGGAGACAAATCCCCGGTCCACCTTGAGCACATCGATGGGCAACTCCGTCAGCCGTGCAAGTGAGGAATACCCCGTTCCCAAGTCGTCGAGCGCAATGCGCACCCCGCGCTCTCGCAACACGGCGAGGTCGGTGAGCAGCGGCAAGGTCAATTGCGGCATGTGAGTCTCGGTGAGTTCCAGGACCAGCCGGCTCGGGTCGAGACCCGTCTCCTTGAGCGCATCGCTCACGGACATCGTGAAGTCTCCGGCCGTCAGTTGCCTTCCGGAGACGTTCACGTGGACGGCCGGCAGCGAGCCGTCTGCTGCGGGCGGGAAGCTCGCGGCGATGCGACACGACTCATGGAGCACGTGGATGCCAACGGGAACCATCAGCGCACTTGCCTCAAGCACATCGAGGAACTCCCCGGGCGGAATGAGCCCACGTTCGGGAGAGTCCCATCGCAAGAGCATCTCGACTGACTCGACAGCGCCAGTCCGCAGGGACACGACCGGCTGGCCGTGCATGACGAACTCGCCTTCTTCGAGTGCGCGCATGAGCTCGGGAACGAGGCGCGTTGTGCGCACGCTCTTGGCAAGGAGCGTCGCATCGTAACGATGGACACGATTCTTTCCATCACGCTTTGCCTGGTACATGGCTGCGTCCGCGTGTGCGAGGAGGGCTTCGGTTTGCGACGTGGCACCTCCGGTCACCATGCCGATGGACACCCCCAAGTGATGGGTGCCGCGGGTCGACAAGATCGGCTCGCGTAAGGAATCAATGAGCCGATGCGCGAGAGCGACAAGCGACTCCTCATCAGATACATCCGGCCGGACCACTGCGAATTCGTCGCCGCCGAGCCGGGCAACGGTGTCCTGACCGTCGACGGTGAGTGAGAAGCGCCGCGCCACCTCGCGCAGGACCTCGTCTCCCGTGCTGTGCCCATAGGCGTCATTGACGTCCTTGAAGCCATCGAGGTCACAGAACAGGATCCCGACTCGGCGCGACTCGTCGTCACTGATCGAACGAATCGCAAAGTCGAGACGATCGTGGAGGAGCACGCGGTTGGGAAGGTCCGTGAGGTCATCGTGAAGTGCCTGGCGGACGAGCGCGTCCTCTGCGGCGCGCCGCGCCGTGATGTCCTCGACGAGGCACAGCAAGTAGCGGGCGCGCGTTCCCGAGCGACGGGTTTCGAGATGGACCACCGAAGCCGACACCATTCCCCATGAGACACCGGCGGCATGGGGTCCAAAGCGCACCTCGCCACGCACTTGTGCCTTCTGCCCTTCGGCGCATGCGGCGATCCACTGAGCAACCGTCGCCGCGTCGTCGTCATGGATCAGCGAGGTGAACTCAGCTCCGCTGAGTTCGTCGCGGTCACGGCCGGTGAAGATGATCGCTGTGGCATTGGTCTCAAGGACCGTACCCGCATCGGGCTCATCGAGGCTGACGATGAACATGCTGATGGGCGCGGTGTCAAAGGCCTGGCGGAAGCGAGCCTCAGACACGCGCAGGCGCTCCTCGTTCTCGATTTGCTTGGTCACGTCCCACACCACGCACATGAAGCCACCATCCGGTGTGGACGTGACGGTCATCGATACAACGGAAGCGCCGGGACCGACCATGTGCCATCGTCGGGCGCCGGACATGTCGCGCCTCGCAAGTTCGGCATGCACCTCGTACGGCTCAACCTCCAGCTCGGCTGCAACGGCCGCGAGGTGCTCTGGGTCATGCAATGCCGCGAGCATGGTGCCTTCAAGTTGTGCGGGCGGCACGCCAAAGATCGTTTCGGAGCCTTTGCTTGCAAGGCGAATGGTGCCATCCGGCGAGCATGCGAGGATCGCTTGTTCGGTAGCGGCGGCGAGCAGCATGGCGTAGTCATCGCGCGCACGGCGGATTTCCGCTTGCGCAGCGCGCGCCTCGGTCACGTCTCGCGCCATGACCACCGAACCCCCGTCGGTTCCCGCCACTGCTGGTAGCGCTGACGCCGTCAGATCGATGATGCGACGCTCACCATCGCGCATCATCCCGAACTCGGTCATCACCACAGACTCACCGCGCGCAATACGGTTGAAAGGCGCTTCCTCTGCCGTGATGGGGGTGCCGTCGCTCACCCGGAAGAATGTCGACAGCACGACAGGGTCATTTGCGCGCGCCCCCCGGGGAATGTCGCCGAACATGGTGACGCTGGCGTCATTGAGCATGACGACCTCGCCGTCTCCATCGAAGACGGAGATCGCATCGCGCGACGTGGAGAAGATTGCTCGGAGCAACTCCGCCTGCTTGAGTGCCTCAGCACGCGATCGCTGGACGTCATCGAGAAGCGCAGACAGCTCGTCGCGCTGGGACGAGATGAGCCACGTGAACGTGAGGTACGCGACAACGTACGCCTGCGCCGTGAACGCCCTGTCAAAAGAGTCGAGCGACCCAAAAGGCCCGCTTCCAACGAGAGTGAGCATCACAACGAGCGTGCTCGCCACAAGCGCGTGGATCGCCGCGATAGTGGTGTCGAGCCGCACCGCGGCCCAGATCGTCAAGCCCATCGGCAAGAACGACAGGGTGAACGTTGACGTGGTGCCGTACACGGCCCCGTACATGACGGCAGTCAACACAATGATGACGATGAGTTCAGGTGTGCGCTGACGCCATGCGGAACTGATGCGCGAGGAGGGTCGCAAACGCGGATCGAGAAGCCTCATCGCCAGCGGCACCACCAGGAAGATGCCCGTCACATTGCGCAACAGCCATACTCCGGCGACCGCGGCGTACGCCGAGTCATTCACATACGACGTGACCACTGGCGCAAGACCAAGCACTGCGACGACGCCAGCGACAGCGGCGGCGCCCAATGCGACGACATCCGTCACGCTGCGCATGCGCCACCAGGTTGAGCGTCCTAGCCTGCCCTGCAGCCAGCGATAGACGACCATAGCCACCCACGACTGAAGGGCGTTAGACGCGGCGAACACGAGGCCGAGGAGTCCACCTGTGCCGGTAACTGTGTTGAGAGCGCCGGATACGATGCCGATGGCGAGGACCGCTGCGAGCACGCCCGTGCGATTCTTCGCTGCAAGAAACACCCACAAGACGCCAACGCCCGCCGCAGGCCAAATGAGGGAGACGCCAGTTTCCGGCGAAGCCGTGAGGCGGCCGGCGATGACCGCGACGACATAGCACGCGGCCATGACCGCGTGCATCGTCAACGCGCGCCTACTCGCCGCTCGTACCCTCCGAGACACACTCGGCTCCTACCTGCCCGGTCGCGCAACATACGCAACGGTTTCCAGTATGCCCATCGGCTATTTCCTGCGTAAGGTCAACACTTCAAATCGGAAAAACACCCCACGACGGGACAAGACGACGCTATACGCAGTCAATCTGGCTGAAATGGGCGGGCATCGCCGCAATGACAATGGCCCGGATCCTCAGGATCCGGGCCATTGTCGAATGGTAGCGGGGACAGGATTTGAACCTGCGACCTCCGGGTTATGAGCCCGGCGAGCTACCGAACTGCTCCACCCCGCGTCGTGCCGTGGTTGGCCACGTGCGACTTACGAGTCTACCTGCACCATACGCGAGGGCCAAATCGGGTCTCCCTCACTGATTTCATCGCTCGGCTGCGATGCAGTCGACTCGGCCGCCCGAGAGCGATAGCGTCGCATCCATGACCGTACCCCCGCACAATCCCGATCCCTTCTCCGCACCAGACCCCGCGGCCGGCCACGCACCACCCCCGCCTCCGGCACAAGCGCCATACTCCGCCCAGCAGCCGTATGCGCAATGGCAACCCATCGCAGTGTCGCCTGATCGCGGCCTCAACAAACTGGCCCCCTGGGCCATTGCGCTCACTGGCGCGACCACGCTCATGTACCTCGTGTCGGCGTTGACGATGTCGGGAACTGTGGACACGCTTAAAGAGCAACTCGTCGACCCAAATAACGCGAACTCCGCACAAACTGGCGACCCCGTGTCAGCGTTGTCCTCGCTTGTTCAGATTGCGTCGTACGTCCTCCTCGCATTGTGGATGTGGAAGCTGAGGTCAATTCAGCGCGCCCGTGGCGCCGATCCCGGCGGTGTGCCTGCTGTCGAGTGGTGGGGCTGGTTTGTCCCCTTTGCCAACTTGGTGCTGCCCGCAATGGGTATGCGTGCGCTCACGCGCCGCACTGTGAGCGTTGGCACGCTCATGGGCTGGTGGATCCCCTACGTCACGTCAACCGTCGTGTCGGTCATTGTGGGTATGTGGGCAGTCTTCAGCGGATTCGATTGGTCAACAGGAGAGTTTGTCGACACGAGCAAACTCGACGCCTTGGTGCCGCTCGGCTGGGTAGCGACCGCACTTATTGCGGTGTCCTGGGTGTTCCTCACGACGATCATTCGCACGGCGACCGCCAAAGAGTCGCCGTAGACCAACCGGCACAGACAAAGCGGGGGCCCCCCCGGGGGGGGGGGGCCCCCCC